>NZ_CP095491.1:2103671-2404195 GCF_023028105.1 Halosolutus gelatinilyticus
GGCAAGGCGCTCGACACGTTCGAGAACCTCCAGAAACGGGCGGGCAACGCCGGTTCGTCGCTGTCGGGCGGCGAACAGCAGATGCTCGCGATCGCCCGCGCCCTGGTCGGCGGCGCCGACCTCGTACTGCTCGACGAACCCACGGAGGGACTCGCACCATACATCGTCCGGGATGTGATGGACATCGTCGCCGACCTCAACGATCGCGGCATCACCGTCCTGCTCGTCGAGCAGAACGTCCACGTCTGCCTCGAACTCGCCGATCGCAACTACGTGATCAACCAGGGCGAGATCGTATACGAGGGCACGTCGGACGAACTCCGAGCGGACGAGGAAATTCTCGATCGGTACCTCGGCGTCACCGCGTAAGTCCTCCGAGACGCCCCGATCGGCCGTCCATCGCCGATTGAACCATCCTCACGGCTTGTACACGCGACCGCGAAACGTCGCCACTCGATCGCCTTCCTCGTCGGCGACGACGACCTCGAACTCGGCCGTGCGACCGCCGGCGTGGGTCTCCTCGGCCGTCGCGGTGAGGACGGTTCCGACGTCGACGGCGTCGAGGTACGAGATGTTCGTCTCCAGCGCGACCGCGGTCTCCCCGTCCGAGTTCGAGGCGGCGGCGAACGCCGCGTCGGCGAGGGAATAGACCGCGCCGCCGTGAGGCGTCCCGTGGAAGTTCGTCAGTTCGTCGGTGATCTCGAGTCGAGTCCGTGCGACGCCCGGTTCGAGGTCGACGAGATCGATGCCGATCGTCTCGCAGTAGGGATCGCTCTCGATGCGGCTTCGCACGGCTTCGATATCTGTCATATGGTGGCACACCTACGCCCCCGGAAATGTATCTTCCGGCCCCCAGTTCGGCGCGGTTCTCTCGTCTCCGACGCGTTTCTTCCGTCTTCGACGCGGCCCGTTCGTCTTCCTACTGAAAGAGTTGCTCGAACAGCGCGGCTTCGCCCCGGCGGAGGCGCTCGAGAAACGCCGATTTGCTGATCCCGAGTTCCGCGGCGACGGCCTCCGAGGAAGTCTCCCGCGGGATCGTGAAGTATCCCATCTCGAGGGCCGTCCGGATGCACTCTTCCTGGGCCGGCGTGAGATCCCACCGCTGGCTCGGGGATTCTTTCGCTTCGGAGTGGAGAGGATAGACCCGCTGGAGCCGAACCCCGACGGTTTCGCCGGCTGCCTCCATGACGCCCTTGAGGACGTCCCGGCCGACGACGGCCCCGAAGATCGTCGCCGCGCCGTCGCGGTACCGAAGCGTCTCGACGATGAGTCCGCCGTCGATCAGCCGGCGGACGACGCAGGGGTGTTTCGACAGACACCGATACCGATTCCGTCCGTCGGTCCGCGAGACGTGGAGGTACGAGATCCGTTCGTCGTCGTCGAGCGCCCGCGTCAGCCGATCGCTCGCCGGCGAACTGAACTGCAGGAGATCGTAGCCGTCGCCGCGCCGTTGCGGGGGCTGGGCGCTGACCTCGACGCCGACGGCTTGCGTCACCTCCGAGAGCGGGCAATCGTCGTTTTCGACCCGAAATTCGACCGCGAGGCACTCGTCGATCATGCGGATTCGTGTCGGCCGATAGATCGGGGCGCTATTTAAAACCGCGTCATATGGCGGTCAACCCCTAAGGGCGTTTCTCACGTTTGTTCACGTGAAACGATGGACCTCGACACAGTGAAAGAACGGGCGGGGCCGCGGGCGTTCAGCCCCGCAGACGACCTCCCCGAGGAGTATCGCAAAGCGGCCACGCGGATGATCGAGTTCCACGCCAACAGCGAGATCATGGGCGCATATCTGGAGCGTCCGTTCATCCGCCAGGCGCCGAGCATCGATCGGAAACTGGCGTTCTCCGCGAAGGTGCAAGACGAGATCGGTCACGGCCAGTTGCTCTACCGCGCGGCGGAGTCGCTCGGCGTGAAGACCCGCGAGGAGATGCTTACCGACCTCGCCAACGGCGACGGGAAGTTCCTCAACTGCTTCCACTACGGGATGACCGACTGGGTCGAGACGCCGATGATCGCCTTCTTCGTCGACGGCGCGGCGATGCGCCGGCAGGCGACGCTCCGGCGAACGAGCTGGGAGCCGTACGCCCACGCGATGGACAAGGTGTGCTTCGAGGAGGGCTTCCACGTCAAACACGGCGAGGACATCCTCCGGGAGCTGATGACCGGCTCGCGCGCGGAACAGCAGCGGACCCAGGAGGCCTTCGAGGAGTGGTGGCCGCGGATCATCCAGTTCTTCGGGCCGACCGACGACAAGAGCACCCACCACGACTTCGCGACCTCGGTCGGGCTGAAACAACAGTCCAACGACGACCTTCGGAACGCCTTCCTGAACCAGTACATCCCGAAGGCCGAAAAGTACGGCCTCGAGATCCCCGACGAGCCGCGCATTCGAAAGCGCGACGACGGCACCTTCGAGGTCGAGGAGGACGACCTCGACTGGGAGGAGTTCTTCGCGATCGCGAAGAACTCGTACGAGCCCGGACTCGACCAGATCGACGGCCGGAAAGCCGCCCAGGAGGCCGTCGAGTGGGTCCGCGAAACGATCGACACCGACGCTACTACCGCCGGCGGTCACGCGCCGCAGGCGGCTGACTGACCATGATCTGGGAAGTGTTCCGCCAGGAGAAGGAGGGGCAGTACCACACCCACTGCGGCAACGTCCACGCACCGGACCGGGAGATGGCCAAGCAGTTCGCCGCGATCCAGCACGGTCGCCGCAAGCCGACGAACAGTCTCTGGGTCGTTCCGAAGGACGAAATCGGCGAGATCGACGCCGAGGACGTCGCCTTCGGCGGGACGACCGACAAGAGCTACCGCTGGGCGACGGCGTACAACACGGCCGGGAAGGACG
This sequence comes from Halosolutus gelatinilyticus, assembly GCF_023028105.1. Classification (NCBI taxonomy): domain Archaea; kingdom Methanobacteriati; phylum Methanobacteriota; class Halobacteria; order Halobacteriales; family Natrialbaceae; genus Halosolutus; species Halosolutus gelatinilyticus. Next base: position 2,106,526 of record NZ_CP095491.1, read on the forward strand.
CCCGCGAGGTCGTCGAGTCCGAGGACGAACAGGCCGACGCCGAGAAACAGCGGGGTGAAGCCTGATGGCTGCGGCCATCGACGATCCGAAGGACGTAGACGAGCGCGAACGCGCCGCGATCGAAACCCTCGTGAAGCGGCTGGCCGACGACGAGTTCGTCCTCGCCGAGCGCTACACGGAGTGGCAGGTTCGCGCGCCGACTCTCGAGTCGGACCTCGCGCTGTCGAACAACGCACAGGACGAACTCGGCCACGCCCGCCTCTGGTACGACGTGCTCGACGACCTCGGCTACGAGGAACGCGATCTGGTCTACGAGCGCGACCCCGAGGACTTCCACCACAGCACGCTCGTCGAGCAGCCCTTCGAGGAGGGCGACTGGACCGACGCGATCGTCCGATCGTACCTGTACGACGTCGCAGAAGCCATCCGTCTTGAGGCCCTCGAGGGCTCGTCGCATCCGAAGATCGCCGATCGGGTCGGTAAGATCCGGAGCGAGGAGTCGTACCACCTCGAACACGCCCAGAACTGGCTTGAGCGGCTCGTCGAGGGCGAGGAGGGCCGCGAGCGGGTGCAGGACGCGCTCGATCGGCTGTTCCCGTATGCGCTGACCCTCTTCGAACCGGTCGGTCCCGAAGTCGAGGACGATATCGTCGACCTCGGCCTCCGCGACGCGACGCTCGAGGAGATGGGCGAGGAGTGGCTGTCGATCGTCGTCCCGTACCTCGAGTCGCTCGATCTCGAGGTGCCGGACGGCGACCAGTTCGGCGACGGCGGCTCGGACGAGTTCGCGTTCGAGGTCACCGAGGAGATGCTCCCCGAGGAACGCGGTCGCGACGGCACCCACACCGACGCGTGGTTCGACCTCTACGACGAGTTTACCCACACCTACCGCGACCTCGGGCGCAGCAACACGACGAAAATCATGGACAAACCCGAATGAGCGGCGACATTCCGGACCCGGGCGCGAAATCGGATTTCACCGCCGATACGGACGACTTCGCCCTCGATCAGGAGACCGACGCCACGCCCTGTGCGTACACCGACTACCGCGAGGGCGAGCGCGTCGAGGACCTCCCGGCGACGGGCGAGGGCGCGACCGGCGTCGAGGCCGACGTATGGGAGGCCCTCTACGCCATCGAGGACCCCGAGATGCCGATCAGCATCGTCGACCTCGGGTTGCTCTACGGCGTCGCGGTCGAGGACGGCGTCGCGACGATCGACATGACGCTCACATACTCGGGCTGTCCGGCGCGGGACATGCTTACCGAGGAGGTCAAGGCGGCGGTCGCCAACGTCGACGGCGTCGAGACGGCCGAACTGCGGCTCGTCTGGAGTCCTGAGTGGACCGTCGAGATGGTCACCGATCGGGGGAAAGACGACCTCCGTGAGTTCGGATTGAGCGTATGAGACGACGACCGGATCCGAGCGTCGAGACCAGCGGGGACGCCGCCGGCGCCGAGTGCCCGTACTGCGGTTCGACGGACACCGTCCGCGAACACCCGAAGGGGCCGTCGCTGTGTCGATCGATGCACTACTGTAACGGCTGCTCGCAGCCGTTCGAAAAGTTCGAGTAGCGTCGAACCCCAGAGAAGCGGATAGGATCGATCAGCGTCGGGTTCGCCCGATCGCCGCCGAGTCCGTCGAGGTTCGCTCTTTCGATACCGATCCGCCTTCCCGTTCTACCGCCCGCACGAACTGTTTTGGCACTCGATATCGTCAGGTGTGATCATATGGCAGAGACTATCGCGCATGCCTCTCGGGAGGAGCTACGAGAGCTGCAGTCGACGCGGCTCCGCGACACCGTCGAACGGGCGTACGAGAACGTGTCGTTCTACCGCGATCGGCTGGGCGAGGCCGGCGTTTCGCCGGCCGATATCGAGACGATCGACGACGTTCAAATCCTGCCCTTCACGACGAAGGAGGACTTCCGCGACGAGTACCCAGACGGCTTGTTCGCCGTCCATCGTTCGGAGCTCCGCCGCATCCACGCGTCGTCCGGGACGACGGGCAACCCCAAGATCGTCGGCTACACCGAGAGCGACCTCGACCTGTGGGACGAGGTGATGGCCCGATCGATGTCGGCGGCCGGGATCGACGCGACCGATACCGTCCAGAACGCCTACGGCTACGGCCTGTTCACCGGGGGGCTGGGCTTCCACGGCGGCGCCGAGGCCCTCGGCGCGACGGTCGTCCCGACGGGCAGCGGCAACACGCAGCGACAGGTCGAACTCGCCCGCGACTTGGGCAGCGACGCGATCGCCTGCACCCCCTCCTACGCGCTATACTTCGCCGAAACCGCCGAGGAGATGGGCGTCGATCCGCGCGCCCTCTCGATCAGGGCGGTGCTGTACGGCGCCGAACCCTGTACCGAGCCGATGCGCGAGGAGATCGAGGAACGACTCGGGGCGATCGGCATCGAGAACTACGGCCTCTCGGAACTGATCGGGCCGGGCGTCGCCGCCGAGTGCCGCGAGGCCCAGGACGGGATGCACATCTGGGAGGACCACTTCTACCCCGAGGTGGTCGATCCCGCGACCGGCGAGCCCCTGCCCGAGGGCGAGGAGGGCGAGCTCGTCCTGACGTCGCTGACGAAAGAAGCCGTGCCCGTCCTACGGTACCGCACCGGAGATCTCACCACGCTCACGTCCGAAGAGTGTGAGTGCGGCCGGACGACGGTTCGGATGGACAGCGTCACCGGCCGCGCCGACGACCTGCTCATCGTCCGCGGCGTCAACCTCTACCCCAGCCAAATCGAGGCCGTCGTCCTCGAGTTCGACGACGTCGCGCCCCAGTACCGCATCGATCTCCACCGCGAGGGGAACCTTGATCACTTCGAGTTGACCGTCGAACTCGTCGAGGGGTTCGACGGCGACGTCGACCGACTCCGCGAGGCGGTCCTCAAACGGGTACAGAACGCGCTGTCGTTCACGCCCGACGAGCTCGACCTGGTCGAGTACGGCACGATCGAACGGACGGAAGTCGGGAAGGTAAAACGCGTCTACGACCGTCGTTGACGCCGGGCCAACCGGTTCGCCGATCCCGAGCGGATGGAATCGGCGGCGGCGAACGGATACGATAGAGGCGGCGCTTTCTGCCAGACCAAAACCTAAATCGTTCGTCACTCGATACCGAGACATGACTGACGGTTCGCGCTCGTATCGGCCGGTCGCCACGACGGAGTCATCGCTTCGAATTCTCGAGCACCTCAAGCGCAGTCCCGGGCGAACGCTCGACGAGTTAACCGACGAGCTGGATCTCGCGCGCAGCACGATTCACCGCCACCTGCGCACGCTCGAGGACAACGACCTGCTCGTCCGCGAAGACGGTCGGTTCTCCCTCGCCCTTCGGTTTCTCGACTTCGGGATCAGCGCGCGGAACCGAGTTCCCTTTTTCGAGGTCGGTCGAAGACAGGTCGATCGACTGGCCGCACAGACCGGCGAGAAGGTCTGGCTCGTCGCCAAGGAGGGCGATTTCAGCGTCCACCTCTACAAGGCCTCGGGCGACAGCCCGTTGCGGACGTCGGCGCGCGTCGGCCAGCGGCGGTACCTTCACCAACTCGCCGCCGGGAAGGCCATCCTAGCGCATCTTGACGAGGCGGAGCTGCGGACGATCCTGGACCGGCAGGGGCTGGTGGAGATGACCGACCGGACGATCACCGACGAAGACGCGCTCCGCGACGAACTGAAAGCCGTTCGAGACCGGGGTTACGCGTTCAATATCAGCGAGTCGATCGAGGGGTTGAACGCGGTCGGTGCACCCATTCGAGACGAAGACGGGGCGCCCATCGGCGGGATCAGCATCTCCGGGCCGGCGAATCGCGTGAAAGGCGACTACCTCCGGAACGAACTCCCCGATAAGCTGCTCGCGGCGATCGACGAGATCCACATCACCCTCAGGTACGGCTCGACCGGCTAACCCGATTACAGGTTCCGTCGTCGGCGCCCGACCCCGTTTCGAGGTTCGAATCGCGCTTCGATCGTCGCGGCGATCGCCACCGATTTTCCCGCCGCTTCGTCCGAATAGCTCGGACGAACGCGACCGCCGAACACCGGGACGGTATTACAGTCGTATGTGTGTATACACGGCGTCGGGGCGCTGATCGAATCGCGAACTATTCGGCGTTCGATACTGTGCGAAATAAAATGCTTCTCCCTCGATCACGAGTGATATCCCGCGAGCGGACGGTAATTTAGCAAGATTTCGAGGATCCATACGTGTCACAGACTAGGTGAACGGTCGCTACAGCGACGATCCGAATTATTCGGATTCGCGGCATTCGGCGGTTGACCGGGCCGTGAGAGGTGTTCTGACGGGTTCGTGCCCGTGAAACTCGGCTCGTGGATCGTGGCGTCGTCGCCCTTCCGGCGGTTTCGACCCTCGCGTCCGCTCTCGTATCCAAACTATTCGGATCGCGATCGTCGATTCGGTGCCGACGGATCGAGATCGGGCGCTCGTCGACCCATAGAGCGCGTCGCCGTCCGATGGGGCTTCGCGCGATGCCGATAGTGTTCCAGGGCTGGCGATGCAGCGCGCGAGGGCCGGCGCGCCGGTCTCCGTCGATCGGTCCGTTCGCCGTTTGCTCGAGAGCGGTGTGTATTCGGTCACGAACTGGCGCGAACGACGACGAAAACCGACCGATAGTTCAGTTTCACCGGCGATCGGTGACTTGTAGTGTGACTCACTCACACAGAACTATTAAGTGTATTCTCCGTAATTGTATGTGATATGGCAACCGCCAGTACGCAGGAGATTCGCGCCGCGACCGAGCTACCCCAGCGTCTCGACGCCACTATTCGCGCGAAACTCCACTTTACATTTACACTGGCGGGAATCGCGTCGACGCGAGGCGGAACACGCACCCGCGTCGGACGCGTACTCTGGACCTAACTCGCGGGATTCGCTCCCACCGATCCCGGGGTTACCCAGACCGACCGTGGTACAGCGCTCCGAGCAGCCATCGGTCCACCAGCCACAATAATGAGTGCACAAGAGGAAGCAGATCACGGCGTTACCAGCGAACCAGCGCGAGTCGACGACGAACCGATCAGGATCTTGGACGAGGACGGAACCGTCCTGCCGGGCGCGGAGGTACCCGACCTCTCGGCGGACGAACTGCTGTCGATGTACGAGGACGTCGCGCTCGCGCGCCGATTCGATCAGCGCGCGATCAGCCTGCAGCGACAGGGGCGGATCGCGACCTACGCGCCGATGACGGGACAGGAGGGCGCGCAGGTCGCGACGAGTTACGCGCTCGAGAAACGGGACTGGCTGTTCCCGACCTACCGCGAACACGCGGCCAAGTACGTCCACGGAATGCGTCTCGAATCCCTGCTGAAGCCGCTTCGCGGTCACCGAGACGGCTACGCAATCCCCGACGACGTCAACGTTCTGCCGGAGTACATCCCGATCGCGACGCAGTTGCCCCAGGCCGTGGGGATGGCCTGGGGCAACGAGCTTCAGGGCCGGACCGATCGGGCCGTGCTGTGTCACTTCGGCGACGGCGCGACCTCCGAAGGCGACTTCCACGAGGGGCTGAACTTCGCCGGCGTCTTCGACGTGCCCGCGGTGTTCGTCTGTAACAACAACCAGTGGGCCATCTCCGTTCCCCGAGACCGACAGACGGCGAGCGAAACGATCGCCCAGAAGGCCCAGGCCTACGGCATCGAGGGCGTTCGCGTCGACGGACTCGACCCGCTCGCCGTGTACGAGGTCACGCGGGAAGCCCTCAAGAAGGCGAAGAACCCGACCGACGACGAGCGGCGACCGACCCTCATCGAGGCGGTTCAGTACCGCTACGGCGCGCACACGACCGCGGACGATCCGTCCGTCTATCGCGAGGACGACGAGGCCGACGCGTGGCGCCGGAAGGACCCGCTCGATCGCCTGCGGAACTACCTGTATTCGGAGGGCATCCTCGACGAGGAGCGCGAGGCCGACATCGACGAGCGTATCGGGGCGCAGATCGACGACGCGATCGAGGCCGCCGAAAACGCGGACGCCGATCCGGACAGCATCTTCGAGCACGTCTACGACGAACTGCCCGACCGGCTTCGCGAACAGCGGGACGAACTGAACGCGCTCCGCGAAAAGTACGGTGACGACGCGTTCTCCGAGGTGTTAGAATGAGCTCGGCCACCGCACCCGCCGCCGAGACCGACGCGGATCGACTCACTCTCGTCGAAGCGGTTCGTGACGGGCTCTACGCGGAGATGTCGGCGGACGACCGCGTCGTCGTCCTGGGCGAAGACGTCGGCAAGAACGGGGGCGTCTTCCGCGCTACTGACGGGCTCTACGAGGAGTTCGGCGGCGATCGCGTCGTCGACACGCCGCTGGCGGAGTCGGGAATCGTCGGGACGGCGATCGGACTGGCGCTGTCCGGCATGCGGCCGGTCGCGGAGATACAGTTCATGGGATTCTCGTATCCCGCGTTCGATCAACTCGTCAGTCACGCCGCCCGGTTCCGGAGCCGAAGCCACGGCGCGTACACGGTCCCGATGGTGGTCAGGATGCCGTACGGCGGTGGCATCCGGGCGCCGGAACACCACTCCGAGTCCACGGAAACGTTCTTCGCTCACGAACCCGGGTTGAAGGTCGTCTCCCCGAGCACGCCGTTCGACGCGAAGGGGTTGCTCACCGCGGCGATCCGCGATCCCGATCCGGTCGTTTTTCTCGAGCCCAAACTCCTCTACCGCGCGGTCCGCGAAGACGTGCCGACGGGCTCCTACGAGGTCCCCCTGAGCGACGCCGCGATCCGGCGGGAGGGAAGCGACGTCACCGTCTACACGTGGGGCGCGATGACCCGGCCGACCCTCATCGCCGCGGACAACGTCGCCGAGGAGTACGGCGTCGACGCCGAGGTCGTCGACCTGCGGACGCTGTCGCCGCTCGACGTCGAGACCATCGTCGACTCGTTCGAGAAGACCGGCCGGGCCGTGATCGTCCACGAAGCACCTAAGAGCGTCGGCCTCGGCGCCGAAGTGGCGGCGACCGTTCAGGAACACGCCCTCCTCTACCAGGAGGCGCCGATCAAGCGCGTGACCGGCTTCGACGCGCCGGTACCGCTGCACGCGCTCGAAGACTACTACCTGCCCCAGGCCGTCCGCATCCAGGACGGGATCCTCGAGACCGTCGACTTCTGAGGCCGACGCGAGTTCGATCGTTCCTGGGTTCCCGCGGCGATCGACGTCTCGAAAAGCGAGTGCAAACGCGTCACCGAAGCTGCGGGGCGACCTCGTCGCCGAGCCGGTGGATGCAGTCGACTGTCGCCTCGGTTCCGACGCCCGGGTGGTAGGTGCGGAAGATGAAGTGGATATTGTCGCCGAGCGCCTCCCGGTAGGCGTCGAGTTCTTCGACGACCTGCTCGGGCGTGCCGAAGATCGCCTGCCCTTTCAACTCCCGCTTGCGATCGGCGTCGAGTTCGTCGACCGACTCGCCGGAGAAGAGCTCCGCGTACCGGCGCTGGATGTAGAAGTAGCCGTCGCGCATCGTCTCCCAGGCCTCCTCGCGCGAGTCGCCGACCCAGCCGTGCTGGAGGACGTAGATCGTGAACGCTCCCGAAATTTCCTCCTCGTCCCGCACGCGACGGATGTCCTCGACGCGCTTTCGAACCCCCTCGATCGACAGCGACGACGGGGCGCACCAGGCGTCCGCGGTTCGGGCGGCCCGACGAACGGCGGGTTTGGCCGCGCCGCCGAGCATGATCGGCACGGTCTCGTCGACCGGGTTCGGCGTGATCGAGACGTCAGCCGGCACGTCGTGAAACGCCGAGTCGTAATCCAGGTCGCAATCGCTCCACGCGCTCCGAAGGAACGACACCAGATCCGCGAGCCGATCGGCGCGCTCCTCGCGCGGCACGCCGAAGACGTCGAACTCCCGCGGATTCGAGCCGATCGCGAGGCCGAGCGTGAGCCGGCCGTCAGCCAGGAGGTCGACCGTCGCCGCGTCCTCGGCGAGCCGGATCGGATCGTACAGCGGTCCGAGCGCGACGCAACTCCCGATCTCGATCGCGTCGGTTTCGGCGGCCATCGCGCCGAGTGCCGGCATCGTCCCCGAGAGGTAGCCGTCCTCGGCGAAGTGGTGTTCCGACACCCACGCGCTGTCCAGCCCCGCGGCTTCGATCTCGCCCGACAGCCTCAGCATCTCCGAATACAAATCGCTCGGCTCGCGATCGTCGTCCGGCCGCTGCTGGGCCGTGAATAGCCCCGTCCCGAGTTTCATATTCCCGTTATTCATGGTGAGCATCTTAACTGTTGGTGGACTCGCGATCGACGAGGATCTGCTACTCACCGGTTGAGATAGCAATGAAGAACACCACGTCAGCCCCTTTCGTGGTGTTCGCATTCGAGTTGGTGTTGAGAATTCACAATTTGGCGGATGTATGGACAATCGTTCGCCGATTGGTCCCGATCGAAACATCCGCTCACCGAATTACTCGATCAGTGATCGATAACGGTGAGCTCCTCGACGGGCCACTGGCTCAGGATCTCAACGCCGTTCTCGCGGACGACGACCATCTCCTCGACGCGGACGCCCTGCCGATCGGCCGGTTCCTGGGTCTCGACGGCCATCGTCATCCCCTCTTCGATCTCGATCGGGTGGTCCGGCGAGAGGCCGCGCCAGATCAGCGGCACCTCGTAGAGCTGGAGGCCGAGGCCGTGGGCCCAGTGGTTGGTGGTCAGCTGCCAGTGTTCGTCGGCGTCGTAGAAGTCGGCGTGCTCGCCTTTCATGTCCGGAAAGCCCTGCGCGATCTCGTCGGTCGTCGCGCCGGGTTCGATCCGTTCGAGCACGTCGTAGAGGTTGTCGCGGGCGGTCTCGTACGCCTCCCGCTGGGCTTTCGTCGGTTCGCCCATACTAAAGGTGCGGTAGTAGCACGATCGGTAGCCCAGATAGCCGATGTTGTAGAAATCGGCGTAGACGAGGTCGCCGGGACGGATGGCGCGATCGGTCGTATTGGCCTGGTGTTTCGGCCACGTGTTGGGACCGGAGGTGAGGTAGCCGCCGCCGACGAACGCGCCGTGGCGCCACAGTTCGCTGACGGCTTCGCCCCAGACCTCGGTTTCGCGCATCCCGGGCTTCGCGGCGTCTTTGATCGCCTGGAAGCCCGCCTCGCAGATCGACGCGACCATTCGGAGACACTCGATCTCGTCGTCGGTCTTGACCTTCCGGGCGTCGAGCATCGCCTCGGAGGCGGCCTCGGTGTCGACCTCGATCCCGCGGTCCTCGAACGCGCGGACGAGGCCGGCGTTCCCGACGTCGATGCCGAGCGTCTCGTCGGCGACGCCGTACTCATTCATCGCCTCGTGGACGGTTTCGGCCATCGTCGACAGGAGGAACCGGCGGGCCGACGGACTGCCGGAGGCCCGCGGGACGTTTCCGAGACCCGGGCAGGCGTATCGAATGTCGTGGAGCCACGGGCAGTTGAACCGCTGATTGCTCGCGTGATCGGCGGTATCCCAGTGGACGATATCGCCCGCCTCGGTCAGCAGCGTGTAGTGGTCGGCGCCGCTGCCGCCGGTCATCGCCAGTCCCGTCACGTAGCGGATGTTGGGGTCCGACACGAGCAGCATCGCGCCGAGGTCGGTTTCTTGCAGGCGGTCGAGCGCCCGCTCCTTGCGCTCCTCCCTGAGTCGCCGCGTGTCGATCCGTTCCTCCCAGTCGACGGCCTGCGTGCCGCGGGTTCCCTCCATGAAACGCCGTTCGTCCATACCCACGCGTACTCGGACGACGGTCTTCAATCCGGGTGGTTCGGATGCGATCTCGGTCCGCGCGACGACGGCGTCTCACTGTTCGAGGATCGCGGACACCCGTGCGGATTCGGCAGCCTCGATCGGCCGCGCGCGCGAGCGGTACCGCTCGGACACGGTTCTAGCCCACTCGATCGACTCGTCCGATTCGATGCACCCGAACCCGCATAGGTGGCCGCGATCCGTGTACGTCGTGATTCCGGCCGTCTCGTCCGGGTCGTCGGCGATCAACAGACCGAAGGGAAACGAGTCGCCGACCACCGACACGGCGAAGTCGGGCGATCGAATCAGCGTTCGGCAGTCGGATTCGTGGTGGTCGGCGAGGCGATCGAGGGTCGTCGACTCGATCACGACGTCGGCCGACAGCCGCCCCGCTTCCAGGTCGTCCCGCAACGCCTCGATCGTTCGTGGATAGACGAGCGCGGCGAGTCCGGTCACTCGCTCGGCCCGCGCGACCCACTCGAGAAACGCGTTGAGCGGCGCCTCGGGGTTTCGATCCGTCGTGACGACGTCCACGTCGCGGATCACCGGCGGCGGCGGCCGTTCCTCGGGCGGAACCGCCTCGAGCAACGGCCCGGCGGCGTAAATTCGCTCGGAGAGCGCCGCCGTGTCGCGGTAGAGTTCGGCGTGGAGCCGTCCCTTGTTCGTGAGGCGATAGCCGTCCGAGACCCGCTCGACGAGGCGGTGGCGCTTCAACTCGCGGGTCTGGTTGTATACCGTCGACTTCGAGACGCCGAGCTCCGACGCTAGCTCCCCTTTGTACGTCGCTCCGTCCCGAAGCGTCTCGAGCAGCGGCGCCGACTTCGCGAGACACCGGAGCAAGCAGTCGAACGATGGCGGATCGCGTCGGCATGGGGTTCGGTTTGGCATCGTTGATAGTACCTCCCGAGTAAGCGAAATTAAATGCCTGGTCGGAGCAAAATTCACCACGATAGATAAAAATATTTCTCAAGATCCTGTGAGTGCGCTAGGCTATTCGGTGTTCCCCGGAGAATCGGTCAGGGGGGCATAGGGAAGTTAATCTCCCCTGCGGGGCGGTTATACGGGGACAGGAGGGAAAAATTATAATCATACAGAGATAGAATTTAGTTGTAATGGGAGATGATACGGACGAGCGGATCGGGAACGAATCGGCGGAAACCAACAGGCGGCGGTTCTTGCGTGCCACCGGCGCGACCGCCGCAGCGGTCGGGCTGCCTGCGATCGCCGCGGCGTCGGTCGCCGCGCGCGATGACTCGAACGACTCCGTAACGTTTCTCAAAGGGAGTTACGAGAGTCCCGTCGAGGCCGCCGCCATCGAGGAAACGCACAAGACGATCGAACGCGCCGCCGCCCGCCGGGACGGGCGGACGACGGTCGCCCGATCGGAACCGGCGGCGGAGGAGACCGGCGAACTCGTCGCATACGTTCGGGGGCGGCGAGCCGACGGGGTCGTCCGCGAGTATCACGGCGTGGCCCGATCGGCCGACTCCGTCGACGTCATCCACAAGCGGGCCGCTCAGCACGCGGCGGCGCTCGAGCGGGCGGGCGCGTTGCTACCCCAGGGCGGGATGAGCCAGGAGGTCTCGACGCAGGACATCGACGTCGAGAACATGGACAAGATCTACGAAAACCACTACGAGAGCGCCGAGGAGCCGTTCGGCGTCATCGGAACCTGGATCGACTGGTTCCACAGGCGGGACGACGACCGGGACGTCAACGCGGTCCGCCAGCGGGTCGCCATGGAACCCGGATGGCAGCTGTGGGACTCAAGCTGGAGGAACAACGACGGGTTCGCCGAAACCGACTGGGCCGACAACGAGGTCGGCGGCGAGGAACTGCACGACTGGGAACCGTTCGGCACGCAGGACGGCTCCGTCAGCAAGAACGTGAGCGTCTCGGCGTCGCTGTCGTCGGCACCGTCGCTGTCGGCGAGCGTCAGCTGGATTTACAGTCAGCCGGCGCTGATGGTGGAAGACCACACGAGCTTTCACGAGGACAGGAACCATTGGTTCTTCGACACGAACACCGACGCGACCGAGACGAGCACCATCGGCATTCGTCCCGGAAGCATCTGTTACGCTAATCCGCCGAGCTGCGAGTACAAGAAAATCTGCAACGTTAAAACGATCGGGACCTTCTACGAAGATTCGACGTTCCACGACCACCACGAAACGTTCGGGCACGGGAGGGGCCTCCTGCTCCGACACTGCTGAGCGCACCGCGACCGCCGACGTCGGCCGAGCGTGACCACCTGATCGCTTCGTCGGGGAACGCGACCCGACGCCGGCGCCCTCAGACCGGCTCGAGACCGCGGTCCTCCCGCAGCACGTTGATGTACTTACGGAAGCCGGACTCGAGATCGTACTGGACCTCGTAGCCCAGCTCCTCCCGCGCTTTCGTCATGTCCAGGTTCTGCGTCCAGGGCAGTTCGCCGTCGTCGGAGACGTCGATTTCGGCGTCGGGAACGATCGATTTGACCGTCTCGGCGGCCTCGCGGACCGTCGCGAGCACGCCGCGAACGTTGTAGACGCGCTGGGTGAGTTCTTCTTCGGGGGTGAACGCCGCCCGCCGGAACGCCTGCGCGATGTCCTCGACGTGCTGCCAGTCGATCGCCTGGTCGCCGTACTCGACGCTGTAGGACTCGCCGACTGCGGGCTTCTCGATGATGTTTGCGAGAAACGCCGAGCCGCCGGTTTCGCGGTAGGGGCCGTAGGCCACGGTCGGACGCAGGGCGACGTGATCGAGACCGTAGTCCTCGTGATAGACCCGCGCCTGGTGTTCGTTGTACTCCTTGGTCGCGCCGTAGAGGGTGTCGGGGTAGACGAGTTCCTCCTCGTCGACCCACTCCGCGTCGTAGTTATGCGGCGGCGCGTAGACGGCCGCAGAGGAGGCCCACGCGACGCGCTCGACCTGGTCGTCGAGGATCCGCGCGGCCTCGAAGACGTTGTTCGTCCCCATCACGTTCACCTCCGCCCCAGCGCGGGGGTTCTCCCGCGCGGTCGTCGTCAACAGCGCGGCGAGGTGGACGATGTGCGTCGCGCCCGTTTCCTTGACCGCTCGGATCACGTCGGTCGGTTCGGAGACGTCGCCCCGGCGCACCTCGACGTCCCCGTCGACGCCGAGCTTTTCGAGAATCTCGGTATCCGTCGAGAGGTCGTAGGCCACGACGTCGTGGCCGTGTTCGAGCAGGTCCTGCACCACGTAGGACCCGATGAAACCGGTTCCGCCGGTTACCAGTACGGTCGCGTTCGCGCCTTCCGTGTGAGTTTCCGCGTCGGTCATGTCTGTGTGGTAGTTCGATCGGTCACGTATAGGTTGGTGTTCGTTCGCACGGCGCTGCTCGCGATCGCTCGCATCACTCGTGAAGCCCCCCGACCGACTCGTAGAACGAAGAGGCGAGCGTCTCGGCCATGTCCGCCTCGCGATCGATGCGCACGTCGATCACGTGGGGAACGTCGGCCGCCTTCCCCTCCCGGAGCGCTTCCGCCAGCTCGTCCGGAGCGGTCGCGCGCCGGCCGACGGCGCCGAACGCCTCTGCGGCCTTCACGAAGTCGGTGTCGTGGAACTCGACGCCCGCGATCTCGTGCTCGCCCTGCATCTGGCGGACCATTCCGAGGCTGGTGTCGTTGAGCACGACGAAGGTGGGTGCGACGCCGTACTCGACGGCGGTCTCGACGCTGTTCATCGTCATCGAGAAGCCACCGTCGCCGGCGACCGCGATCGCGTCCTTCCCGGTCGCGAGCGCTGCCGAGACGGCCGCGGGGTTCGCCCACCCCATCCCGCCGACGCCGCCGCTCCCGAAGTAGGTGCGGACGGCCGGCGTCTGGAGGTAGTACAGCAGCCAGAACCGGTTGTTCCCCGAGTCGGCGGTGACGATCGTATCCTCGTCGACGACCCGCTGGATCTCCTTTGCGGCGCGCTGGGGCGCGATCGGCGCGGAGTCGTCCTCGCACTCGGGCGCCGTAAACCAGTCCCGGGCCTCGGCCGCTCGATCGATCGCCCACTCGTTCTCCCCGCTCCCCGCCGCCACGAGCGCGGCCAGACTCTCCGTTGCGTCGCCGATCAGTCCTACGTCGGCGGGGTAGACCCAGCCGGCGTTGCGGGTGTCGACGTCCGCGTGGAGTATCGTCTGCTCGTCGGGCCGGATGAACTCGGGCGCCTGCCAGTTCGTGTCCATCGGATTCAGCCGACAGCCGACGACGAGCAGCGTATCGGCCTCGCTGACGACGCGGTTCGCCCCCTCGTGGCCGAACGAGCCGATCACGCCCGCGGCGCGCTCGTCGGTCTCGGGATAGGTCGACTTGCCGAGGTACGAGGTGACGACGGCGCAGTCGTAGGCGTCGGCGACCGCCGCGAGCTCGTCGTACGCCTGCGCCGCGTGAACGCCGTTGCCCGAGACGATGACCGGCCGATCGGCCGCTTCGAGGTGCTCGGCGGCCGCCGCGACGTCTTCGGCGGTCGGGGCCGCGTCCCACGTTCGCGTCTGTTCGGCCGCGTCCCACGCGGGTGGCGTCGGATCCTCGGGCACCTCGTCGGTGATCGCGTTCCCGTCGAGGATCACCGCCGTCGGACCGGGTCGTCCCGCAACGGCGTGTTTGAACGCGAGGTGGGTCGATCGCAGAGTCTCGATCGGCGTCCGGGGGAACCACCACTCCTTCGCCACGCCGCCCAGGATGTCGGGGAGGCTGAATCCGCCGTAGTCGCCCCGGGCTTGCTGGTAGGGCGCGAGCGTCGAGTACTCGCCGCGCTCCGAGGCCTCCGTGAGCACGACCATCGGCGACGAGGACAGTGCGGCCTCCATCTGGCCGATCATCCCCAAACTTCCGATCCACGGACCCTGGCCGGCGAGCACGCCGGGCGTCCCGGTGAGCCGGCCGTAGGTCTCCGCCATGACGCTTGCCTCGCGCTCGTCGCGCGGCCGGACGAGGTCGACGTCGGAGTTGGGGAGGTGTTCGAGCAGTTCGATGACCCGTCCGCCCGGATAGCCGAAGACGTACTCGACGTCGAGTTCCTCGAGGGTCTCGACGAGGGCTGCGGCCGTCGTCGTCATGCCTCCGGGGTCCCGTGGACGGCTCCGTCACTCGTCGTCCGGCGATCGGGCCCGGAGTCGACGACCTCCGGTCGGAACCCGCGGCTCGCGCGCCTCTCGCGGCTTTCGCTGTCCTCGCCCCGCCGAACGGGACGCTCGACCACTCGTATCATGCACCTGTACTGTCGCCGTCCGGTGACTTCGTTCTATCGGTGCGGCGCGGTCCCGCGACGCGCGGGCATCGGTACCGAGCACCAACTACTGCGGTCGCCGGCGATCGACCTCGACGCTTCGATCGGGACGCTTGCTCGCGACCCTCATAATTTATTGTACTGTGCGGAAAATCGGCCCGTGATGTACAAGCACGTCGCCCTACTGGTCAGACGCGAGGGAATGAGCCACGAGGAGTTCGTCGACTACTGGCAGACGAACCACACGCCGATCGCCCGCGAGATCGACGGCGTCGTCCGGTACCAGCAGGTGCTTCCGACCGATCCCGAAAACGCGGAGTTCGACGGGGTCGCCGAACTTTACTTCGAAGAGCTCGACGCGCTCTACGACGCGCTCGGCAGCGAGGGTTCGCGCGACTACGATCCCGGGACGGGCAGAGCCAAGGAGGCCCGCGAGGACGTCGACAACTTTCTCGCGATCGAGGAGCGGCCGCGGTTCATCGGCGAGGAGCTCGTCCAGAAAGACGAGGTCGACGGCGACACCGACGGCTTGTACAAGCACTCGGCCTTCCTCGTCCGCCGGGCGGGGATGAGCCACGAGGAGTTCGTCGACTACTGGCAGACGAACCACACGCCGATCGCCCGCGAGATCGACGGCGTCGTGAAGTACAACACGGTGATCCCGACCGATCCCGAAAACGCGGAGTTCGACGGGGTCGCCGAACTTTACTTCGAAGAGCTCGACGCGCTCTACGACGCGCTCGGCAGCGAGGGCTCGCGCGACTACGATCCCGAGAAGGGCAAAGCCAAGGAGGCTCGCGAGGACGTCGACAACTTCCTCGCGATCGAGGAGCGGCCCCGCTTTATCGGCCGCGAGCGCCTCGTCAAAGCCGAGGAGTGATCCCCATGTCCGATCGCGATTTCGATCGCCAGGTTCGCGACGCGTTTCCGGAACTGGCGCGCATCGAGGACGAGGGCCTCCGCGACCGCGTCGTGGAGGCGTGGACGCTCGGCCTCGAACGCGGGGGCTGGCGGGATATCGAGGACATCCCGTACGCCTGGAACATCCACGAGGTGACGAACGTCGACCACGTCCGCGGCGTCGCGCGGATCGCGCTCGACGCCGCCGAGGAACAGCGATCGTTCCACGGCGCCGATCCCGACGTCGACACGATCGTCGCCGCCTGCCTCCTCCACGACGTCGGCAAGTGCTACGAGTACCCCGACCACGTCGACGACGAGTTGCTCGACGACACAGACCCGCGGTACGTCAGCGAGGAGATTCCCCACTCCCTGTCCGGCTACGCGCTCGCCCACGAAGTCGGCTGCCCGCTCGCCGTCCAGCGGGCCATTCCCCACTTCATCGGCGAGATTCCGACGCGAACGCTGGAAGCCGAACTCGTCAAGAGCGCCAACTCGGCGTCGTCGAACGCGATCACGCAGGCGACGATGGGCATCACGCTCCAGGAGTGGGTCGAGGAGTACTCCCAGACCACGTGAGCCGGTTCCGGCGATCGCGTCCCTCCCGGGATTCTCGCGAGCGCTCGCCCTGGTTCTCGATCGTCTTTTCGCGCGAATTCGTCGTCGATACAGATTCGCTAACCCACGATTCTTCCGATCGCGCCGCGATGTCGTTCGAGTAATTCGAACGAATACGCCGATCGTTCGAATAGCGGGAACAAGATTTTTACCGACGGGTTACGAACCGGGCGGTATGACACAGGACTCGGCGCACAGGCCCGTCGAAACCGTCGACACGGCCTTCGACATCATCGAGTTGCTCAAGCGGGACGACGGGCTCGGCATCACGGCGATCGCCGACGAACTGGGGCTGGCGAAGAGCACGATCCATCGCCACGTGAAGACGCTGGAGTCGCGGGGGCTGCTCGTTCGGGAGGACGACTCCTACCGGATCAGCACCTGGTTCCTCGACTACGGCGTCCACGTTCGCAACGAGCACACCCCGTTCTCGGTGATCAAGCCGAAAGTGGACGAGCTGGCCGCAGAGACGGACGAGAAGGTCTGGGCCGTGATCGAGGAGCACGGGATGGGCGTCCACATCTACGGGGCGCAGGGCCGCCACTCCGTCAAGACCCACGCCAGGATCGGCCAGCGGACGCCCCTCCACCAGTTCGCGGCGGGAAAGGCCATCCTGGCCCACCTCCCCGACGACCGGATCGACGAGATTCTGGACGAGTACGGCCTTCCCGGACGAACCGATCAGACGATCACCGATCGAGACGACCTGCGCGACCAACTCGAGACGGTGCGCGACCGCGGATACGCGTTCAACCGAGAGGAATCGGTCGTCGGCGTGCACGCCGTCGGCGCGCCGGTCAGGGACCGGTCGGGAATCGCCGTGGGCGCGATCAGCATCGCCGGTCCGGCGAACCGGCTCCGAGGGGGGTTGTTGACCGAGGAACTCCCCGATCTGCTGCTCGGGGCGACCAACGAGGTCGAGATCAACCTGGCCCACTCCTGAGTCGACGGCCCTCGCGGCGATTATCGTTCGAGTAGTTCGAACGGCTCTGACGAAGGCGTCGCGACCGACGCGTACGCTCGCCATCCCCTGGCGGTACGCGGATGCCGTCGGTGCATCTCCGCTCGGTCGCCTCCGGCCCCGTCGCGAATCGATCGGCGACCGAGCGGACCCTCCGTACTCAATCGCCGGATACGACGGCCCTCGGGCCGATTTCGTTACACACGTACGAATGTAATGGTTTGCTACTTGGGCGATCGCTCGCGTTCGAACTATTCGAACGTGGATCGGGTGCGGCGTCGACGGGATCGCCGATCGCCCCGCCGACTACAGGGCGAGGAATTCTTCGGCGGTCTCCCAGAGGACCTTGCGCTGGGTCGCCTCGTCGAAGTCAAGCTCGGCGAACTGTTCGAGCCACGGTTTCGGCTCGAGCATCGGATAGTCGGTGCCGAACATAACCTTGTCCGACAGGAGTGTCTTCGCGTAGTGGAGCACCTGGTCGTCGATGTATCGGGGCATCCACCCCGAGAGGTCCATGTAGACGTTGCCCTTCTGCTGGCAGATCGCCAGCTGTTCTTTCTCCCACGGGTAGGCCGGGTGGGCGATGAGAATCCGGAGGTCGGGGTGTTCGGCGGCCACGTCGTCGATCAGCATCGGGTTCCCGTACTTGATCTTCAGTCCGCGACCGCCCGGCGAGCAGGCCCCGAGCGTGGAGTTGCCGCCGTGGAACACGACTGGCACGTCGAGGTCCTCAATCGTCGCCCACAGCGCCTCGTGTTCGGGGGCCGAGGGATCGAACCCCTGGGCGATCTGCTGGAACTTGAACCCCGACAGGTCGAGATCCTCGACGCAGCGGATCGCCTCCTCGACGCAGTCGTCCTTGAGCGGGTCGACGGAGCCGAAGCCGACGAAGAAATCGTCGTACTCGTCGCGAACCTCCGCGACGTAGTCGTTGGGTACCGGCGGATTCCCCGTGTTCGTCTCCGCGTCCCAGCCGAGCAGGACGGCCCGACCGACGCCGGCCTCGCGGTACTCGGCGATCATGTTCTCGTAGGTGTCGGTCTCCAGGTCGGCGCCGAACCGATCGGCTGCGTCTTTCATCATCTGCCCGCCGGCGTCGTGGAGGAACTCGCTGGTCGGCTGGTGCGCGTGCGTATCGATCGCCCGCGGCTCGTCGAGGACGTCAGGCAAACCCATACCGTGTGCAAAGCCGCGTCGCTATATGTATCTTTTCTCGAAGATCGCACGGGGACGCCGGTCCCGCGGCGTCACTCGGTCGATTCCGCCCGCTGGTCGAGCAGTCGCTCGATCTCCGCCTCGTCGAGCACGTCGATCAGGGCGGCGTCCTTGCGCTGGTAGCGTTCCCACTGGTCGTCGGTCAGCAGTTCCCGAAGCTCGTCGTCCGTCACGGCCGCTTCCAGCGTATCGTTCAGGTCGTCGGGATCGTATCCGGACACCGGCATGATCCCCGCTACGACGCTCACGTCCTTATACGTCACAGGGGCCTCGATTCGTTCGGACCGGGGTCCGAGCGTTCGATCGTCGATCCCGACCCACAGATCCCAATCATAGATTATGTATTTATATAAAATATGTTTTTCATATATCTGTTTCCTGTTTTTCGGTTCTGATCGCGAGGAGTTCCAGGTAAACCGGGTTTTGATCCGATATAAGCCGGTTTTTCTCACCACTACGAACCGGACTGTAGTCGCTAGCCGTTCCTCGAATTCCAGTCCGAATATCCTTCGAATCGTTCGTGTAGAGGGTCGAATGGCCGGTACTCAGGATCGATCGATCGACCGAATCGAGATCGGTCGGTTTCGAGAGAGGATTCGACTCATTAACTATTTTTGTAATTTCGGTGCGAGCCAGCGCGATCGCCGGAACGGATTTCGGACGGTCGTGGCCAAGCGGGTCGAACCCAGTCGGCGGAGAACGATCGGTTCGGCGCGGGGTCACTCGCCGGTAAACTCCGGCTCGCGACCCTCGAGGAACGCGTCGATCCCTTCGTCCTTGTCCGCGGTCGCGAACAGCTGGACGAACAGTTCGGACTCGTACTGCAGCCCCTCCTCGAGCCCCATCCGCGAGCCCGCTTTGACCGCCTTCTTGGCGAACTCGAGCGCGATCGGGCTCTTCTCGGCCATCGAAGCCGCGAGGTCGTAGACGCCGTCGTCGAGGTCGTCTTCGTCGTAGACCTCGTCGACGAGGCCGATCTCTTTGGCTTCCGCGGCGTCGACGAGTTCGCCCGAGAGGATGAGCCGCATCGCCTGCCCCTCGCCGACGAGGCGGGCGAGCCGCTGCGTGCCGCCGCCGCCGGGGATGAGTCCGAGGTTGATCTCGGGCTGGCCGAGTTTCGCGCCCGCCGCGGCGATGCGGACGTCGCAGGCCTGCGCGAGTTCGCAGCCGCCCCCGAGCGCGTGGCCGTTGATGCGGGCGATGACCGGAATCGTCGCGTCGTCGACGGTCTCGTAGACCCGCGGGCGCTCGCTCGCCCGTCGCTGCTCGACGAGTCCGCGGTCCCTGAACTCGGTCACGTCCGCTCCGGCGACGAACGCGCCCGACCCCTCGCCGCCGGTGAGCACGAGCACCCGTACGTCGTCGTCCGCGTCCGCGGCCGCGACGGCGTCCTTGAGCTCCGTCCGGACCTGTCCGTTCAGCGCGTTCCGGGCGTCGGGCCGCTCGATCGCGATCGTCGCGACCCGCTCGACACGTTCGCCGACGTCGACGGAGAGCAGGTCGTACTCGTCTCGAAGCTCACTCATCGACACCACCCCAATCGCCGCTCATCGCGACGCGATCGCCACCTTCCCAGACGTAGAACCCCTCGCCGGTCTTCTTGCCGAGCTTGCCCGCCCGGACCTTCCGGCGCAGCGCCTGCGGCGGCTTGAACCGCTCCCCTAACTCCTCGCGGAGGTGCTCGGCGATGTGCAGGCGGACGTCCAGCCCGACGTGATCGCCGAGTTCGATCGGTCCCATCGGGTAGCCGTAGCCGAGCGTCATCGCCTCGTCGATGGCGGCCGGGCTGGCGACGCCCTCCTCGACCATCCGGATCGCCTCCAGCCCGAGCGCGAGCCCGAGTCGCGAGGTGGCGAACCCGGCGCTGTCGCGGACGACGACGTCCTCCTTGCCGACGTCGCGGACGTAGTCCACGGCGAACGCCTCCGTTCGATCGTCGGTCTGCTCGGCGATCACGATCTCGACGAGGTCCATCAGGTGCGGCGGGTTGAAGAAGTGGAGTCCGACGGCGCGCTCGGGCCGATCGAGCGCGCTGGCCATCTCCGTCACGGACAGCGAGGAGGTGTTCGAGGCGATCACCGTCTCCTCGCCAGCCGCGTCCTCGACGTCCGAGAAGACGTCCTTCTTCAGATCCATCTCCTCCGGGACCGCCTCGATCACGAGGTCGGCATCGGCAACGGCCGCCTCCAGGTCGGTCGTGCCCTCGATCCGGTCGAGCGTCGCCGCCATCTCGGCTTCGGTCACCTTGTCGCGTTCGACGCCACCCCGCAGGTTCTCGCGGATTCCCGCGATCCCGTCGTCGACGAGATCGTCCTCGATGTCCCGCAGGACGACGTCGTGGCCCGCCATCGCGGACACCTGGGCGATTCCGTGTCCCATGCTCCCGGCTCCGAGCACTGCGATTCGCATGATCGTACACACTTCGGTCGCGATCAAAAACGTTCCCTTTCGGGGCCCGTTCGCGCGGTCCCGACGGTCGCGTTCGGGCGACGCGACCGCTCCGGATCGGAGCCGTCGAACGGAGTTACTTTACGCTCCGGGCGAGAACGACACTCGCAATGAGCGATCGGCAGCCGGTCATCGTCTCGGCGGTCAGGACCCCACAGGGGAAACGCGGCGGCGTCTTCGCCGAACTCGGTAGCGACGCGCTCTCGGTTCCGCTCGTCGACGAGCTGCTCGATCGAACCGGGCTCTCCGGCGACGACGTCGACGACGTTCGCTGGGGGTGTGCGAAGCAGGTGAACGAACAGAGCAACAACATCGCGCGCGTGATCGCGCTCTGTTCGGGGCTCGGCGAGGGCGTCCCGGGAACGACGATCGATCGGCTCTGTGCGTCCTCGGCGGAGGCGATCGCGAGCGCGAGCGACGCGATCCGGGCGGGCCAGCGCGAGGCGATCGTCGCGGGCGGCGTGGAGAACATGTCCCGCAACGAGCGCCGGAAGGGGATCGGCTCCTACGACGGGATCGCGGAGCGATACGACGCGGCCGGCCTCGCGATGGGTCAGACGGCCGAGAACGTGGCCGAGCAGTTCGAGATCTCGCGGAAACGCCAGGACGAGTACGGCGCGCGAAGCCAGCAGCGCGCCTGCCGGGCGACGGACGCGGGCAGGTTCGAGGCGGAGATCGTCCCGATCCAGACCGCGGACGGGCTCGTCGAGGCGGACGAGGGGCTCCGCCCCGGCACGACGGCGGAGACGATCGCGGAGCTCCCGCCGGCGTTCCGCGAGGACGGGACCGTCACCGCCGCGAACGCCTCCCAGATCTCCGACGGCGCGGCTGGCGTTCTGCTCACGAGCAGGGCGTTCGCCGAGGAGCGCGGCCTCGAGGTCCTCGCCGCGATCGAGGACCACGACGTCGCCGGCGTCGATCCGACCGTGATGGGGATCGGTCCGGTGCCCGCGGTTCGGCGCATCTGGAGGCGCAACGGCCGCGACGTCGACGACTACGACCTCGTGGAACTCAACGAGGCCTTCGCCAGCCAGACGCTGTACTGCAAGGACGAACTCGGCGTCGCCGACGATCGGCTCAACGTCAACGGCGGCGCGATCGCGCTCGGCCACCCGCTGGGCGCCTCCGGCGCCCGCCTGCCCGTGACCCTGATCCACGAACTGCGACGTCGGGGCGGCGGACTCGGCCTCGCGACGATGTGCGTGGGCTACGGTCAGGGCATCGCGATCGAGTTCCGCGTCCCGTAGCGTCGACGGTGCGACGACGGCGCTACCGTCGGCCGAGACGGTGCGCGAGCGAACGCCGAGAAACGGTGGTAGGTGGTTTCGCGACCGGTGGTCGCGGCGGTCCCGATACTGTGAATTTCGGTCGGGCGACCGACTCGCCTCGGGCAAGCTCCCCTTTGTCCCGCCGTTACTTAAGGATTTCCGTCATTTCGGCTCGAAAGCCGAACGCTACCGACCGCGACACGGTTTCCAGCGGCGCTCGGTTCCGGACCCTACAGAAGCTGGTCGGCGATGATGTTCTTCTGAATCTCGCTCGTCCCCTCGTAGATCTTCGTGATGCGGGCGTCGCGGTAGTACCGTTCGGCCGGGTAGTCCGTGACGTACCCGGACCCCCCGTGGACCTGGATCCCCTCGTCCGCGACCTCGACGGAAACCTCGCTGGCGAACAGCTTCGCCATGCTCGAGAACTGCGCGGCGACGTCCTGGTTCTCCCGCTCGACCTGCGTCGCGGCGCGGTAGGTCAGCGATCGGGCGGCCTCGACTTTGGTCGCCATCTCGGCGAGTTTGTGCTCGATCGCTTGGAACTCCGTAATCTTCTGGCCGAACTGCTCGCGCTCGGTGGCGTACTCGATCGCAGCGTCGAGTGCACCCTGGGCGGCGCCGACGGCCTGTGCGGCGACGCTGGTGCGACCGGAGGCGAAGAACTCCATCAGCTGGTAGAAGCCCCTGTCGAGTTCGCCGATGACGTTCTCCTCGGGGATGTGGACGTCGTCGATGACGACCTCCGCGAGGTCGGAGGCGCGGATGCCAAGTTTGTTGTCGATCTTTTCGCGGTTGACGCCGTCGGCGTCCATCGGGACGAGAAAGGCGGTGATGCCGCGGTGACCCTCGCCGGGACTGGTCTTGGCCATCAGAACGCCGATGTCGGCGACGGTGCCGTTGGTGATCCACATCTTGGCGCCGTTGAGCACGTACTCGTCGCCGTCTTTCTCCGCCGTGGTCTCGATGCCGGCGACGTTCGAGCCGTGTGCGGGCTCGGAGATCATCGAGCAAGATGCCGTCTCCCCGCCCGCGATCCTGGGCAGCCACTCCTCTTTCATCCACTCGTCGCCGAACTCGACGATCATGTTCGTCCCGAAGCCGGCGCTGCCGACCGCGGAGCCGATCCCGGGATCGGCGCGCCACAGTTCCTCGGTGACGATCGTCGAGGAGAGTTTGTCCATTCCGGCCCCGCCGTACTCCAGCGGAATGGTCGGCGCAACAAAGTCGTACTCGGCCGCCTTCTTGCGGATCTCCTCGGGATACGTGCCCTCGCGATCGTACTCCTCGGCGACCGGTTTCATCTCGTTCTCGCCGAACTCGCGGACGGCGTCGCGGATCGCCCGGTGTTCGTCTGACAGACTGAAAGCCATAGCGGACCATGGGAACCGCGAGACAAAATAGCTTCGGTTTCTCTAACCACTGATAACTATATATCCAATTAGACCAACGATGCTGTGGAAAATAGCTATAAAGTTAAAATTTGTAAGCTACGCTATTCGTCTCGAGGCGATCGACGGCCGACTCGATCGGGTCGGCCGTCGGAGTCAGCGCCACCTCCGCGTCGTCTACGCCCGTTCGTCGCGGATCTTGAACTTCTGGACCTTGCCGGTCGCGGTCCGGGGAAGCTCGTCGACGAACTCGACCTCGCGGGGGTGTTTGTACGCCGCCAGGTTCGCCAGGCAGTACTCCCTGATCGCGTCCGGCGTCGCGTCCGCGTCGAGCGTCGGGACGACGTACGCCTTGACCGTCTCGCCGCGGCGCTCGTCCGGGACGCCGACGACGGCGGCGTCGGCGACGGCCTCGTGCTCGAAGAGGAGTTCCTCGACTTCCCGCGGGTAGACGTTGTAGCCGCCCGTGACGATCATGTGCTTCTCGCGATCGACGACGTAGAAGAAGTCGTCCTCGTCCCAGTAGCAGACGTCGCCGGTGTGGAACCAGCGTCTACCACCCTCCTCGGTGAAGGCCTCCTCGTTCGCGTCGGGCAGGCCGTAGTAGCCCTTCATCACGTTCGGCCCCGACACGACGAGTTCGCCCGTGATCTCGTGGAGGTCGGCCGCTTCGGCGGTTTCACCGTCTTCTCGCGGGCTTCGCCCGCTCGAACGGTTCGCGGAACTTCGTTCCGCGCTACCTTCGCCTCGTTGCGTCAGAGACGCAACGCTCTCCTCGTCGATCGGTCCGTCCCCGACGCGCGGCACCGTCTCGAAATTCTCGTCCACCACCTTCGCGTCGACGCCGTCGAGCGGCCGGCCGATGCTCCCCTTGCGACGGGCATCCGGCGTGTTCGCGTGGGTGACGGGGCTCGTCTCGGTCAGGCCGTACCCTTCGTTGAGCTGGACGCCGTACAGCCCCTCGAACCGCTTGAGGACCTCGATCGGGAGGCTCGCACCGCCGGAGTTGACGAACCGCAGCGAGTCGAACGCGTACCCGTCGGCGTCGGGCCGGTTGATCATGTCGTTGAACATCGCCGGGACGCCGAACATGATCGTGATCCCCTCGTCCTCCAGGAGGTCCATCACGGCGGCGGCGTCCCACTCGGGGACCGGATAGTAGGTCCCGCCGCTGTACATCGCGCCGTTCATCACGACCGACATGCCGTAGATGTGAAACAGCGGCAGGGTGCCGATCAGCCGATCGGACGCTCGGAAGCCGCCCGGCGGCACGGCGGCGTTCGCTCGCGTCGTCCACGCGAGGTTGCGGTGCGTGAGGAGCACCCCTTTGGGCGTGCCGGTCGTGCCGCTGGTGTAGGGCTGGACCGCGACGTCGTCGTCCGCTCGATCGACGATCGGCAGCGCGTCGTCCGCGAGGAACGCCTCGAACGGGATCGCGCCGGCGACGTCGGCGTCCTCGTCGCGAGATGAGGACTCCCTCTCCGGTGACCGTCGCTCGCCGACGCTGATCACCCGCTCGACGTCGGTGTCGTCGAGCACCGCGGCGACCTGCGAGACGTTGTCCGCGAGGGAGACGACCGCCTTCGCGCCGCTGTCGCCGAGCAGGTGGCCGATCTCGCGGGCCTTGTACTGCGGGTTCATCGGCACGACGATCGCACCCGCCCGCAGCGTCCCGTAGAAGGCCGTCACGAACTGGGGCAGGTTCGGCAGGTAGATGCCGACTCGATCGCCCTCGCCGATCCCCGCCTCCTCGAGCGCCCGGGCGAACCGGCCCGCTCGCTCCCAGAACTGTGCGTAGCTCACTTCCGCGCCGTCCGAGGCGATCGCTGCGGAATCCGGGTTCGCCTCGACGGTCTCGGCGACGTCGGTCACGAGGTTCGTCATGTCTCGTGTGACCGTCGTGCGAAGACCACAAAAGGATTGTTACTCGCGAATCGCGTCGCACGACGACCGACGAGCCGGTTTCGCCACCGATCGGCGCGGCGGTCGAAACCGCCCGGTATCAGTCGACGGTCGACGGCTCGACGCCGGACTCGGCGTCGACGGGCCGGTCGTAGCCGACGACGAACCTGGCGTGGAGCAAGACGGCGACGATCGCGACGGCGGCGAATACCTGCACTCCGACGTGGACGCTCGAGCCGAACATGGCACACAGCGCGGCGAGGACGTAGAGCCCGCGAACGGGGTACGAGAGGGGCCTCGCTCCGTCGAAGCCGACGGTGGCGACGATGAGCCCGACGGTTCCCGCGAGGACGAGCGGGAAGGCGACCAGCGTCTCCGCCGACCAGTAGATGAGGCTGTTGTTCGCCACGAACGCGTACGGAATGATGAACCCGGGCGCCCCGAGCCGGAGCGACTGCACGCACGATCGCATGAAGCTCGCACCCGCGATCCGCGACCCGATCGCGACGGAGATCGCGACCGGCGGCGTGATCGCCGACAGCATCGCGAAGTAGAACACGAACATGTGGGCCGTGATGTCCGGCGTCCCCAGTTCGGTGACCGGGCGCGCGACGAGGGTCGCGACGAGGATGTACGCCGCGGGCGTCGGCATCCCGAGGCCGAACAGGATGCTGGTGGCCATCGCGAGCAACAGAACGAGCAGGAGTCCGCCGCCGATCCCGAGGACGGTCACGTCGCTCATCCCGATGACGGCGGTCGCGACCCGGGCGGTCAGCCCGGTCCCTTCGAGCAGTTTGACGATCACGCCCATCGCCGCGAGCACGCCGACGAGGGGCGCCATCTCGACGCCGCCCCGTTCGAGCCCTCGAATCGTTTGTTTGCACGTCGCGACTACGTCCGGGTGAACGTCGGTCGCCGGCGAGGCCTCGTCGAGAAGGTTCGCCCGGCCCCTGCGGTCGTCGCCAGCGTCTGAACCGGCGTTCGCGGTCGTCCCACCGGCGATTGCGTCCCAGACCTTCACGCCGGCGGCGTTCCAGACCGTTACGACGACAGCGTTCCAGATCTTTACGCCGACCGTATTCCAGAGGAACACCAGAACGACGTTCCGAACGAACATCGTCGCGACGATCGCGACGATCGTGTACAGCCCGGCGGTGAAGGGCGTGTACTGCAGGTAGACGAGCGTAACCAGCAGGACGCCCATCGGGACCGCGAAGTGGGCGCCGCCGAGTAAGAGTCGCCAGTCGAACGGCGAGAGGTCCCGCGAGGTCCAGCCGAACTTGAGGACCGTGAAGTGGACGGCCAGGCAGACGCCGAAGTAGAACAGCGCCGCCGGGATCACGCCCGCCTTGACGATCGTCACGTACGGCACGCCGATGATGTCGGCCATCAGGAACGCCGCGACACCCATCACGGGCGGCAGCATTTGGCCGCCCGCGGAGGCGACCGCCTCGATCGACGCCGCGACGTCGTCGCGGACGCCCTGATCCTTGATCATCGGGATGGTGAAGCTTCCGGTCGTCGCCGTGTTGGCCGCCGCGCTGCCGGTGATCGATCCCATGATCATGCTCGAGATGACGGCGATCTGGACGACGCCGGTCCGCAGACTCGCCCCGAGTTCTTGACCGACCTCGCGGACGAAGTCCATCAGACCGTAGGCCTTGGCGATCCCCGCGAACATGATGAAGATCGCGACCCACGTCGACCCGATCCCCATGAGCGTGCTGTCGTAGACGCCGCTGATCCCGATCGCACCGTTTTCTGCGATCTGTTCCCAGCTCATCCCCGTGTGGCGAAATACGCCGAACAATCGGGTGCCGACCGCCGAGTGGGCGTACAGGATCGCCAGCGCGGCGACCACGGCGATCACGGTTCCGAACGCCCGGCGGGTCGCGTCGATCGCCAGCCCGATCAGGACCGCACCGACCAGGTGATCCGTCGTCGTGTAGCCGACGATGAACGCATCGTCTTCGAGACGGCCGAAGTTCGCGTAGACGTATGCGGTCGCCGCGATCGCGGCGACGGCGAGCGCGACGGCGACGACGGGATCGAGCCGGTCGAACGTCCGGCGCGCTCGATCGAGCGCGCCGGACGCGTCCGCCGATCGCTCCCGCGCGGCCGAGCCGGCGGCTGCGAACTCGTCGTCCACACCCGCGTACCGGCTTCGAGCGTACTCGAGGTAGTACAGCGCCACGCCCATCCCGAAGAAGGTGATCACGTACAACTCGTCTCGCTTCACCCACCTCGGCTCCGTAACGATCGGCTCGAGGAACGACGGCCAGCCGAAGACGAGGGAGACGGCGTAGGTGAGGGTAAAGAGCGTCAGGGAGATCCCCAGCGCGGAGACGAGCCTCTCGAGGGCGGCGACGGGTCGGCTTCGGTCCGAACGTCGACGTGCTACTGACATCGGTTTCTACTCGTCGGCGCG
Organism: Halosolutus gelatinilyticus; assembly: GCF_023028105.1. Lineage (NCBI taxonomy): Archaea > Methanobacteriati > Methanobacteriota > Halobacteria > Halobacteriales > Natrialbaceae > Halosolutus > Halosolutus gelatinilyticus. Next base: position 2,134,599 of record NZ_CP095491.1, read on the forward strand.
ATCGAAGTCGTCGCTCCAGACGCCGATCTCCTCGTAGAAGTCGGCTGCGGCGGGGTGGAACGGCACGTTCTCGTACACGTTCTGCACCCAGAACGCGTCGTCCTCGAAGGTTCCCAGGATGCCGTGGTACTCGGACAGCGACGATCGCTGTTCGTACATCGCCTCGAGGAACGTGTATACGGTATCGTACTCGAGGTCGCCGCGACAGATGAAGTTGTACGAGAACGTCGGCGCGGGAACCTCTCCGGGCGTGGTCGCGTTTTCTATCTGGCCGACGTCGGTCGGCTGCGACAACAGCCGCTCGTCGTCCTCCCAGGCCTGCGCGGTCGAGTCGTCGACGTCGAGGACGCGCAGGTCGACGGAGCTGGCGATCTCCTGGAGCCAGCTCGGGGTGATCGCGAAGTTCATGAGGGTCCCGACGCCGACGTCCAGCTGATTCTCGTTCATCGCGTTCCCCTGTTCGCCGTAACCCGTACTCACGCGCTCGTAGCCGTCGGTCGCGTATCCGAGCGCCCGTTCGAGGGCGGGCGCCGTCCCGGAACCGCTCGGCGTCGGGGACACCGTGGTGCCGTCGCCGATGTCCGAGAGCGTCTCGAGGTCGGCGTCGTCGGTGATGAAGAACCACGGCAGGTCGTAGAAGTGGAACACCTGCGTCATCTCGAAGTCGAGCTGATCGAACGGCTCGACCCCCTCGCGAACCTCGTACGCGGACCAGTTCTGGATGTAGACCATCTCGGCGTCCCCGCCGTTGAGCGCGCCGAGATTCGCTTCCGTCCCCTGGCTCGTCTGCGCCTCGACGAAGAGCTCGTCGGTCCCGTCGTTCACCGCGCTCGCGAGCCCCTGATTCGCCGCGTACGCCGTCGTGCTCGCCGTCGACGTCCGCATGCGAACGGTCGTCTCGCCGCTTCCGCCGTCTCCGCTCCCGTCGTCGCTCCCTTCGCCGTTGCTGTCCCCGCCGAGACAGCCGGCCAGTGCGCTCGCGGTCCCGACGCCGGTCGCCGCGAGGATCGATCGTCGACTTCGGCACCCGTGACTGTCACCACTCGGATTTGCCATAGCTTCACACAGGTGAATGAACCACAATAACGTTAACGCTTTTTCGGGGCAGTATGCGATGGGTTGACACGATACGGGCTCAGGAGAACCGAGGCGCTCCGCCCCGCGGCCGGCCGGCTCCCGCACGCCCGGGTGCGATCGTGCGACGCAACACGTCCTGCGAGCCAACGCGTTCGACCTCGCGGATCGCCTCGTCCCGTTCGGATCGTGACCTGTCCGCGCGCCGAGAGACCGCAATCTCTATAGCGCCATTTCCGTACTATTCTGGTATGCTGGATTTCGTTCGACTCGAAGCCGATCTCGACCAGGAAGAGCGGATGATCCGGGACACGGCCCGGGAGTTCGTCGACGAACACGTCAAACCGGATATCGGCGACCACTTCGAGGCGGGGACGTTCCCGACCGACCTCATCCCGAAGATGGGCGAACTGGGATTTTACGCGCCCAACCTCGAGGGGTACGGCTCGCCGAACGTCTCGGAAACCGCCTACGGCCTCCTGATGCAGGAACTCGAGGCGGGCGACTCCGGGCTGCGATCGATGGCCTCCGTCCAGGGCGCGCTCGTCATGTACCCGATCCGCGCCTACGGCAGCGAGGCCCAAAAGGAGGAGTGGCTCCCCAAACTCGGCGAGGGCGAGGCCGTCGGCTGTTTCGGACTCACCGAACCCGAGCACGGCTCGAACCCGTCGGCGATGGAGACCCGGGCCGAACGGGACTCCGCCGAGGAAACCTCGGCTGATCCCCGAGAACCGACGAACGCTTCTCGGGACGGCGACGGCTACGTGCTCAACGGCTCGAAGACCTGGATCACGAACTCGCCGATCGCCGACGTCGCCGTCGTCTGGGCGCGCGATCGCTCGGCCGAGAACGCTCCCGTCCGCGGCTTCCTGGTCGAGACCGACCGCGACGGCGTCTCGACGAACAAGATCACCGAGAAGCTCTCGCTGCGGGCCTCGATCACGGGCGAGATCGGGCTGAACGACGTCCGCGTCCCCGAGGAGAACGTCCTCCCGGGCGTCTCGGGCATGAAGGGACCGCTGTCCTGCCTGACCCAGGCCCGCTACGGCATCGCGTGGGGCGCCGTCGGCGCCGCCCGCGACGCCTTCGAGGAGGCCCGCCAGTACGCGAAAGATCGGGAACAGTTCGGCGGCCCGATCGCGCGGTTCCAGCTCCAGCAGGACAAACTCGCCGAGATGGCGACCCAGATCACCCTCGCCCAGTTGCTCGCCTACCGTCTCGCAGCGCTCAAGGAGCGCGGCGACATGCGCCCCCAACACGTCTCGATGGCGAAACGTAACAACGTCCGGATGGCCCGCGAGCAGTCCCGCGTCGCGCGGGAGATCCTCGGCGGCAACGGCATCACGACCGATTACTCGCCGATGCGCCACCTGGCGAACATGGAGACGGTCTACACCTACGAGGGCACTCACGACATCCACACGCTGGTCCTCGGCGAAGAGCTGACCGGCATCCCCGCTTACGAGTGAGGCGGCGTCCCGGCGGTCCGGATGACTCCGCTTCCCGCCGATCGACTCGCTAGCCGATCCTCGGCGGTCGATCCGCTCGCGTCAGGGTCGCGATCGCGGGAGAAACGACGTTCGTTTTGCTGCGTCGACCCGATCGACCGTATAGCGGAACGCCCGCCCGCCGATTCCCCGGATCGCCCGGTAGTATCCCGCATAATAACGCGGTCGTTTTACTATCCGGAACATTCATTGGACGAGGCGGGCAATGCAGTCCCATGACCACGGAGCGCGGTTCGGACGAAACCGGGGTGACGACGACCCGGAAGACGTTCGCGATACTGGAGACGCTCAAGGAGGAGGAGGGGCTCTCGATCGCGGAGATCACGCGCCGGACGTCCCTGACCAAGAGTACCGTCTACCGGCACCTGGCGACGCTGACCGACATGGGGTACGTCATCGAGCGCGACGGCGAGTACTACGTCGGCCTCAGGCTGCTCGAGATCGGCGAGACGACGCGAAACCGGAACGCGGGATACACGGCCGCGATGCGGAAGGTGTTCGAACTCGGGCAAGAAACCGACGAACGATCGCTCTTCCTCATCGAAGAGGAGTACGACGGCGTCTATCTTCACCGGTACGGGAACCTCTCGGACACCATGATCGGGAAGCGGCGCCCGCTGCACTCCTTGGCCTCCGGGAAGGTGATCCTCGCGGAGTGGGACGACGCGGAGGTCGATCGCTACATCGAGGTGAAGGGGCTCGAGAGGCACACGCAAAACACCATCACCGACCGGGACGCGCTCTTCGAGGAACTCGAACGGGTCCGCGAACAGGGGTACGCCGTCAACGACGAGGAGTACATGGAGGGACTCTTCGGGGTGGCCGTTCCGGTCCACACGCCGGACGACGAACTCCTCGGTGCGCTCGGCCTGTTCGGGCCGACGAGCCGGTTCAGAGACGAGTACGTACACGACGCCCTCGTCGACCGACTCCGGGACAAAGCCGGCGAGATCAAAGTGACGCTCGCGTACGGGTGAGCGGCGAATCCGCATCGCGAAACGCCTTCGTCCAGTTCCGCATCGAACGACCGCGATCGGCGCATTCGGGCGGCCGATCGTCCGGCGAATTTCGCTCCGTGAAACGGAACGGCGACCGCCGCTCGTCCCATCCATTTACACATGTACACGTGTAATAAATCGGTTCGCTAACCGAGCACCGGTGTCCGGTTTCCGGCCCGATCGGCATCCGGCAACCGGTCCACTGACGCGGTACGCTCGGTCGCCGAACACTCCCCCGGTCTCCGCGATCGCGCGATCCGTATGCCGGTCGCCGAGGGCGCTCCGCCTCCGGAGAGACGGCGATCGAGCGGTCACCCGGCTTGCCGGCACCGACGCCGGCGAGCGACCCGGCTCCGAACGCCCCTGATATTCCACAACACCGTCGCGAAATGGTCGATAACGTGGCATGATTCGTTGTGTTCGTCGCACGCTACCGGAACGAGCGTAAAGTGACTTTCCGGGCACTCACGGAATGTCCGTACAGACGATAGCACCCGATCGGAATAGTAGCATAGCGGATCGTCACGGATATTTCTAATAATTGATATTATCGGGATTCCGATCGGGATCGGCGAGCTCGGCACCGTCGTCGATACGTCCCGTCTTCCGGGGGATGTGACGCCGAACCGAGTTTCCGGGGTAGGGCCTTCTCATAGTCGATCGACGCCCGGAGGACTGCGTCTTCGAACAGGGTGCCCGATCGGGGACGCAACCTCGCTCTCCGGAATCGATTTGACGGACCTCGTCCGAAGAGGGTGACTCCAATATGTAACGAAAGTAAGGGCTGTACTGATAACGGAGATAAATACACTCAAATCGTCGTTCGGACGGCGGATCGGACATCGAAACTCGACGGACGTTCGCGATCCGGAGGGTCAAGGATCGATCTCCTCCGTTCACGATGTGTGAACAACACCCCAGCGATCCGAGGCGTGCTGGGTGGCCGGTCGATCGACTCCGATCACGGAGTCGCGACACTCAGTGGAATCTGATCGAACCGAGACGGAAACCTGCGGGAACGGCGATCCATCGAAACCGCGGCCTGCCGAAACGGCGGCTAGCGATTGGCGCGCCGCGGGGGTCAAAACCCCTTCCCGCCGGTGTTCGACATGCCCTCGACGAGCCACTGCCGCACGAGGGCGAACAGAACGACCACCGGCACCGCCGTCACGACGGCGGCCGCGGTGACCGCTCCCCAGTCGACCTGTTGCGCCGTCTGGAAGAGTTGCAGCCCAAGTGGCAGGGTTCTGGTATCCGTCGATTGGGAGAGGATCGACACGAACAGGTAGTCGTTCCACGAGCCGACGAAGGCGTAGAAGCCGGCCACGGCGATACCCGGCAGCGACAGCGGAACGAGGATCCGGTACATGATCTGCAGGTGGCCGCAGCCGTCCATCTTCGCGGCCTCGTCCAGCGCTTCGGGTATCGCGTCGAAGTACCCCTTCAGCAGCCAGACGACGAACGGCAAGACGCCGACGGCGTGAGCGAAGACGAGCCCCATCCTGGTGTCGACCAGGTTCATCCGGAACATGACGGTGAAAAACGGGATTAACACCAGCACCAGCGGCAGCATCTGGCTCGAGATGAGCCCCAGCACGACGTAATCCCGCCCCGGATAGTCGAATCGACTCACCGAGTACGCGGCCGGAATCCCGACGCCGAGCGTCAGCAGCGTCGTGGCGATCGCGATCAGCGTCGAGTTGAGGAAGTACGAGCGGAACGTCCCGTTTCCTAGCACGCGCGCGTAGTTCTCGGCCGTCAGGTGGGCCAGCGGCAGCAGGTCGAGTTCCCTGGCGCGCAGCATCTCGTCGGTGACGATCGACGACCTGACGAGCCAGAATATCGGGATCAGCAGGAATCCGTAGTACAGCACCAACGTCGCGTAGACGAACGCCGCGCGGCGGACGGTCATCCCATCGTCGAGGCGCGCTTCGAATCCGGTGACGAGTGTGCGTACCATCAGTCGAAGTCCTCCAGTTTCACGTAGACGACGGTGAACGTCATCATGATGATCAGCATGACCACGCCGATGCTGGCCGCGTAGCCGAGCGCGTACTGTTGGAACGCCTGCTTGTACACGTACGTCGGCAGCACTTCGGTCGTGCGCAGCGGCCCGCCGCCGGTCGAGAGCCAGACGAAGTCGAAGTTGTTGAACGTGTACAGCACGTGTAACACGATCATGATCATCGCCACGTACGAGATGTTCGGCAGGGTGATGTACCGGAACTGCTGGACCGCCGACGCGCCGTCCATCTTCGCCGCCTCATAGAGTTCGTTCGGGATCGACTGCATCGCGGCGAACAGCGCGATCGCGAAGAACGGGGCGTTCTTCCAGACGTGCATCAGGACGATCAGCGGCATAGCCCACGTCCTGTTCGAGAACCAGTAGTCCGTCGGGAGGCCGAGCTCCGCGAGGATCAGATTCACGAGGCCGTATCCCGGCTGGACGAGCCAGTTGAAGACGATGACGATCACGATGACCGGCAGAACCCAGGTGACCATCGTGATGCTCCGGAAGACGGCGATCCCCGGTACCTGCTGCTTGAGCAGCAGCGCTAACCCGAGCCCGAGCAGGAACTGCAGGGCGACCGAGACGCCGGTCAACACCGCGGAGTTCCAGAGCGCGGTCCAGAATACCCCGTCCCGGACCAGTGCCCGATAGTTCGCCAGCAAGACGAACTCCCGAATCTCCGGCCGCAGGAACGATCGCGCCTGAAAGCTCGTCAGGATCCCGTCGAGGATCGGGTACAGGATGATGACGCCCATCAGCAACGCGGCGGGAAGCAACAGTCCCCAGCCGAGCCACGTCTCCGTCGAGAGGGAGACGAACTGTTTCCGGTACGCCGAGAGTCGATCCGTACTCGTAGCCATGACGATCACCCGGTCGATTCCGCGTTCGTGTGCGCTGTGGCGGTGTCGCGTCTCATCTGTTCACTCCGCTTCGGGGTCGAGGTTGACGTCGGCCTCCCGGAGCACCGCCTCCAGGTCGGCGGCGGCCTCCGCGGGCGTCTGTTCGTCGAAGATGACGTTCTCGATCGCGTCGTAGATCGCCTCTCGGACCTCTCCCCAGGCGATCTGCGCCGGTGCGACGCCGTTCTCGAACGCCTCGGTGAAGGCCGTGAAGTCCTCGTTGTCGATCGACGACTCGACGTCCTCGTGGACGGGAGTCGCGGTCGCGCCCGAGTCGATTTCGGACAGTCGCTCGAGCGCCTCCGGACTCGAGAAGGCCGATGCAACCGCCATCCCGCTGTCGAGATCGTTGGAGTGGGCGTTGAGCATGAGGGGTTTGACCTCCATGTACGTCGCGTCGGACGCGTCCGCGTGTTTCGGCAGCAGCGAGATCGCCGTGTTCTCGTCGAGCATCTCCTCCTGTTGGTCCGTGTCGCGGAAGCCGTCGATCCACGGCCCGCAGTGGATCATCGCGTGTTCGCCTTCGGTGAAGCCGACGTCGTTCGTCTCCCAGCCGGCGCTCTGGTAGGAGTCGCCGGCCGCCGGCGAGTCGCCGTGGAACAGCCTGTAGTAGATGTCTCCGAGAACGGCTTCGAAGGCGCCGGCGTCGGCCTGGAGGGCCCAGCCGTCGCCGTCCCAGTCGTACAGGGGGCCGTCGGTGTGCTGATAGACGTGCGAGAGGAATTCCTGGGTGACGCGAACTTCGCCCCGCTCGGTCGTCAGGTGGAAGCCGTTCATGTCGTCGTGATCCTCGTTGATCGTCCCGGCGAGTTCCATGAACTCGCCGATCTCCGACGGCGGCCCCTCTTCATAGCCGTACTCCGCGAGGATGTCCTTGTTGTAGACGAGCGCGCGGCCGTTCCCGGTGTAGGGGAGGGCCCAGAGTTCGTCCTGGAACCGGAATGCGTCGAGTGCGCTGTCGAGAAACCCGTCGAAGTGCGGCACTTTGTCGGTCCGATCGGTCAGCGGTTCGACGATCTCGGCCGCCACGTAGTCGCCGGGGTGTTCGATCACGCCCTCGATCACGTCCGGCGTTCCCTGACGGCCGCCGGTCAGCACGTTCTGTCGCAGGTCGCTGTAGGCGTAGCCGGTAATCTCCAGCTCGCGGTCGGTTTCGGACTCGACCGTCTCCGCGAGCCACTCGTTCAGGTCCCGATAATTCTCGCCGTCCCCTTCGACCCACCAGAACGTCAACTGGTCGTCGCTGCCGCCGAGGCAGCCGGCGATCGAGGCCGCCGCCGCTGCACCGCTGGCTTTCAGAAGGTCCCGCTTGCTAATCTCTCTCATCGCTATACTCGCTACATCCGGAACGACCATGATAAAGGTTTCTATCCCCTTGTTCGGTGCGATCGACGCCGACGCTGTGGCTCGGCGGGCCGGACCGCCGACGCGGAGCCGCCGGACGATCGGGCGTCGACCGGGAACTCAGCGAAGCGCCGGGATGTACGCCTCGTTGGCGGCGATGAGTTCTTCGGTCATCTCGTGGATCGTATCGAGATCGAGTTCGGCCGCCGTCAGCGGATCGAGTTTCACCGCCCGGTGGACCGCTTCGCGATCGCCCTCGAGCGCCCCCTCGACCGCGAGGCGCTGGACGTTCACGTTCGTCCGGTTGAGCGCGGCCAGCTGGGGCGGAAGCTTCCCGATCGAGCACGGACGGATTCCGGTGCCGTCGACCAGACACGGGACCTCGACGCAGGCGTCGGTCTCCAGGTTCCGGATGTGGCCGGCGTCGTTTCGGACGTTCAGGTTGAGCCGGCGCGGCGTGCCCGTCTCGATCGAGTGGATCAGCCGGGAGGCGTACTCCTCGGAGCGCTCGATCGAGACGTCGTCGGGATCGACGTCGGCGAGCGCGTCGTCCCGCTCTTCCGATCGCTCCTTCCACCCCTCGAGGTACGTCGCGGTCGGCATCCGCTCGGCGAAGTTCGCGCCGCTCAGCTCCTCGATCAGCACCGGATCCGTGCGGAAGTACGGGTGGTACTCCGAGTTGTGGTGGCTCGACTCGGTGACGAAGGCGCCGAAGTGCTCCAGGAGTTCGAACCGAACGGTGTCCTTCCGGTAGGTCTCGTCGTCCCGCATCGCGTCCCTGAGCAGCGGATAGACGTCCTGTTCGCGCCACTCGCACTCGAGGAACCAGGCCATGTGGTTGATCCCGGCGACCCAGTAGTCAAGTTCCGATCGGGGGACGTCGACGTACTCGGCGATCGCCTCCGCGGTGTGGGGAACGCTGTGACAGAGGCCGACGATATCGACGTCCGTAGCCTCGTCGACGGCCCAGCAGACGATCGCCATCGGGTTCGTGTAGTTCAACAACAGCGCGTCGGGACACACCTCCTCCATGTCCCGCGCGAGCTCCAGCATCGTCGGGACCGTCCGGAGCCCCCGGAAGATGCCGCCCGGCCCCAGCGTGTCCCCGATCGCCTGTTCGACGCCGTAGCGCTCCGGGATGCGGATCTCGTTCTCGAACGGCTCCGTCCCGCCGACGTTGATCATGTTGAGCACGTAGTCGGCGCCGTCGAGAGCCTCCCGACGGTCCGTCGTGGGCTCGATCGTCGCGTCGACCCGCCCGTTCTCGACCATCGCCTCGGCTACCTCCGTCGTCCGGGCGAGTCGGCGCTCGTCGATGTCCATCAGCGCGATCGTACTGTCCGCGAGAGCTTCGAACGAGAGGATGTCCCCGACGAGATTCTTCGCGAAGACCATACTTCCTGCTCCGATGAACGCAATCTTCGGCATACAACTGACTATGCCCGATCTCGGTTATAAAATTACCGGGGTGCGGGAGGGAAACTAACAGCGGAGATCTCTCTGGCGGGCCGATCGCGTTCGGAGCGATTCGTCGGCCGATCGAACCGGACCCGGCTACGCTGGCACGTCCACCGAGTGTTCGCCGGCGTCGAGGCTCGCGTTCTTGACGGCGTCGCCGGTGTCGCCGTCGAAGAGGTGGACGTCCTTCTCGGGGAACGCGACGTGGATCTCCCGACCGGGGCCCCAGTTCGGCGTGCCGTTGACGGCCGCGGTGTAGGATTCGCCACCGATGTCGACGTGGACGTGGGCGACGTCGCCCAGCGGTTCCACGACGTTGACGGTCGCGTCGATCGCCCCGGGCGTCCCGTCCCCCACGATCTCGATGTCTTCGGGTCGGATCCCGAGTACGTACTCGGTTCCGTCCGTTCCCAGCGCCTCGGCCGTCTCCGCCGAGGGCTCGTAGGTGAATTCGTCGTGAACGAGCGTTCCGTTCCGGATGGTCACGTCCAGAAAGTTCATGCTCGGCGAGCCGATGAATCCGGCGACGAACTCGTTGGCGGGCGTGTGATAACACTCCAGGGGCGTCCCGATCTGCTGGAGTTCGCCGTCGTTCAGGATCGCGATCCGATCGCCCATCGTCATCGCCTCCGTCTGATCGTGCGTGACGTAGATCGTCGTCACGCCGAAGTCGTTCTGGAGGTTCTGCAGTTCCGTGCGCATCTGGTCCCGGAGCTTCGCGTCCAGGTTCGAGAGCGGTTCGTCCATGAGGAAGACCTCCGGATCGCGGACGATCGCCCGGCCGAGCGCGACCCGCTGTTGCTGGCCGCCGGAGAGCTCGCCCGGCTTCTGGTCGAGATTTCGCTCGATCCCCGTCATCTCGGCGACGTTCTCGACGCGCTCGGCGATCTCGTCGTCGGGGAGCTCGGTCGTCATCTTCAGCCCGAAGCTCATGTTCTCGCGGGCGGTCATGTGCGGGTACAGCGCGTAGCTCTGGAACACCATCGCCATGTCCCGGTCTTTCGGTTTCGCGCGAGTGACGTCCTCGTCGTCGAGGCGGATCTCCCCGCCTGTCGGCGATTCAAGCCCGGCGATACACCGAAGCGTCGTCGACTTGCCGCACCCCGACGGCCCGACGAGCACGAGAAACTCGCCGTCCTCGATCGTGAAATCGAGGTCATCGACGGCGACGAGGGCGTCCCCGCCGGCGTCGAATACCTTTCTGAGGTCTCGAACTTCTATGCGACCCATGTGAACAGGCGTCGAGTCCGTCCGTATTAAGCGTTTGGTACCTCCGTTCGCTCCCGCGATCGACCCGCCGGGGTCCGCGTTTCCCTTGCTTCCGTCGCGTCGATCCGCGACGCCTGCAGCCGCCCCGCCGCGCCGTTCACGTGTCGTGAACAGCATCGGCACGGCCGTCCCGCGTGGTCTCACCGCGCGTCCGACGCTCTGCGGGACGGATGGGTGAGTTGCGCTCACACGGGCGCGAGCGCCCGCTCCGTTTCCGCTCGCCGCTGTCGCCCGTCGTCCGCCCGGAGTTCACGATGTATGAACAATTATTTGTGTACAGCCGACGTTTCCGGTCGTATGACGACCACGGACATTTCCGCGGCGGACGACGGCGGGCCCACCGCGAAAACGACGGTCACGAGCTTTCGGCTCATCGAGGCACTGAAGGACCGCGACGGGGCGGGTGTGACCGAACTCGCCGACGACCTCGACCTCGCGAAGGGGACGGTCCACAAGCACCTCAATACGCTCCGACGGCTCGATTACGTCGTCAAAGACGGCCGCTCGTACCGATTGAGCGTGAGTTTCCTGGGCCTCGGAACGAGCGCCCGGGCCCGACTCCCGATCTACGAGGTCGCGGAACGGCCGCTGGAGGACCTCGCGGCGGCGACCGGAGAGGTCGCGAGTCTCATGGTCCCGGAACACGGGTACGGTATCTACATCGGCCGGGAGAGCACCGGCGAGCAGTCGGACGTCGACGCGAAGGAGGGGGATCGCCTCCCGCTGCACGCGACCGCGGGCGGGAAGGCCATCCTCTCGTACACGCCGCCAGCGGACCGGGAGGCCATCGTCGAGTACCGCGGGCTCCCGAAACTAACCGAGAACACCATCACCGACCGCGACGCGCTCGAAGACGAACTCCAGCTCACGCGCGATCGCCGGATGGCCTACGACCGGGGCGAGCACCGGGAGGACCGCCACTGCATCGCCTGTCCCATCACGGACCGAGATGAACGGGCGATCGCCGCGGTCACCGTCTCCGGCCCGGCCACCAGGATGAAAGAGAAGGACGCGAGCACCGACTTTGCGAGCATCGTCGGGAGCACGATCAACTCGATCCAGAACGCGCTCAACGACGGCTACTGAGCGCATCTCGTTTACGATCGTACCTCTGTAAACGTATTTGTGCGCCGGAGCGCGGCCAGGTCGTTCACGCATCGTGAACGATCGGCGGCGGCCGGTCTTGAACGCACATATAAGTCGATCGAGGTACTGTCGAATGATAAATGGACGATCACGAACGCCCCAACGTCGTCGCGGTGCTGACCGATCAGCAGCGGTGGGACACGGTCGGCGCGTACGGGTGTCCGCTCGATCTCACTCCGACGATCGATCGACTCGCGGTGCGAGGCGTCGCCCTGAAACAGGCGATAACGCCGCAACCGCTGTGCGGGCCGTTCCGTGCGACGTTCCAGAGCGGGAAGTACCCGACCGAGGTCGACTCCTGGCGCAACGCGATGCCGGTCCCGACCGACGAACTGCGCCTCTCCCGGCGATTTAAGGACGCCGGCTACGACGCCGGGTTCGTGGGAAACTGGCACGCCGCCGGAACGTTCGACAAGCCCGTCCCCCCGGAGCGCCGCGGCGGCTACGAGGACTTCTGGATCGCGGCGGACGTCCCGGAGTTCACGTCCTACCCCGAGGAGGGCACCCTGTTCGACGCGGACGGCGATCCGGTTGAGTTCGACCAGTATCGCGCGGACGCGTTCACCGAGTACGCGCGCGAAGCCGTCGAGACGCTGTCGGAACCGTTCTTCCTCGTGATCTCGTACGTCGAACCGCACAATCAAAACGACATGTGGACGTTCGTCGCGCCGGACGGATACGCGGAGCGGCACGAAAAAACGCCGTACGTCCCGGGGGATCTGCAGAACCGACCCGGCGATTGGTACGGGGAACTGCCGGATTACTACGGAATGGTCGAGCGGATCGACGAGTGTGTCGACGATCTGCTCGGCGCGCTGTCGGAGCGCGGCGTCCGCGATCGGACGGTCGTCGCGTACGCGTCCGATCACGGGTGTCACTTCCGGACGCGGCCGGGCGAGTACAAACGGTCCCCCCACGAATCCGCCGTCCGGGTTCCCGCGATCCTCTCGGGGCCGGGTTTCGACGGCGGGACCGACGTCGAGCGCGCGACGAGCCTCGTTGACCTCCCGCCGACTCTCCTCGACGCGGCGGGGATCGACGCCCCGGACGAGATGCACGGCGAGAGCCTCCTGCCGGTCGTTCGACGGGACGTTCCCGACGAGGACGGCGAGGCGTTCGTCCAGATCAGCGAGTCGCAGGTCGGACGGGCGCTCCGAACCGATCGCTGGAAGTACGCCGTCGCGGCGCCGTCGCCGACCGGCTGGCGCGGGGGCAGCGCCGAGAAGTCGAGCGAGGTCTACGTCGAACGCTACCTCTACGACCTCGAGCGCGATCCGCACGAACGGGTTAACCTCGTCGGTCGACCGGACTTTCGAACCGTCGCGGACGACCTCCGCGATCGGTTGCTGGCGCACGTCGAGCGGATCGAGGGCGAGTCCCCCGACGTCAAGCCGTACGAGAACGGATACAGCGCGTTTTGACGCTCTCAAACGCTCCCCGCCGATCCGACTTGCGCTCCGCTCTCGCACCAGTCGCCGTACGACGAATCCTATTACACCAGCACTGGTGTAAATGGCCGCGTTCGTCCCGTCGAGGGACGAGCCGTCTCTCGAGATCGCTTCGCGTGCTCGTTTCGACGCCCCGCCGAACGCGGATCGATCCGATTCCCACGAGCGTCGCGATCGCACTGGAACGATTCCCGGCCGTTTACGAGTCGCAAACACTGGCCGATCAGGAGAACTTCGTGTTGATCTCGATGACGTTCGCGGATCGCATCGCCCGCTCGGGGGAGGTACTCGCGCTTGCCGATCGCCGGTCATACGACTCGACGGCCCGGAGATGCTCACCGCTCCGAGAACCTCGTGTTTGCCGGCTTTCACGGGCGCGGCGACGCACCGAAGCCCCTCGATCTTCTCCTCGTCGTCGAACGCGTACCCGCGTTCGCGGATCGCCTCCAGCTCCTCGAAGAGGGGTTCGCGAGCGGTGATCGTCTTGTCCGTGTACGCGGGAAGTCCGTGTTCGTCGATGATCTCCTCGACCCGCTCTCGGGGGTAGTGAGCGAGGATCGCCTTGCCCAGCGAGATGCAGTGGCGGTACTCGCGCTTGCCGATCGACGAGGCCGTCTGCACCGCGCGGTCGACGCCTTTCTTGTACAGGTAGACCGCGCGGCCGTGTTCTTCGGTCACAAACTGCACGAGCTCGTCGCACTCCGCGGCCAGGTCGTCCAGTTCGCTGGTGCCGATGTCGTGGATTCCGAGGCGGTCCTTGACGCCCTCGCCGAGCTCCAGGTACCGAAGCCCGAGCGTGTACTGGTCGCCGTCTTTGACGACGTACTCGGTTTCGATGAGCGTGGCGAGGTGGCAGTGGATGGTTCCTTTCGACCAGTCGAGTTCGGTCGCGATCTCGGTGAGCCGGGCGCCGTTGTTCTCGTGAAGGAAGTCGATGATATCGAGCGTGGTCGCCACGGCCTGAATCGTTCGGGGGATTCCGTTCCGGCCATACTTTCCGATGCGCCCCGCCACAAAATTGTTTGCATCTCTCAAGCGATGCGCGGGTTTGCGAGCTTCAAACGATCCCGGCGATCGGTCCCCGGATATTCGAGTCTCGCCGCCGACCGGACGTCAGTTGTCGTAGTTCGAGTCCTGCCAGTCGATGAGGTCATCCCACATACCGTCGCGCTGTTTGGCTAATTCGACGTTGCTCTCGTCGACGACCGCAACCCCGGTGGTGAAGTCCTTCATCGGGATTCCACGCTCCATGTACATCCACGCCAGTTGCGTCGGGAAGTAGCCCTGGCTGTATCCGTCCTGACCGGTCGAGAAGTCGAGGTAACCGCGCTCGATCGCTTACGGGCGTGTGGTTGTAATCGCCTCCGAAGGACGATCGGTTATCCGGTCCACTCGTTTACGACGATCAAACGGCGGTGCAGGATCGATCGTCCTGTAACACCGAGACCGCAGCGGTCCTAGAACCCGCCTTCGTCGAGGACTACCGGGATCCCCCGCTTGGCGACGTCGGCGGCGAACGCCGCGGAGTCCGATTCGAGGTCGCCGAAAGTGTTGTAGTGGATCGGGAGGACGGCCTCCGCGTCGAGCGCCTCGGCGAGGTCGGCGGCGTCGTGACGATCCATCGTGAAGTTCGTCGCGATCGACGGGAGGAACACGGAGACGTCGAAGTCGTAGTGGTCGTCGATCACGTCGGAGTCGCCGGGCCAGAAGCAGGGGACGCCGTCGATCGTCACGACGAACCCGCACCCGAGTCCCTCGGGATGGAGCGGCTCTCCGTCGGTGGCGTTCTTCCCGTCCGGGTGGTTGAACGCCCGCGTCACCTCGATCTCGACGCCGTCGATCGCCAGCTCGTCGCCGTACGCGACGCGGCGGACGTCGTACGGAAGGGATTCCGGGTCGCGGACGTCGCGCCCGCTGTTCTCGCGGACGCCCTCGGCCGAGACGCCCTCGTAGACGACGATCGTCGCGTCCTCCCCGGCGACGCGTTCGATCCCGTCATCGTCGTAGTGGTGATCGTGCGTTACGACGACGATATCGCCGTCCTGCGCGTCGTAAGGCCCGCCGGACGGGTGCTCCCGATCGCCGTACTCGCGCTCCCACTCGCCGGTGAGGACGCCGTACCGACCGGGATCGGTGTAGACGATCGCGTCGTCGCCCGCGAGTCGCGCCGTTGCGTAGCCGAGCCACCGGACGGAGAGTCCGTCGAGTCGTACCATATCTTGCCTCTCACGTCGCGGGGTAAAAGAAGCTTCCCTTCGTGAGAACGGACGCGTCGCGACTTCGATCGCCGAACCCCTGTCGCGGCTTCCGGCGGGCGCTTGTACGTTCTCTTCGAGCGGTGCCACACCGCGACCAGGTACGGCACGGCCACGCGCTCGACGAACGTGGCAACGTCGGCCGCTCCCTCGGCACGTTCACCGCCCTCCGAGCGGGTAGAACGCCCGCCGAGCGAGTAGAATCGAAGGCCGAGTGATTTTCGGTCGTTCGTGTCGATCGACGGATCGCGGGTCCGTTGGTACGAGCGTCGCTGACGATACGCAACCCAGGTAATAACGACTGAGATAACGCGAGCCGAGTAGTTACGCTCATACGGTTGTAAAAAGTCTCGAACGGGACACATTACGATCGGGCAGCGTATCCTGCTCTGTTCCGCGCCGGGGATAGAACTCCGAGAAATGGGGCGTGTTCGGGGCACAGACGATCGCATCAGTTAGTGACGGTGATCCGTACGCGCCGCGTTATCCGTCATCGCCGGAAACAGGTCGAGACGGGCTGCACGCCGGGATCAGCCGTGCGATCGGATACGCGGCGGAAATCCTGGCGCCGCTCGGTTTGCGTAGTGGATCGAGCCACCGCGCGAACGGCTTGATCGCGCACGGCCGATTCGCCGTCCGGAGGCCTCCTGTCGCCCGTTGAACGGGCGAATCGATCGTCGCGATCGAATCCGACAATGCCGGATACGGCGTTCCGATTCCTGCCGATGTAGTTACTACCTGCGACGGATCAGTAATACAAAAGCGCGATGGCGTTCGGATATTGGTCTGCCGACGATTTTCACGAGCGATATCGTGGAGAACGAGCGTCGAAGTCGCGGAGTCTGCAGAGCTCACCCCGAGGCGACGGGGAGTAGTTCTTCCGGCATCACCGGAAATCAGTTTTACCGCCGGACGACGGCGGTTTCGCGATCGTTCCGGTCACCGACAGCGTCCCCTTCTCGTGTTCGTCGCGGTACGCCGCTCGCTGTCCGTCCTCGATCCGAAGGTAAAACGCGATTCGCTTCATACGGACCCCGGTTCGGCGAGGCCGGGATTAGTTCTTTTGTCGGGAAGGTTTACTACGATGACCACACAACTGTCTTCGTATGCTCGATACTCATACCCACGCGTGGGGCGCGGCAAGCGAAGAGCACCCCTGGGTCAACGGACCGATACTGGACCTCGTCGACGGCTTCGACGTCCACGCGGTCTACACGGCCGATCGACTGCTGGCGGACATGGATCGGAACGGCATCGACGAGGCGGTCGTCGTCGGCTACCCGATCTGCGACTGGACGGACAACTGGTACACGCTGCGAGCCGCCGAGGAGTCCGACCGACTGTACGGGATCGTGATGCTCGACCCGTTCGCCGACGACGCGGCCGATCAGCTTCGTCGCTGCATGGACGTTGACGGAATCCTCGGCTTCCGACTCGGAGCGGCCTGTCCGTCCGATCGAATGTGGGAAACGTTCGATCCGAGCGTCACCTGGCTCCGTGAGGCCGTCGAAGAGACGGAGTTCTGGGAAACGGCCGTCGAGATGGACGCCGTCGTCCAGATTCTCTGCGACCACAGCCAGCTGGATCAGGTCCTCGAACTCGTTGAACGGTATCCCGAACTCACGTACCTGTTCGATCACTTCGCCCACGCGGGTCCGGGGACGCCGACGGACGAGGGGACGTTCGCACAGTTCGCCGAGCTAGCGGAGTACGACACCGTCGCAGTGAAGGTCTCGGAGATCCCCCACATGTCCGAGACGACGTTCCCCTACGAGGACATGCACGACCACGTCAGGTGGTTCCTCGAAACGTTCGGGCGCGAACGCGTCATCTGGGGCTCGGACTACCCGAACGTCAGCGACGTCGCGAGCTACGCCGAGGCCTATAACTGGCTCCGTCAGGTCGAATCGCTGTCGGACAACGATCGCGCCTGGCTGACGGAAAAGTCGTTCCGGCGCCACGTCGGCTTGGACTAACGAAGCCCGTTCGAGCCGGCTATCTGCCGTGTTCTCCGGCTATCGGAGCCACATCGTCGAGTAGTCGGACTCCACGATCGGCTGAGACCGCCACCGACATATGCAAACGTTTATTATAAACGTGCTTGACTTTCGTTCTGTCATGGTCGGAGCAACCGTGCTAGCCGCGAATATCGGCATAGCCGTCGGAATAGTGCTACTGCTAATCATCGCGCTCGATATTAACCCCGCCGTCTCGTTGATAGTGGGCGCGTTGTACATGGGTATCGGATCTGGACTGGGACTCAACGAGACGGTCGCGAGTATCGGCGAGGGATTCGGCGATCTCATGCAGGGGATCGGCATTCCGATTATCTTCGGAATCATGATCGGAATGTTGCTGGCGCGGTGCGGTGGTGCCACGCAAATTGCGACCACGCTTACCGACGCGGTGCCAGTGCGGTACGTCCCATACGCGCTCGGGTTGGCCGGTGCGATCGTCGCAGTTCCGGTGTTCTTCGACGTTGCGTTCTTGGTATTGATACCGATGGTGATCGCCCTCTGGCAGGAGACGGACCTCTCCTATCCGGTCGTCATCGGTTCGCTCGTCATCGGAGCGGCCGGAGCGCATACGTTCGTTCCGCCGACGCCGAATCCGCTCGCCGCCCCGGAACTGCTCGAATTCGGACTCGGTGAGATGATGGTCGCCGGACTCTTGGTCGGGTTCCCCGCGGTCACGCTCTCGATAGCCATCTACATCCGCATCGTGGACCGACTCTGGGACAGTGCGGACGATCTCGCAGAAATCCCGTTCGAAGAGGCCGACGAGGAGCGGACCGATCGTCCTTCGTTCGCCGCGTCGTTGCTTCCGATCGCGACGCCGATCTTCCTCATCCTCTTGCAAACCACGACGGAGGCCGTTACCGGCGAACCGAACGTCTACCTCGATTTCCTCGGGAGTCGCATCATCGCGCTGCTCGCCGGCCTGGTGATCGCCATCGGTGTATACGCACGAACTGTCGGCCGGGACGACCTCTCGGACGCGTTCTCCGACGCGACTCGACCCGCCGGGCTCGTGCTGACGATCACCGGCGCTGGCGGTGCCTTCGGGTACGTCATTCAGGAGACCGAAGCGGCGGATGCGCTCGTGGACCTCATCGGTGTCAGCGGTGACGGTGTCGTCATCGTACTGCTGGCCTTCGTGATCGGGCTTATCATGCGCGTCTCGCAGGGCTCGGGGACAGTAGCGGGGATAACAGCGATGACGATCATGGGCGGCGTCGAGACGACTGTGGCTGGGTCTGCGATCGCGATGGCGTCGCTATCGGGCGGAATGAGTATCGGCCATATCAACGACAGCGGGTTCTGGGTCGTGACCGAACTATCGGGCCTCGAAGTGACCGGCGGACTGAAGACCTACACGCTGAGCGAGGCGATTCTCTCCGTGTTCGGCCTCGTCGGAGCGATCGGAATCGCCATCATCATGTAGCTTCCTCCAGCGGCTGTCCGCAATCCGGACGAAGAGGCGATATCACTGCAAGACTGCGGGACAGAGCGGAACGTAAGCGGTGCCCTCACGTGATCAGCAGTTCGACCGGATGGCGAGGCTGGCGCTCCAGGAGCGCGTCGATCTGCTCCAGGCAGGAGGTCCCGCTCGCGACGACCGGCTGTTCGCGAACGCCGTCGGTCTGGAACTGCTCGCGGAGGCGATCGCCCACGTCCATGCTCAGTTCGTAGTACTCGGACTTGTAGCCGAAGCTCCCCGCCATCCCGCAACACTCGACGTCGGACGTAGCCACGTCGTAACCGCACTCCTCGAGGACGGCGACGGTGTACGGTTCCAGGCCGAGCGTTCGCTGTTGACAGTGGCTGTGGTAGGCGACCGCGCCGTCCTCGGTCGCGGCGAGCGCCGACGCGTCGGCGCCGTTCTCGAGGAGCCCGTACACGTACTCCAGTATCTCGTAGCTGTTCTCGGCGAGTTCGGCGAACGCCGCCCCGTCCAGGAGCTTCTCGTACTCGCGTTGGAACATCGCGTAGTCGCTCGGCTCGATCACGACGATATCGCGGCCGTCCTCGATGTGGGGAGCGAGCGCCTCGGTGACTCGCCCGGCGTGGTCCGTCGCCGTCGCGACCATTCCCTGGGAGAGCGGCGCCCGGCCGCTGGACGGCACCGGCGGGACGACGACGTCGACGCCGAGTGCCTCGAGCACCCTGACGGCGGCCTTCCCGCGGTCGACCTGCACGTGGTTCGTGTAGAGGTCCGGGTAGAGGACGGCCCGCCGCTCGGGATCGGCGACCGTCGACTCGCGATCGGCGAACCAGTCGACGAGCGTCTCGCGCTCGAAGGCCGGCAGGTCGCGGCGGGGATCGATCTCGAGGAACCGCGCCATGAACTGTCGGGAGACGGTCGTGTCGGCCAGCCAGTTCGACACCGGTGCCGTCGCGCTGCCGAGCTTCGCCACCGTTTCGAAGTTGCCGAAGAAGCGCTTCTGAAGCGGCGCGCCCTCGTCCTCCTCGTCGGGGCTCAGTCCGTCGACGAGCCAGTCGGCGGGCGCATCCTTCTCGCGGTTGATGCGGTCCCGGACGACCGTGTTGATCCAGGGAATGTCGATCCCCACTGGACAGGCGTTCACGCAGCGCGTACAGCCCGTACAGAGGTCGTTGAATTCTGCGGCGACGTCCAGCCCCTCGATCCCCGCTTCCCAACCGGTCGCGATACCGCCGGAGTAGGTCTCGCCGCCGAAGGCGTGGCCGCCGACGCTCTGGAAGTTCGCACACGAGTTCGAACAGGCCGAACATCGAATGCAGTACAGCGTCTCCCGAAGGTGGTCGTCCTCCCGCATCTCCGTGCGGCCGTTGTCGACGAGTACCAGGTGGAACTCGCGATCGCTCTCGAACTCGGAGATGGGAGTCGTGTCGTCCTCGAAGTCGACGACCGGCGTTTCCACCGGCGGCGTCAACAGCGAGACGTACGAGGTGATGTCCTGACCCGTCCCCGATCGGCCGATGAGTTCGACGAACGATTGGAGGTCCGCGACGGTCGGGACGACTTTCTCGACGCCCGCGACGGTGATCTGGGTGTCCGTCGCGGCCACGGACTTGCGGGCGTTGCCCTCGCTGGTGACCAACGCCATCGTTCCCGTCTCGGCCGCGATGAAGTTCGCGCCGGTCAGTCCGACCTCCGCGTCGACGATCCGCTCGCCGAGCGTCTCGCGGGCGAAGCGGGTCAACTCTTCGGCGGTCTCCAGCGGCTCGTCGGGATCGAAACGCTCGTTGAACAGCGCCGCGATCGCGTCGCGGGACTTGTGAATGGCCGGCGCGACGATGTGCGACGGCGCCTCGTCGGCGACCTGCAACACCCACTCGCCGAGGTCGGTCTCGACGACGTCGACGCCGGCTCCCTCGAGCGCCGCGTTGACCTCGAGTTCCTCGCTGGTCATCGATTTGCTCTTGACGACCCGGTTTGCGTTCCGATCGGCGACGACCGATCGAACGTAGTCGTTGGCGTCGGCGGCGTCGTCGGCGAGGTACACCGTCCCGCCGTTTTCCTCGACGGCCGTCGTCAACTGCTCGAGCAGCTCCGGGAGCCGTTCGATGGCGTCTTCCTTGATCGCTCGCGCCTCGCGTTTCAATTCCTCGTAGTCCTCGAGGTCGGCGACCGACGCGTATCGTCCGTCGTTGAACGCCTGCGTATTAGTCGCGACGGCTGCGCCTTCGGTCCGAATCAGTTCCCGGAGTTCGTCCGCCGTCGCCATCGTTACGCGCCCTCCTCCAGCACGAGCACGCGGACGTCTCGCGGCCCGTGCGCGCCTCTGACGAGGGCGCCCATATCCGCGGTCGCACTCGGACCGGTCGCGATTATCGCGCTCCCGCGGGTCCGTCCGATTTCGTCGTCGAGCGCGTCGACGGCGGTTTTCATCTCGGAGACGATGTCGGATTCGCGGACGACCGCCACGTGACGATCGACGAACAGGCTCACCAGTTCGCTGCCCCGGTCAGTCATTCGGAGCACCAGCGAGCCGTACTCGCCGATGCCCAGTCGGGCTCCCGTCACGCCGGTCGTCGCCTCGCGCAGCGATGCGGGCGTCGGATCGATCTCGACGGTCGTCTGGGCAAGTGAGAGGGACGGATCGTCGAACGTATCGGAGAGCGAGACGCCGACCGCGGGTTGTGCGACGAGCTCGTCGATCCGTTCGTCCAGCGACGACGCGTCCGTGCGGGTCACCGGAATACCCAGGTCGTCGAGCGACGACGCGAAGGTTGAAATCGTGGCTGCCATCGGTACGCAAACGCTGGTTCTCCACCGTCATTTAGCTTTGGTTAGTACGGGCCGCGGTCGCGACGATGCGGATCGGATTCTCGATTTTCGATTCCCTTCGGCTACTCGTACTGCGATTCAGTTCGCACATCCATAGTGTGAAATCATCGTGTGTGATACCGGCACATTTATCATATAGGACACTACATGCTTGTAACAGCGCACCATGACAGACAACAGTACGGCCTCCGGGCTGAACAGGCGCAACTATCTCGCCGGACTCGGCATGGCGATGGCCGCTGGTCTCGCCGGCTGTACAGGGGGTGGCAACGGGTCGAACGGTCTCGACTTCTGGCTATTCGGCGGCACGCCGGCCGAGCGGGAGTACATCAGCAGCCACTACAGCAACTACGACGGGGGTATCAACTACCAGCACCAGGAGTGGGGGCAGAAGTACCAGATCATCGCCTCGGCTGCGGCGAACGACAACCTCCCGGACGTCATGGCCGGTCAGGCCATCGAGATTCCCGACTACGTCGGGGCCGATGCCATCGAACCGCTGGACGGCGACGGGTTCGAAGATCGGCTCACCGAGATCAACGAAATCTTCGTCGACGCCAACATCGACGCGCTTCGCTACTCCGACCTCGGCGACTACGACGGCGAGCGGCAGTACGCGCTTCCCGGCG
This sequence comes from Halosolutus gelatinilyticus, assembly GCF_023028105.1. Taxonomy (NCBI): domain Archaea; kingdom Methanobacteriati; phylum Methanobacteriota; class Halobacteria; order Halobacteriales; family Natrialbaceae; genus Halosolutus; species Halosolutus gelatinilyticus. Next base: position 2,156,911 of record NZ_CP095491.1, read on the forward strand.
GGTACGCCGATATGGGGCCGTTTGTCGACATTCGAACGGACTACATGGAGCAAACCAGCTTCGACGAGCCCCCGCGAACGTGGTCGGAACTCGTCCAATTGGCCGAGGAGATGCAGGAACTCGACGAGATCGATGCGGCCGTGACGACCTCCGGAAACGATCAGGGCCTGACGGCGGGATACTTTATCGGCTTCGTGTACGCAAACGGCGGTCGATACTACGATCCCGACTCGCTCGAGGCGACCATCGACGAGCAGGGGTTCGTCGACGCCGTCAAACTCTACGAGGAACTCGCGAGCAACGACTTGTTCCCGGGTTCTATCGCCGAGAACGACCACATCAAAGCGGGTCGGCGGCTGATCAATGGCAGTTCGGGGATCTTCATTACGTACTCGCACGCGAACGCAGTCATGGAGACGATCGACGCCCCGGACGAGTGGTACGACGGGGAAGGCCACACCGTTACGCGCGCGCCGCTGCCCGAGGAGCCGTCCGGGAGCTTCGAGCCGCGCGATCTCCTGATCCAGAACGCGCAGGCGTTCATGCTGGCACGCGGGACCGACGGCGACGACGAGTATAAATCCGCGCTCGAGTACCTCGAGTGGTGGAACAGCGAGGACCAGCTCGCGCCGTGGACCGGCTCCCCCGACACCGACGTCGGCATTCGCGGTCGGGTGCCGACGCTCCAGAGCGCGTTCGACGATCCGCCGGAACTCATGGAGACGGAGTTCGGCGATCTGGTAACGCTGTACGAGGAGGACAACCTGTTCACCAACACCGCACGGTTCCCGTCGTTCCCCGGGCTCGCATCGGTGCAGAGTATCATCAACCGAAACGTGCTCCAGCCGGTGATGCTCGGCGAAGCGACCGCCGAAGAGGCCTGTAGCGACGCAAACGAACAGGTCCAGGGGGTCATCGACGACGAACTCGCCTGAGCCGGGATGGTGGAACGAGTGACCAGTACGACGCTACACCGAATGACCACAGTGACCCTCGCATGAGTTACGCAGACCAGACCCGATCGGCGTACGGAAACATGATCAATCGCGTTCCGGAGTCGGTCAGGGTGTACCTTCCGATCGTCCCGGTGATGGTGCTCGTCGGGGTGTTCATCCTCTACCCGATCACACAGGCGATTTACTCGAGCTTTTTCAGCAAGAGTCTCCTCTCACCGGACGATGCGGAGTTCGTCGGAGCGGCCAACTATCTGGAGATCTGGACGAACCCGGATATCCATCAGGTCCTCTGGAACACGTTCATCTGGGTGACTGTCGGCAGTATCGCCGCGATCATCTTCGGGTTCGTTCTCGGGTGGCTCCTCTACGAGAAGCTGCCGTACACGAGCGTCGCCAGCGCCATCGTGTTGATCCCGTGGGTGCTCCCCCGGGTCGTCGGGGCGTCGATCTGGCAGTTCATGTTCGGCGGCGACCAAGGCATCATCAACGAACTCCTCGTCCAGCTCGGCATCATCGACGAATATCTCGTGATGCTCGGCTCGGGAGAACTCTCGCTGTGGCCGCCGATCGTCGGGATGATCTGGCGGCTCGCGCCGCTTTTTGCCCTGTTGACGCTCACGTCGTTGCAGGGAATCGACGAGCACCTGTACGAGGCCGCACGGATGGACGGTGCAACGCCGTGGGAGCAGTTTCGGCACATCACGCTTCCGCTGATGAAGTACAACCTCGCCATCGGGTTCCTGCTGATGTTGATCTACAACATTCGGAACTTCTCGATGGTGTGGGTGATGACGGAAGGCGGCCCGGGCGTCTCCAGCAGTACGCTTCCGGTGATGATCTACCGGACGGCGTTCGTCGACTTCAACGTCGGTCTCGCATCGGCGCTGTCGGTACTTCTGTTCGTCGTCCTGCTGGTGTTCTCGTACTACTACATCAAGGTCTACGACAAACTCCAGGGTGAATTCTAATGGCAACGGACAACACCGATCCGACGGCAGAGTTCCGGAAAAACCAGTCGTGGCTCTTCGATACGACCGCGGGGGCCTACCTCCGGAAGACGGTTGTCGGTCTGGTCTCGATCATCGCCTTCCTGTACATCCTCTTTCCGCTGTACTGGATGGCCGTCACGGCGTTCAAGACGACCAGAGAGATCCAGCAGACGCCGCCGACGCTGTTCCCCGAGTCCCCTTCGTTCGAGGGGTTCCGTCAGGTCATCGAATCGTCGCTGCAGACGGGCGGCTACGCCGGCGTCGTCGAGAGCATTTTCGGGATCACCGTCTCGTCCGCGATCAACCTCGACGTCTTGGGGATCGTCTTCAACAGCCTGAAAGTCTCGATCGGCGCGGGGCTGATCGCCGTCGTTCTGGGAACGATCGCGTCCTACGTCCTCTCTCGACGCGACTTCCGCGGGAAGAACGCGTTGATGAGCATCCTCCTGGCGTCGCTGATGTTCCCCGGGACCGCGATCATGGTCCCCGAGTGGGAACTGATCAATACCCTCAATCTCTATAACACCCACACCTCGCTGATCTTCATCTACGGGGCGATGACGGCGCCGTTCGTCGTCTGGCTCATGAAGGGATTCTTCGACGAGTTCCCGGATTCGATCATCGAGGCCTCTCGCATCGACCAGTGTTCGTCCGTCGAGACGTTCTGGTACGTCATCGTCCCTATGGCGCGTAACTCCCTCATCGCGTCGTTCATCTTCGCCTTCCTGCTGGCGTGGAACGAACTGGTGTTCGCGCTGACGCTGCTAGATAACCAGAACTACACCGTTCCGCCGGGCCTGCTCACCTTCGTGCAGGGGTTCAACACGCAGTGGAACGTGGTCGCCGCGGCGTCGATCATCGTCTCTATCCCGGTATTGCTCGGACTGGCCTACATCCAGCGGTACTTCGTGCAGGGGCTGACCGGCGGCGCGATCAAAGGGTAATCCGCCCGTTCTTCCGTTCAGACGCTACCTTTAATATCCGTTAGACGGTACCGATTTGCAATGACACGCCTCGAGCTAGACGGTGTCACGAAAGTATTCGGCGATCCCGAGAAAGACGGCGTTGTCGCCGTCGACGACTTACACATCGAGGTTCCCGATGGAGACTTTCTCGTTTTACTGGGCCCCAGCGGCTGTGGAAAGACGACCACGCTCCGCATGATCGGTGGTCTCGAGAATCCGACCGAAGGTGACGTCAAGTTCGACGGAATCGTCGTCAACGACGTCAAAGCGCGAAACCGGGACGTCGCGATGGTGTTTCAGGACTTCGCGTTGTACCCGCACATGACGGTTCGGCAGAATCTCGGTTTCGGTCTCAAACGGGAGGACAACGGCATGAGCGACGACGAAATCGAACAGCGGGTGACCGACGTCGCCGAAATGCTGGAGATCGATCAGTTGCTGAACAACAAACCCGGTCAACTCTCGGGGGGACAACAACAGCGCGTCGCACTCGGCCGGGCGATAATCCGCGAACCGCGCCTGTTCCTGTTCGACGAGCCGCTGGCCAACCTCGATGCACAGCTGCGAAAGACGATGCGAACCGAGATCGACGAGCTCCAGTCGGAGGTGGGTATCACGTCCGCCTACGTGACGCACAACCAGGAGGAGGCGATGACCATCGCCGATCGGATCGCGATCCTCAACCACGGGGAACTGCAGCAACTCGGATCGCCGGACGCGGTGTTCAACGAACCGACGAACCTCTTCGTCGCGCAGTTCGTCGGCAGTCCGACTATGAACGTCTTCACCGCGGCCGTCGACGAGCGCGAGGATGCCTACCGGATCGACATGGGCACCGCGACGTTCGATATCTCCAAGCGACTCGTCAACGCCGTCATTGAGACGGACGAGGTGCTCGTCGGATTCCGCCCGCAAGATCTCTACCGGAGTGGCAATCGGCGAATCGACGGACCGGAGTTCGACTCGGAGATCCGCGTCATCGAACCGGTCGGCACCGAAGCGGTCGTTCACGGCGATTCGGACGCCGGCGACGTCACCGCGAAGATCGGCGGCTTCCACGAACTGTCGTCGGGCGACGGACTCTCGCTGACGATCGCGCCCGAGCACATCTACCTGTTCGACGCGAACACCGAAGAACTCCTCAAGGGGCGACTCATCTCCGAGCGGGCCGACGACCAGACGTCGGCCGACGGCGTCGAAGTCTGATTCGAGGTTCACCGGCTGATTGGGCGCCGATACGACCGAACGCAGAACCCCATCTGATCCGGAGAGCGCGAGCTAAAATATACATATGATGATTTTTGATCAAACAAGCACCGTTTACCCAAAATTATTAAGCCGAGTACCGACATGCTCTGAATGAGTCACGGAGGCTCAGTTCCAATCGTAATTATGAAAGCAATTGTTCAGACGGGCCCCCGCTCCGTCGAGACACAGGAACGAGAGCGACCCGAACCGAAGTCGAACGAAGTGCTCGTCAAGGTCCGTACGGCCGGTCTGTGTGGGAGCGATGCCCACGCGTACAAGTACGACGGCGGCTACGAGTGGATTCCGATTCCCCGGATCATGGGACACGAGTACGCCGGCGAGGTCGTCGCGATCGGCGACGACGTCGAGACGTTCTCCGAGGGCGACAAGATCGTCGAGGAGCCGATCCACGACTGTGGACACTGTTTCCAGTGCAAGAACGGCCAATCCAACGTCTGCCAGAACTTCTCGATCACCGGCATGCATCGCGACGGCGCCTACGCGGAGTACGTCACCGTCGAACCGCACCACCTCCACGCCGTCCCGGAGAACGTTCCGTTTCGACACGCCGCGATCACCGAACCGACGAGCATCGCCACCCGCGCCGTCCTCGACCAATCGGTAACGTCACCGGGCGACAACGTCCTCGTCGAGGGGCCGGGCCCGATCGGCGTTCTCGTCGCGGCCGTCGCGGACTCGCTGGGGGCGAACGTCGTCGTCTCCGGTCTCGAGCGAGACGCGCGCTATCGGCTCCCGTTGCTCGAGGAACTCGGCATCGACACGATCAACGTTCAGAGCGAAGACCTCGAGGCGCGCACCGAATCCGTCACCGGCGGGACCGGGTTCGACGTCGTGTTCGACTCGACCGGGCACCACACCGGCATCGGGACCGCCGTCGAGTACGTCCGCAAGGGCGGCCAGGTGGTCGTCGTCGGAATTCCGAACGACACCAGCGAGGTCACGCTCACGTCGGTCGTCCGCGGGGAGATCGAGCTCAACACCTCCTACGGGTCGACGTGGACCAACTTCGAGCAGGCGCTCCGGCTCATGGAGCGCGGCGAGATCGCCGTCGATCGGATCCTCGATACGTCGTTCAGTGCGAATGAGCCGGCGTCCGCGTTCGAGGCGTTTCTCGACTCCGAGACCTGTAAACCGGTGTTCCAGTTCGCGGAGTGAATCCGCCGAGGATTGGACCGATCGTCGCCGAGAGGTGTGGCGGATCTCGGACGGTGTCGATAGCGATCGCCCCGGCCGTACGTGACGATCGATTTGAGACTAATGTCTGTTTATGAGCCAATGCGTGTTCGCGCAATTCCGATACATCGGTGGGTGCTGTGAGTGGCAGCGGCGTAGGGCTATGTCCGGCGGTTGCTGCCGATTAGACGTCGTTTCGAACGCCCAGTTCGACCGTCACGGCGGTGACGCGAGCGTTGGCCGCCTGCAGCGTCGCCGTGCCGCCGTTGAAGTCCGCGGAGATCAGTTGCCAGCCCGTCGTTCGGATCCCGGTGCCGGAGTCGATCGTCGCTGCGTCGGTGGGCTCGGTCCGCCGTTCCGACGGATCCGACAGCGCGAGGCGAACGGCGCCGGCGTTCGCATCGTCGATCGGACCGAGACGCGCTGTCACCCGTCCGTAGAGAGGCGTCGCGGCCGTCGCCCGTCGGATCGGAAGCGTCGTCGGCGTGTCGGTGAACTCGTCGGCGTCGCGCACGACCGGAGCCTCTTCCTGAAGGCCGGTCGTGTCCACCGTGACCGCGTGAGCGACGGGATTGTTCGTCATCGCGACTCGCCTCCATGCGGTGCGACCGCATCGTCGCCGCCCGTCGGATCGTGATACCCGATCTCGAGGACCGTTTCGGAGACGATGGCTCCCTCGTCGCCATCCGGCGTGGCGCGTAGCTGGACGGTGACGAATCCCGCGCGGAACGCCTGCGGGACTTTCGTCCAGTGGGTGGTCCCATCGCCGACGATCTCCACCGGGTCGCCGTACGTGGTGCCGTGCGCTCCCTGTATCTTCACCCTAGCCTCGACGGTGGCACCGCTCGACTCGTCCAGTGCGACGGTCGCCCGTGCGTACGCCGGCGTCGCCGGGACGGTCGTCTCCGTGAGCGCGAGCGCCGTGTTCGTCTCCTCGAACGACGTGCTCGCGACCGAAATCGGCGGACCGACGGCCTCGGTGGACGCGTACACCGCCAGTTCGTCCGGCTCCTCCGAGAGGTCGATTGTCCGCTGCGATCGGTTCAGGCGCTCGAGGTCGACGTCGGTGATCCCCACCAGCGAGTGGGCGCTCCACGGAACGTCGCCGACGTTCTGCTGGTGATCGACGTAGCTGAGAACGCGGTCCGCTCGCCACCGTGCGGGGTCGATGTGAACGTCGCTCCAGGTCATGTTCCGCTTGTAGAGGACCGACGTCCGCCACTCGCCGTCGATCTTTTCGACGAGCAGCGGCCAGCTTCCGTGCTCGAAGTCTCGAGTGAGGATGTGAACGTCGCCGTCTTCGTCGACGACGATTCCCATCCGACCGATCGGCGACGCGACCACGCCGGGACCGCCGAGGTCGATGTCCGTCGTTCGGTTCGTCGCCGATTCGATCACCCACTCGCCGTCGTCGAGGTACGCGTGGAACACCTGAGTGTGGCCGTTCTCGTCGTCGCGGTAGTAGGTGACGTGTGGGGCGCCGGTTCGCGGATCGTAACTCGCCCAGCCCTGATTGATGAAGTTGCTGCCGGGTTCGATCGGGTCGACGATCTCCGCCTCCCCGAACGTGATGGGGAGCGTGTACGGTGTCCCGTCGCTGCGCTCCCAGGTTTTGCCACCGTCGGCGCTTCGCGCGTACGAGAGATCGACGTTGGTCTGGACGTTCCAGGTCTCACGCCAGTTGAAGAAGTAGTGGAGCATCCCGTCTTCGGACTGGACGAGGTTCCACATGTACGAGTTGTGTTCTCCCTCGCCGTCGATGAGCGGATGCTGGAGCGGCTCCCAAGCCTCTGTGTCTGGGTCCCAGCGGTTTAGCATCCAGTTGCCGGCGCCGGACATTCCCTCGCGGTATCCCGCCAGTAGCGTCCCGTCGATTAGCCGCGTGAACTCGAGATAGGTGACGCTCGACTCGTTCTGTCCGGTCATTCCGACGCGCTCCTCACCGAACGATCGTACGTCCTCGGGATTCGTGCTCTGACGCCACCGTATCTCAGAGTCACGCGTGTTGTAATTGAGGAACACGTGTCCGTCGGGACCGACCCCGATGCCCGGCGTCCAGTGGCCGTCTCGAACGTCGATCTCGACGTCGAGATCGGTTTGCACCCACTCGCCGTCCGGAAGGTCGCGGGCGGCGACCACGAGGCTCCCCTCCTGGGTCCAGTAAGCGTAGTACTGGCGGTCGTTGTACGTCGTCAGCCGGGGCTGGAACGGCGGCGTATCGGTCTGCGCATTGCCCAGACCGTTCTCGGCGAGGTCGTAGCGCTCGAGGGCGTCGGGGCGGCTGCGGTCACGACCACCGGCGGCATTCCGTCCCGCCGTGGCGTTTCCGAACAGGCTCGCCACGCCGAATACACTGCTCGTCGCGAGAACCATCCGCCGTCCGATCGAGCCCGATACCTCCGCGTTCGACTCATTATCGTGTCGGTTGGTGTCTATTGCCATTGTTGATTCGATGGAACAGGCGCCGTTCGAGAGCAGAGTTACGGAGCGCCGCGCGCCGCTGTCGAAACGCCGTCTCGACGGTTCGACGAGCGTACGCAGCGCATCCCGCAGACTACTAGACCTGTATCCAGACCGAACTTTCAATAAGGAACGTAATAACTCTTAGGCCGACAGTCGATCGATATTGATACACCGTCTCCAGCACTTATTCCGCCGGTGGTATCGACCGCGACGCGATTCGCCCGCGGCGACGCTTCGATCAGTGAAAAAGATTTTATCGTTGCCGAGAGGAGTCAGCGTGTACACGGACGAAATACGATGGAGATCACAAACATATCTGCGACGAAAGTGAGTACCGAATCCTGGGGCGAGTTCGTCGAGTTCCCGCTCGTCACCGTCATGAGCAAGTACGACGAGTACAACAACGCAGACGGCGACAACCCGCAGGCCCGGCGGAAGTGGATGGGACCGGTCGGCGACGTCGTCGTTGAGGTCGAGACCGACGCGGGGATCACCGGCGTCGGCCACGGCAACTGGGCGACCGGCGCGATCGCTACGATCGTCGACGAGACGCTGTCGAAACTCGTCGTCGGCGAGGATCCCCGCGAGCGCGAGAAGCTCTGGGACATGATGTACCGCGCGACGATCCCGTTCGGCCGGAAAGGCGCCGCGATCGAGGCGATCAGCGCCGTCGACCTGGCGCTGTGGGACATCGCGGGCAAGGAGGCCGACAAACCGGTCTACGAACTGCTCGGCGGGCCCGTAGACGACGAGATCCCCTGTTACGCGAGCAACCTCCACCCGGTCGATCACGACACGCTAGCCGAGGAAGCCATCGACTACGCCGAGAAGGGCTTCGACGCGATGAAACTCCGCTTCCGGTACGGGCCGGAGGCCGGCCGCAAGGGGATGGAAGAAAACGAGAGGATCGTCCGGACGGTCCGCGACGCGGTCGGCGACGAACTCGAAATCGCCGGCGACGCCTACATGGGCTGGAGCGTCAAGTACGCCAAGAGGATGGTCGAGCGTCTGGAGCCCTACGATATGGCGTGGGTCGAGGAGCCGGTCATCCCCGACGACATCGACGGCTACGCAGAAGTCCGCGAGGCGGCGCCGATGCCGATCTCCGGCGGCGAACACGAGTTCACCCGCTGGGGCCACAAGGAACTGCTCGAACGGGAGGCCGTCGACATCCTGCAGCCTGACGTCCACCGCTGTGGCGGCCTGACCGAACTCCTGAAGATCGACGCGATGGCCAGCGCCCACGACGTTCCGGTGATCCCGCACACTGGAACGAACCCGCACCTACACTTCATCGCGGCGTCGACGAACTCGCCGATGGCCGAGTACTTCCCGATCCCCGAGTGGTACAGGGAGCGCCAGGCCGAGCAGGACAAGGACTCGACGTACGCGGACGCCATCTACCAGAACCCGCCGAACGCCGAGAACGGCACACTCCAGCTGCCCGAGGGCGTGGGCCTGAGTGCCGAACTCAACCAGGATGCCCTGGATCATTTCGCCGTCGAATAACCATGCCGGAGATTAGCTTCGAGTATAACATCCCCGTCTTCGCGGGTGCTCCCGATCCGGGCGACGACGAGCCGGTGCACCGGGATACGCCCGCGTACGAGGCGCTGGACTGGGAGACGACCCGAGCGGGGATCGAGAAGGCCGAGGAACTCGGCTTCGACGCCGTCTGGGCTCCCGATCACCTCATGCTCGGTCGCGACTACGCCGAGTACGAGTGTTGGACGCTGTTGTCGGCGATCGCCGGCTTCACGGACGATATCAACGTCGGTTCGCTCGTCCTCTGTAACGACTATCGCAACCCCGCACTCGTCGCGAAGATGGCGGCGACGCTGGACGTGATCTCGGAGGGCCGGCTCGAGCTCGGACTCGGTGCGGGGTGGCACGAACCCGAGTACGACGCCTACGGCTGGGAGTACCGCGACGGGTTCGAGCGGCTGATGCGCCTGGACGAGTCGATCCGACTGATGAAGCGGATGTGGGACGCCGACAGCGACGGTGCGAGCTTCGACGGCGACCACTATCAGATCGAAGACGCGTACTGCGCGCCCCAGCCGGTGCAGGATCCCCACCCGCCCATCCTCGTCGGCGGTCAGGGAGAGGAGGTGACGCTCAAGCTGGTCGCAAACCACGCGGACGTGTGGAACACGGACGTCTTCAACGGCGACGTCGAGACGCTGACCCACAAGATCGGCGTCATCGAGGAGCACTGCGAAACCGTCGGTCGGGATCCCGACGAGATCGAGTACTCCTGGGATGGCCACGTCATCTGCACGCGCGACGAGGAGCAGTTCGATCGACTGGTCGACCTGATGACGCCCATCCAGTTCGAGGAGGAGTACCAGGATCAGGCGCCGATCGAAACCGAGGCGGACGCTCGCGAGTACTTCATCATGGGGACGCCCGAGGAGTGTGCCGAGGCGATCGAACGGCGGATCGACGCCGGCGTCACGAAGTTCCAGTGCTGGTTCGTCGACTTCCCGGATACGAGCGGCATGGAGCTGTTCGCCGACGAGGTTATCCCGGAGTTCTCGTAGCGGTTCGCGGCCCGGGCTTCGCTCGGTCTCCCGCTCGGCAAAATAGTAGTGAAATCATTCAACTAGGGGCGAAAAGTGTCGGCCATATCATGAGTCGATATTTATCCGTGTTTGTGAACGGTTCGCCTGCTCCGGTGTCAACGCCGGATACCGATGCGTTCGTTTTCGGCCGGTTCGGAGAGCGACGTGTCGGACAGCACGACGAACCCATACGTAACACCGACGGCGATACGACGGCAGACGAATCGAACGCGATCGAAGAACGATCGGACGGATTACTCGATTGGCGACGAACACCGCTACCAATGGATCGCATCCGGCACTACCGGAACGTTTTTCTCGCGGCGTGCGGACGTGTCTCACATGTCGAGTACGGTTCCGGTCAAGGCGACGAAAATTTCCTTAGAGATCGTCGAGGTGCTCCGCCAACTCGACGGGGCGGGCGTTTCCGAAGTCTCGGACAGGGTCGGCAGACCGACGAGTACCGTCCACGACCACCTCCGAACGCTCGAGCAGGAGGAGTATCTCGTCAAGGAGGGCGATAAGTACTACATCAGCACGCGATTTCTCCAGCTCGGCGACCAGGCCCGGTCTCGGAAGAAGGTCTTCGAGATCGCGCGCCCGGAGGTTAACAACCTAGCCGAACGGACCGGCGAACACGCAAACCTCATGATCGAAGAGCACGGGCTCGGCGTATTTCTGTACAAGGCTCGCGGCCCCGACGCCGTCCAACTCGACACCCACGCCGGGATGCGCGTTCCGCTCCAGACGACGGCGCTCGGCAAGACGATCATGGCCTTTCGATCGCGGGCGGAAGTCGAGGCAATCCTCGATCGACACGGCCTTCCGGCGGTAACGGAGAAGACGATCTCGGACCGGAAGGAACTGTTCGACGCTCTCGATCAGGTTCGCGGGCGCGGATACGCGTACGACGACGAAGAACGGGTGAAGGGGATGCGATGCGTCGCAGCGCCGATCACCGACGACGACGGCCGCGCGATCGCGGCCGTGAGCGTCTCCGGCCCGAAGAGTCGAATGCAGGACGATCGCTTTACTAACGGGATTCCGGAGCGTATCCTGCGGTGTGCGAACGTCATCGAGGTGAATCTCACCTACTCCTGACCGTTCCGTCAAACAGAATAGTTAGGTAGGTGGAACCGATAGTCGGTACCGATGCAATTCGTTCGATATACCACCGGCGGGAGTCCCCAGTGGGGAGTCCGCCGCGACGACGAGATCGTTCCGTTAGCCGGTCTTCGAGAGGAACTATCGTACCGGCAGCTGACCGATGCCGGATTCCTGCGGGTCGTCGAAGACGCCGTCGACGCCGCGGCGGATCGGGCACGCCCCGTCGCCGAGGCGAAACTGCTCGCCCCCGTCCCTCGGCCGGGGAAGATCGTTTGCGTCGGCCTCAACTATCACGATCACGCCGAGGAACAGGACGAAGACGTGCCCGAGCGTCCGCTCCTGTTCGGGAAAGCCGGCACGGCGGTCACGAATCCCGGCGATCCCATCGTCCACCCGCCGGAACTGGAGGAGGTCGACTACGAGGTCGAACTCGGCGTCGTCATCGGCCGAACGGCCAAAGACGTGTCAGCGGCGAACGCGCGCGATTACGTTGCCGGATACACGGCGATCAACGACGTCAGCGGTCGCGACGCCCAGTTCGAGGACGAACAGTTCTTCCGCGGCAAGAGCTACGACACCTTCGCGCCGATGGGACCGACGCTCGTTCCCGACGATCGGCTCGCCCCCTCGCAACTCGACGTCGCCTGCCGCGTCAACGGCGAAACGAAACAGTCCTCGAACACGGCGGAGTTCATCTTCGGCGCCGAGGAACTCGTCGAGTACATCAGCGGGATCACGACCCTGCGTCCGGGCGACGTCATTTCGACCGGCACGCCCGGCGGCGTCGGTATCTTCCGCGAGCCGCCGGAACTGCTCGAGCCCGGCGATACGGTCGAGGTCGAAATCGAGGGGATCGGCGTGCTATCCAACCAGATCGTAGCGAAACGGGAGTAACGGTACTTCGGCGAACCGTAGTACCTCGAACTCGATGACACCACTGACCCGATCGCGGCCGGCGATCGTCGGTGGACTAGTCCGGTAACACCGGATAACGATTACGTAAGTGCCGCAAATACCGCGTGGCAACGGTAAGCGATCACCGCTAGCCGGTGCAGGCTGTGGCGACTACGTCCCAAATCATCGAAACCCAGCGCAACCTCGGAGGGGCGGGCGTCGCCGAGCTCGCGACGGAACTCGAGATGCCGGAGCACACGGCCCACGACCACTTGCGAACCCTGACCGAGGCCGAATATCTAACTGGCGAGAACGGGACCTACACGCCGGGGCTCGATTTCTCGAACTGGGTGGATTCGCACGGAGCCGAATGAAGTTGTACGGGCCGCGACCCCGGAAATCAGGAAACTCGCCGAGGAAATCGGCGAACACGCAAACTTCGAAGAACACGGAAATGGGGGGTTTCCTCAACACGTTCGAGGGGCCGGACGCGGTCACTCTCGACACACCTCAGAAAGCGGGTTCACCCGTACACTACGGCGACGGGCAAATCGATCCTCTCGTGCCTTCCGGACGCAGCGGTCGACGGGATCATCGATCGGGACGGCCTCCCGTCGGTGACCGAGAAGACGATCGCGGATCGAGACGGCCTCAAAGGCGAACTTTCGGAGATCCGTGATCGAGGGTACGCGATCGACGACGAAGAACGCGTTTCAAGAATGGGTGCGTCGCGGCGCTGATCCGTAATAACGCGGGAGAACCGCTCGGTGCTATCAGCGGTTCCGGTCCCACGAACCGGTTTACCGACGGCGTCCTCGGGAGAGAACCCTCTAAGACCGCGCTCAGCGCCGCGAACGTCATCGAAATGAATCTGACATACTCGTAGGAGTCCGGCACAACCGGACACTCGCCTTCGGCCGTCTCTGGCTACTCTCTTCCGTTCGACGATAAGTATCGTTCACCGATCGGTTCTGTTACACGCGTATGGTTGTAACACGTTCCGCGATACATGGTCTGCTCGAGCCGCTAAATCCGGCGCTGCCGGACGCGCTACCGATCGGATAGGGATGTCGCACGGTTGCTGCCGGTCTGCGTCTGACGCCGTGTCGAACTACTGATGTATGATCTACCGATCGCCCGAGAGCCGACGATTCTCGCCGTGGTTCACCGAAGTCGGTGTCTAGCGTTCTCTCGTCTGGTACGGTATTCGTCTCCGCTACCGACGGGCGGTAAAACGGTCTTTCGACGAAACGGCCGCGTCGCGATCAGATCTCCGAAACCACGTCGTGGCTCCCCGCGAGCGCCTGCGCGTCCTCCTCGAGCAGCGCCACGACGAGGTAGGGCGCGTACTCCTCGAAGTACTCGACGAGTGTGGCGATCCGTTCGGAGTCGATCGCCTCCAGCGAGTCCAGAAGCATGAACGGAACCGTCTCGTAGACGTCGTGGACGAGGTAGCCCGCGAGGGCGAACACGAGGCCCGTTACCTCGCGTTCACTCTCGCTCAGGTGATCGATCGAGTCCTCGTAGGCCGCTCCATCGGCGGTGCTGCGAACGATCTTGAGTTCGAAGGAGGACTTCGAGACGGTTCGGCGACCCTCGCGGACATCCCTGGTCGTCCGGTCGATCCAGATCCGCTCTAGGTTCTCGTAGCCGAGGATCTCGAGGAGGTTCTCCATGTGTTCGTTGAACGCGTCGACCGCGTCCGCCTCGATCCGGTCGATGCGGGTCCGCAGCTCCGTCAGCTGCTCGGTGACGTCCTCGCGTCGCCGCTTGAGGGTTTCGCGCTCGTCGAGTTCGTCCTCGATCGAGTCGATCTGGGCCTCGATCTCCTCGCGTTCGCGCTCCTTGCGCTCCAGTTTGAACTCGAGCTGATTGACCTCCTTGTGCTGTTCGAGGACGTCGCCGTAGTCCTCGGTTTCGAGCTCGTTGATCGTTTCCTCGAGCTCGTCGATCTCGTCGGTCAGCGCCTCGCGATCCTCGATCAGCTCGTCGATCCGATCGCGCCGGCGTTCGATCTCGTCGTCGATCGAGTCGAGGCGGCGGTTCGCCTGCCGGTACGCCGTGCGGTTCTCCTCGATTTCGGACAGCGCCGTCCGCTTGTCGTCGAGTTCGTCGCTCAGCCCGGACCGCTCCTCGAGGCGCTCCTGTCGGGCCGTCTGCAACTGCTCGATCGTCGTTTCGATCTGCTCGCGCGCGACCGTCGAACCGCAGGTCCAGCACGTGATCGACTCCGATTCCGCGTCGGCGAGCAACTGATCGGTCACGGGGCCGTCGCCAGTCGCTCCCGCGTCGTCGAGGAACGTCGTCGACTCCTCGAGGAGCTGTTCGTTGAACTGGATGGTGCTTTGCAGCTGCGAGATCTCCTCGTTGAGGTCCGCCTTCTCGGCTTGCAGGGTCTCGATCGCCGCCTCGAGTTTCCCGCGGTCGACATCGTCGCCCGAGGAGAGGGAGTCGAGTCGGTCCTCGACGTCGTCGCGTTCGCTCTCGAGGGCGTCGATGCTCTCGCGCTCGGTCTCGATGCGGTCCCGGACGCGTTCGAGTTCGGACCGGGTCTCGCGCAGTTCGGCGAGTTTGTCCTCGAGTTCGGACTGCTCCTCCCGGCGATCCTCGACGTCGACGTTCGTCTCCTCCAGGTCGTCCTGGGCGGCTTCGAGTTCCGACCGGAGGTCCTCGATTTCGCCGCCGATCCGCGTTCGTTTCGCCTCCAGATCGGGCAGGCGCCCTTCGAGTTCGTCCAGTTCCGCGAGCCGATCGGCGAGATCTTCCTTCTGCCGTTTGTACTGTTCGATTTCGGCTTTGATCGCGGCCGTGTCGACCGGGCGCATGATCAGTTCTTGCAGGTCGTCGCCCCGCGCCACCGCCCGACGCGCCTCGTTGGATTCGAGCAGGAACGCGAACAGGTCCGCGAGTTCCGGATCGTCGAGGTAGGGGTCGCCGTCGCTGGCGATCGTGCCGTTGCGCCGACTGAGCGTCCGTCGATACGTTTCGTCGCCGAAATCGAGCGTCGCCGCTCCCTCCTCGGCGTCGGCTTTGAGGCTCACTCGATCGCTGCCGAGCGCGGCCATGATCCCCTGTAGCAGCGAGGTTCGGTTCGTCGCGTTCCGTCCGGAGAGGACGGTGATACCCTGCTCAAACGACACCTCGGTTTCGTCGATTCCACCGATATTGGTGACGGAGAGCGTCGCTTGGTCCGGCATCGATCGTGCTTCCGATTCCAAGTTAGGTCCCATACACTGTGTTTGTAACTCCCAGTAAATAGGTATTGTTACTTTCTGTGGCAGGGGTGTTACCTTCGAGACCGCTCGTTCGATCGGCTAGTATTCGCGAGAACAGTCGCAGCCCCGCTCTTCGAGGAGGTCTCGGACCGTATACTGCTGCTGGCACTCCGTACAGGTCACCGTCACCGAGACCAGCACGTCGAACTCGTTGATGTCGATCACGTCGTTGCGGTCGAGTTGCGCGATCGTGTCCTCCGTGACCGCCGCGGTTCGGTTCTGCAGCGCGCCCAGTTTCTCCTCGCTCCGATCGAGCCGTTCCTCGTCGTCCGGCTCCTCGAGGGACGCGTCGAGACAGTTCGTCAGGTGATTGTAGACGGTCTGGTGGGAGATAAAATCCGACTCGACGTCGTCGATCGGAACGCCGTCGCGCTCGAGTTCATTCCGAGTCTGGATTCGCGTCCCGCTGGTGACGTCGTCGTCAGTGAGGAGCCGGTACGTGTTCTCGACTTCGCCGTCCCTGACGGCCACGCCGGCGTCTTCGAGGGCGGCCTCGAGGACTCGCTGGTTCACGTGCGTCGCGAGTTCGCGCGTGCTGTACTGCTCTTCGCCGGTTCCGGTCCAGTACGCGACGAGGTCGTCGTCGAGCCCCGAAAGGCCGTACTTCGTCGCGACCCTGCCGGCTTTACAGCCGCACGAGTCGTCCAATTCTCTGGGAGAGGTGGATTCAGTCACTACCGCTAGTTGGGCGCCGACTCCAAAAAACGTTCTGGATCGTGCGGGCGTTTACACGGGTATGTTTGTAAGAAACACGGTCCGATCGGCGATCGTTTTCCGCTCGTTTCGACGCCAGTAGCTGCACCGAATCAGATGATAATAACAACTACATATTTTCGAATCCACCAGATAATAGTCACGTTTCGAAAATCCAAATTTCGAGTGCTCGAACGAGCAAATCCGGCAGCGACGTCCGATCGCCGTCCCTGGTCGAATGAGATCCATCGTTCATCGGAGGGTGGGAACCAGTCCGGTGAGCACTGTGAAACGGAACCGTCACGGCTATTTGTCCGGAGCTGGCGTTTGAACACGGCGATCGGAAGTTCGACGGTTAATCGAATACGACCGAATCAGTAGCCGTAATTCGGATGCTCGTTCGACGGCGGTTTCCACCGCCGGGACGTTCAGGGAAATTCGATACGGGCGCCGAACCGAAGATTCTGAGTACATGACGGATTCTAGTACGTATATTAAAAAATATGAAAACGATCGGTGTCCCGCGGCCCGACGAACTGCCGACCGGGCGTTCTCGTCTCTCCGTTGAAACGGGGCTCGAGTTTATCAGTGATGGCGCGGCCAGCGGGGGTATGGCAGCGAACAACCTACTGTCGCGACGACGCGTCGTTCGAACGGTCGGATCGCTCGCCGGCGCGACGGTCATCACTTCGATCGACGCGAGCGCTCGCTCCCGCGTCGACGACGAACCGACTGACGCGGATCAGTACGTCGCGGTCGTCGATCGGATCGTCGACGACAGACACGTCGTCCTCCTCCTGGAGGAGGATGGCGAGGTCGTCGATCAACACGTCGAACCGGCGTCCGAGATGGACGACGTCGAAGAGGGTGATATCCTCTGTGTCGTCATCAAAGACGACGACCTGCTCGCGTACCAACACCTTTCGGAGCGGCCGGGCGACTCCGCAGACCCCGACTCGAGCGTCCCACCCTGACGGTTCGACCACACGCTTCCGACGCCGATCCGGCCAGCCCGCGGCTCAATCGATCGGAATCCGCGTCACCGCTCGGCTGGGGGTTCTGATCGGTACGGCCGGCGTTCGATCGGGGACCCCCTCGTCGAGGTCGGAGAGGGCGCGCCGAATCCCGTTGTGGTGTCCCGCACCGATCACCGCGACGACGTCGTACCCGTCCGCGCGCAGCCGGCGGAGGCGAGCCGCCATCGATCGATCCCGCCGATCGATCAGCACCTCCGCGACTTCGGGGAGCAATTGCCGTAGCTGGTCGATCACCGGCTGGACATCGTCGCCGTCGGTGACCTCCGAGAACGGGGTCGTCATCACCTCGAACTGCCTAGCGTAGTCCGCCGGTCCCCTCGTCTGGGCCCGGATCAGCAGCTTCGGTAGCGTCTCCAGTCCGACGCGTCGAGAGAGCGCCTCGAGGGTGTCCGGTATCGGATCGTCGATGAGCGCGACGTCGAGGTCCAGTTCGGCGGCGGTCTCGATCGCCGTCTCCATGTCGGTTTTCGTCGGGTCGAGGCCGTACAGACGCACGACCGTCCGCTGGAGCGCCTGAAGCGTCGCGTACGCGGCCGCGGTCGGCGGCGGAAGTTCTCGGGCGAGGTCGAACGGAGACCCCCGCTGCTCCCGATCGAGCCGTTCGAAGCGACGCTCGTCGAGTTCGACGGCCACGAGATCGGGGTCGACGTCGCGGATGGTCTCGCGGACGCGGCGGCGGTGGGTCGGCGAGAAGTGGACGCTCGGGACGAACGTGATCGAGCCGGTGTCGGTCATTCGATCGGTTCTCCGACGGCCACGACCATGAAGCTACCAGCCGTCGATCGCGGGCGGCGACTCGCGTTCGGCCGAACGCGGGCGTTGTGGCCGATCGCGCGTCCGTCGACCGCTTGCAACTGACAGCCGCATCCGCTTTTGGTTCGGCCGCGAGGCGTTCGTATGGCAACAGAAGACGAGACGTGGCTCGGGCTCCGCGAGGACGCGAAACCGCTCGTGATCGCCGGGATCGTACTCGGAATCGGCCTAGGCGGCTTTTTCGACGGCATCGTCCTCCACCAGCTCCTACAGTGGCATCACATGCTGTCGGCGCAGACCGAGCCGACGACCGTCGCGAACCTGCGATTGAACGTGCTCGCCGACGGTCTCTTCCACGCCGCAACCTACCTCTGTACGATCGCCGGCATCGCGTTGCTCGTTCGCGCGTGGCGCCGACCGGCGGTCCCCAAGTCGGGGCGGGCGCTCCTCGGATCGGTGATCATGGGTTGGGGCGCGTTCAACCTCGTCGAGGGGCTCGTGAACCACCAGCTCCTCGGCATTCACCACGTCTGGCCGGCCGGCCCCGGAAGCGTTCTCCTCTGGGACGTCGCATTTTTGCTGTCGGGGGTCCTGTTCCTCCTCGGCGGCTACGCCGTCGTTCGAACCGGCGAGGCGGTCAGGCCCGAGCCGAGAGACGATCGCCCGACGGACGAACAGCCGACCTGAGCGCGAGCGAGCACCCTCCGGATCGGCGGCCATCGTCGCTCGCGCGATCGGACGCCCGATCGCGAACGGAGCACCCGTCGGATCGGATGCCCTCATTCGCGGGAACGTCGTTCGGACGAGACGAAGTTTTCGAGGACCCGATCGCCGAACGCGAGGACGAGCAGCGCGCCGACGAGATTGAAGACGAGGTCGAGGGCGGTGTCGGTTTTTCCGTAGGAAACGAGCAACGGCTCGAATCCGAGGCGGTTCGCCGCGGCGTGAATCGCGTACTCGACGAGTTCCCAGAGGATTCCGACGCAGCTCACGACGGCGATAACTCGCGGCCGCGGATTTCGATCGCGGCGGCGAGCGCTCGCGAAGACGAGTCCGCCGAGGAGCGTCGCCGAATGCGCGTGCGTAACGTGGTCCCACCACCAGACGTCGTCGTACGGGCCGAGCATCCCGGCGGCGTGCGTTATCATCGCCGCTTCGACGTACACGCGCTGCCACGGGCGGAACTCGACGCCGTACCGGCGTTCGACGACGGCGGGACAGTACGTGGCGACGAACGCGAGCAGCGCGTTCGCAATCGCACCCGGGTTCCGCCGGCGGCAACCGGCGACGAACACCGCGAGGAGCCCGAGCCTGATTCCGCGTTCGGCGTCACGTGATATCGACATCGATACGATCTCTGTCACCCGTCTCGGGCAAAAAGATGCCCGATACCGGCGCCTCTCGCCGCCCTGCTCGAGGCGACGTCGCATCCTCCCGAACCGGCCGTCGAGCGCGGGAAACGACTATGCGTTTCCGTCGCTTACGCCGGGTCACGATGATGGCGACGACGCACGCGCTCTGGGGCATGACGCTCGCACTCCCCGTTCTCGCGATCGCCCCGGAACTCGCACCGGCCGCGTTCGCGGCCGGGTTCGTCGGCGGGCTGGCGCCCGACCTGGACCTCTACGCCGGCCACCGGAAGACGTTTCACTACCCGATCTACGCGTCGATCGCGGCGCTCCCGGCGCTCGCACTCGCGGTCGTCGTCCCGTCGGCGGCGCCAGTGGCGATCGCGGTCGCGCTCGCCGCAGCGGCGCTGCACGCCGTCTCCGACGCCTTCGGCGGCGGGCTCGAGCTACGGCCCTGGCGGGGGACGTCCGATCAGGCGGTCTACAGTCACTTTCACGACCGGTGGCTCCCGCCTCGCCGCTGGGTCCGCTACGACGGCGCGCCGGAGGACCTGCTGCTCGCGAGCCTCGCAGCGGCGCCGCTGGTCGCGATCGGCCCCGAATCGGTCGCCGCCGGTGCGATCGCGCTCGTCGCCGCGTCGACCGTCTACGCCGCCCTGCGCAAACCCCTCGCCGGCGTCGCCGAGCGTCTCGCCGGATCGATTCCAGCGTCGCTGGTCCCCTACGTTCCCGTTCGCTACCGGCGAGAGTGACGCGCCCTCGGAGCACCCGCCGGTAGCGGCCGAACCGTCCCGGCGATCACCGAGATTTGCCGTGAATCGCCCGAACGTAGATCAGCCCCGCGGCTGGGCCTCGAAACAGCGGGTGTCACCTCGAACGTGAACCGCCTGCAGTCAGTCTTGCGGGGCTCGGATCTTCACGGTAAGAGATACTGGTCGGTCACGTCCTCGAGCGAGACTATCCCCTCCGGAACGCGATACGCGGCCACGACGGAACGATCGGCGTCCGATGTGTTGACCGTCTTGTCGACGGCGTAGCCGATATACGTACACGCGTCTCGCGAGAATTCGACCACCGAATACCCCCAGTGGTGGCCGTCGAAGAACTCGATATGCGGATTCATCGCCGGCACCAGCCGCGACAGCAGCGGTTCGGTGAGCGTTCGCCGCCAGCCGCGGGTCAGGTGCAGGGCCTCCGCGACGTTGAGCGAGGTCACGGCGGGCGTCATGAACTCGACGCCGATTCGCTCGCCTTGTGCGACGCCTTCCCCGCCCGTAATTCGCCCGGGATACGACGACTGCGAGTAGGCGGCGATATAACAGTGCATGTCGCCGGTCAGGGTCACGAAATTGTCGACGTCGGCCTCCGCGATCGTTTCGGTGATTTGCATCCGTTCTCTGGTGTACCCGTCCCAGCCCCCCTGGACCGGATAGAGCGACAGCGGTCCGGAGCCGACGCGGAGCGGAACGGTCAGGACCTCGTCGGCCCACACCGTCCACGTCGTCTCCGATTCGATGATCGTGTCGATGAGCCATTCGCGTTGGTCGTCGCCGAGCATCGTCCGCCCGGGTGGTTCGCGGTGCGGGCCGACGTTATCCGCCGTCGGGATCGCTTCGCGCGGCGGATCGCGGAACAGGCGTTCGTCGGTCATCACGAGCGTCACGAGGTCCCCGAATTCGAACTCGCGCCAGAGCTGGAACCGGTCTTGGAGGTTGTCGCCGCGCGGATCGTAGTGCACGCGGGCGGGCATGTACTCCCACCAGGCGTGCATCGCGTCGGCGACGAGATCGGTCATGAACGCGGGGTCATCGCCCTGGGGGTGGTCACCTGCAGGCGCATCCCGCCGTTTGTCCCAGTACAGATCGTTGACCATCTCGTGATCGTCCCACCCGGCGATCATCGTGTGCGCCTCTAACGCTTCCTGGAGGAATCGGTCGCTTCGATACGTGCGATACAGGTACCGGTAGTCTTCGAGCCCCCAGACTCGACCGTTTCCGCTGGGCAACTCCTTCTCGCGACCGGGGTAGTCGTACGAGCCGAGGCCCTTGAAGTGGCCGTCGCTGGACTCGTAGATGAAGTCGCCGACGTGGACGAGGAAGTCGACGTCCTCGCGGGCGACGTAATGATACGCGGGATAGTAGCCGTTGCAATAGTTCTGGCAGGCGAGCACTGCGAACCGCATGGCCTCGGGGGAGGCGTCGGACGCGGGAAGCGTCTGGCACCGCCCGATTCGCGAGGCCGTGTCGCGGTAGTAGAACCGGTAGTGGTACTCGCGGTCCGAGTCGAGATGTCCGTCGAGATCGACTTTAATCGTGTAGTCGTGGGCCCGGATTTGTTCGGCGTCGGTAACCACGCCCTCGTAGACGACGTCGTCGAAGTCAGGATCGTGGGCCACTCGCACGGCTAAGGGCTCGTCCGGATCGAAGACGACGGGTGCGAGTCGCGTCCAGAGGATTACGCCGGACGGAGTCGGCCCGCCGCTAGCTATCGACTGGGGAAACACCGCATCCGGGTCCGCGTCGCGATCGTACTCGAACCGTCCGGTATCGGCGTCTGGCTCGGTCGCGATCGCGAGATCGTGCGAGTCGAGCTCGGAGAGGAGTTCGGCGTGATCGTCTGCACCTCGTAACGGCTCGTCGCGCCCGCCCAGATCGATGTCGCCCGCCATATAGCCTCAGTTGGTGAAGTGCGAGATTGTAGGTTTATGGGTACGCGGTCGCACTCACCGATCGTTTCAGGACGGAGAACTAACAGGTGGCAGGTGGAGAGTCGGGGTCCGTATTCGATCGGCTATCTGCGATCCGCCCACGTGGTTCCCTCGTAGCAACACATTCACGCGGCTCGCGATACTGCTTGCCGCAGGAAGTGGGCCAACTCGGATTTGAACCACCTGAAGACGGTCTCACTTGCTTCGCTCGTGAGCATGCGTCTTCCGTACTCCAAATCCGAGTTGGATACACGTTTGACGCTCACGGCTCACTCCGTTCGCGTTGTTCGCGTCAAAAGTGGGCCAACTCGGATTTGAACCGAGAGCCTCCACCTTATCAGAGTGGCGCTCAACCTGATTGAGCTATTGGCCCGCGTCCGCATTACTCCGTTGTGTGGTGGGATGTTTAAGCGTTTCTTTCTTTAGGCCCCGTGAGAATCGCTACCGAGCGTAGGGGTCGCCGTCGGATTCGTCCGTCGAGTCGTCCCGATCGTCGCCGAAGTCGATCGTGTACGAGCCTTCGTCGTCGTCGACGGTGTAGTCGTCTTTGCTCAAGTCGTACGTGCCGCCGTCGGGCGATTCGGGCCCTCCACCCGCCGAATTCTCGGCACCGGGACCGCCGGCGGCGCCTTGGTCGGGGAAGCCGAACGTCCAGACCGTGCCGCTTGCGAGGCCGCTGGTCTTTTTGTTCGCGTACGGGACGATCACGTAGCGTTTGAGCGCCATGCGGATCGGGATCCGGGTTACGGGGAGCACCAGCAAGAATCCGAGCAGGTCCGTCACCAGGCCGGGCGTGAGCAGGAACGCTCCGGCGGCGATGAGCAGCCCGCCGTCTAAGAGTTCGTTCGCCGGCGGTTTCCCGGCGGCCAGCGATCGCTGCATCTTCCGGATCGTCCGCCGACCTTCGGCGCGGACCAGCAACATCCCGACGAGTCCCGTCAGGACGACGAGCAGGACCATCCCGACCCAGCCGATGTAGGTCGTCTGGCTGACGACGACTGCCAGGATCACTGCGTCGAGAAAGGGGATGAGCAACAGCGCGAAGATCCACCGGAGCATGCTCCGATATTGCCGCCGAAGGGTGAAAACCCTTTACTCTCGATGCGTGGGCGGCGCGTTCCTCGCGCGAGCACGAGAATCGAACGAAGGGCTTACGCCCGCGACTCGCGACGATCTGATATGGAGGATCCGACACGCGTCGAGTGGCGCGAGTGGGGCCAGGCGGCCTTCGACGAGGCCGAGGACGCCGACGCGCCCGTCCTGCTCTCGCTCACTGCGACGTGGTGCGACCACTGCCACGAGATGGACGCGGAGACGTACGCCGAGCCCAGAATCGCGGCGAACGTCAACGACGGTTTTGTTCCGATCCGCGTCGACGCCGATCGGCGACCGCGCGTGCGCGATCGGTACAATATGGGCGGCTTTCCGTCGACGGTCTTTCTCTCCCCCGACGGGAATGTCCTGACCGGCGCGGGCTCCCTCGGGCCGGACGGCATGCGACAGGTGCTGGACAGCGTCCGAACCATGTGGCAGACGAAAGGGAGCGGCGCCGCACGCGTCCCGAGGGCGCTCCGCGAAGACGATCCGCCGGCGGGCGACCTCACGCGCGACGTCGAGTCGGCGATGCTCGGTCAGCTGACCGAAACCTACGACGAGGTCGCCGGCGGATGGGGGACCGGCCCGAAGTTTCCCCTGCCCGACGCCCTCGAGTTCGCGCTCAAGCGCGATCGGGAGATGGCGCTGCGCTCGTTCGACGCCGTCAGCGCGAATCTATTGGACGAGTACGACGGCGGTTTCTACCGGTTCGCGAGCGATCGAGACTGGTCGGGACTCCAACACGAGAAGCTGCTCGACTCCAACGGCTCGCTCGTCCGCGCGTTCGCGAACGCGTACCTGCACACCGGCGCGGACGAGTATCGCAAGCCGGCCGAGCGCACCGTCGACTACCTCACCACGACGCTGTGGAACGACGAGGCCGACGCGTTCGCGAACAGCCAGGCTCCGGGCGAAACCGACGCCCACAGCCTCGACGCGACCGATCGCGCGGTCGCCGATGACCCGCCGGTCGACGCGGGTGTCTTCGCCGGACCGAACGGGCTCGCGATCGAGGGACTGTGCACGTACTACGCCTACACCGACGACGACCGGGCTCGCCGGTACGCCGAGCGAGCGCTCTCGACGCTCCGGATGGACTTGCTCCGCGACGGCGTCGCGGTCCACGTGCGCGACGAGTACGGCGAGCGGGACGCGACCGAGGCCGCGGACGACGAGCCGACCTGTCTACTTGCGAACCAGGCGCGGGTCCTCGCCGCGCTGACGACGGCGGCCAGCACGATCGATTCGGCCGCCGTCGACGACGCCCGCGCGGTCGCGGACGCGACGATCGATCGCCTCCGCGACGGGGACTCGTTCGTCGACGGTCCGGCCGCCGGCGTCGGACTCTGCGATCGCCCGTTGCGCCCGCTCGATTCCAACGTCGCGTTCGCCGACGGGTTGCTCGAACTCGCCGCCCTCACGGGTGAAGATCGGTATCGAGCGCACGCGCGGGAAACGCTCGAGGCGTTCGCCGGCGCCAGCGATCGGTTCGGCGTCCAGATCGCCCGTTACGGGACGGCCGTCGCCCGACTCCTCGACGGACCGCTCGTCGTTCGGGTCGCCGACGAACCAGGCTCCGAGCTCCACCGCGCCGCGTTGCGGCTCGCGGATCACGAGAAGGTCGTCGTGCCGAACGCGACGGACGACCTCGAGGCGGGGACGGCCAGG
The DNA here is from genome assembly GCF_023028105.1 of Halosolutus gelatinilyticus. NCBI lineage: Archaea > Methanobacteriati > Methanobacteriota > Halobacteria > Halobacteriales > Natrialbaceae > Halosolutus > Halosolutus gelatinilyticus. Next base: position 2,181,868 of record NZ_CP095491.1, read on the forward strand.
GTCGACCGAGGGGACCGGAGCTCGGAATCGGCCGAAACTCCGGAGCAGTTGAGCGATCGAATCCGGGCCGTGCTCGAGTGACGCTCGGGTCTGAGGCGCCCGAGATCGATCGAACATCAAACCACCACAGCGTTTATGTTCTTTCGATCAGTTTCCCCTTCATATGGCCAGTCTCAGGGACCTCGGGCTGTCGGAGTACGAGGCTCGAGCGTATCGAGCACTGCTGAACACCGGGCCGACCACCGCGAAGGAACTCTCGCGCGCGAGCGACGTCCCGATGGGCCGGATCTACGACGTGCTCAACAGCATCGAACAGTACAATCTGGTGCGCAGTCAGACGGCGAGTCGCCCGAAGAAGTACGTCGCGGTCGAACCCGCGACCGCGCTCGATCGCCTGCTCGACGACAAGAAACAGGAACTCGAAGCGAAAGCCGACCAGTACGAGTCGATCGTCGACGATCTCGCTGACGAACTCGACGCGGCCGAACCGGTCGAAGAGCAGTTCTGGACCGCCGCCGTCGGCCCCGAGGAAACGCTCGACCTCCTCCTGGAGCGACTCGCGGCCGCCGATCGGCACATCGTCATCGTCGCCGCGGACCCGGTCCCGCAGATGGACACCCGGACGCTCGGCGACGACGTTCTCGTCCAGCTCGAAGACGCCCTCGATCGGGACGTTTTGGTCGACATCCTGATGACCTCGGACCTGATGGGCGCGCTCTCGGAGAACGTCGGCCGGCGGTATCGCCAGACGCTCCAAGCCCGCGACGACTTCGACGTCCGGATCAGCGACGAGGTGACGGGAACGTTCAACATCATCGATAACGTCGAGGTTTGCATCCAAGTCCCGAACCCGCTCTCGTCGAGCGAGGCGTTCGGCATGATCGATCTGAAGGATCCCGAGTTCGCCGCCGACGTCCACGACGAGTTCGCACCACACTGGCGGCAGGCCGACCCGCTCGAGTTCTGATTCGCCTCTCCCCGTCGAAGCGGACTCGTCGGTCTCGAACGCCGGTTGCGAGACACCAGTCGAAGACTGACTGTTCGAGAAGTAATCGAATCGTTCTGATAACTGGGCGATACTATATCGACACGAGTGGTATCGTTCGGCATGAGCCGACACGTTCTCGTTCCGATCGACCGTTCGGAGCAGTCGAGAAACGCCCTCGATTACGCCCTGCGCGAGTATCCCGACGATCGGATCACCGTTCTCCACGTAATTCAGTTCGATAGAACCTCGACGTACAACGACAGCGGGTTCCCGTACACCGACGAGTACGTAGAGCGGGTGCGCGAGAAGGGCAGAGAGATTCTCGATGCCGCGCGCGAGACCGCAGCGGAACGCGGCGTCGAAGTAACCGTCGAACTCGCGCGAGGACGGCCGGCACGCACGATCACCGCGTACGCCGAGGATAACGACCTCGATCACATCGTGGTCGGAAGTCACGGCCGGTCCGGCCCGAGTCGCGTCCTCCTCGGGAGCGTCGCCGAGACGGTGACGAGACGCTCGCCGGTTCCGGTAACGACCGTCCGATAACCGGGTGCGCGGAGCGGCGACGGTCGGCCGCTCGACTGCGGCTCCGGATACGTGCCGAATCGCCGCTCGCGTCGCGCTCAGTGGTCGCCGTTGACTTCCTCGCGCAGCGTCGCGAGTTCGACGACGCGCTCGGCGTGGGCGTTGTGCTGGTGGATCGACTCGTCGTTGGACTGTTTCATCGTGATCACCGCGTCGTCGGGCAGGTGATCGAACTCGTCGACGACGCCCTCGGCCATCGATCGGACGCAGTCCTCGACGAACTTCGCGTCCGCGTGGGCGGCGTAGGTCATGTGGTCCTCGTCCGGACGCTTCGCGAGGTTGTAGATCCGGGCGCTCATCGAGTCGCGGGCGATGTCGATGACGTCGTTGAGGTCGACGTCCGGGTCGCCGTTCGATTCGACGGTCAGCGTCGCGTGGCCGCGCTGGGAGTGACCCGGCTGCGGTACTTCGTCGAGGAACTGGGTGATCGTCTCCTCTTCGACGCCTAAGTCTTCGAGGGTCTGTTTCGCCCGCGCGGCGGACATCCCCTGCGAGCACGGGCAGACGGTCATTCCGGTGACCGTGGCGCCGATCTCCTCGCGGGTCCCTTCCTCCGTGGCCGCCGCGGCCGCCACGATGTCGACGGTGTGCTGGGTTTCGCGATCGCTCTCGGGCGTCCGCTCGCGGCGCATGAACTCGGCCTCCATCGAGACCTCAGCGCGCGTGGTGTAGTCGTGTTTCTCGAGGAGCCGCTCGGCGGCGGCGCCACAGACCTCCTCGACGCGGTAGGCCTCGTCGCGGGTGGCGTCCTCCAGAATCTCGTCGATCACTTCCATGTTGCGGCTCATGTCCGCGCCCTTGCGCCACGCGGGGAGGTCGACGAAGACCTCGAACTCGGCGGTGAGGACGATCGGGCGCTTGTCCTCGCGGGCGATCTTGACGAGCTTCTCGACGCCGGTGACACCGACCTGGCTGAGGCCGACGGTGACCTCGGGTGACGTTGCCTGCACGTCCGGCAGCTGCTGAGTCATTGCTCGCATTCGGGGTAGCACGCGATTATGGCTTTCGGAACGCACAATTTCCGATTCCGGACGCGCCTCGAGACGTCGCAGCCGTCCCGTTCCCGTCGTTCGCCCCGAGCCCTTTGTTCTCGAGGGACGCCCGGATACCGACCGCTCGAGCGGACTCGAGGGATCGATCCGGACGCCTGCGATTCTTTAAGTGGTTCTGGTCACAAGGTGAAGCTATGACGGGAGATCGTCGGTTCTGCCGTGTCCTATTCCGGTAATCAGTCGTCACTCTATCGCAGTGCCATCGTTCTGCGCTCCCCGATCCCATTTAAGTGCCTCTGGTCACAAGGTGAAGATACGACGGGAAGTCAGGTTCTCTCGCGGTTGTTCTGTACGGACGGATGAGCGTCGGGTGCTGTTTCAACTATCGTCCCCAGTCGATCGCTCGACGCTTTACGAGATTCTGCTCACAAGGTGGAGATTCGAGGGGAGAACAGTTCGTTTTCGGGTGGACTACTCTCATAGCGGCGCGTCCGTCGGATTCGTTCGTCCTTTACGTGCTTCTGATTACAAGGTGGAGCTATGACGGGAAGCCGGATTCTACCGCGTTCTATCGTACTCGAGTCGCAACACTCGGCAATAACCGCTGTCGCGCTACGAACGAACGGACTGGGCGATCAGCGACTCGAGCCGGCCCCGACCTCGCCGACCTGTACCCGCCAGAGGTCGGCGTAGGCGCCGTCGCGCTCGAGAAGTTCGTCGTGCGTCCCGCGTTCGGCGATTTCGCCGTCGTCGAGGACGAGGATGCGGTCTGCGTTCCGGACCGTCGACAGCCGGTGGGCGACGACGAACGTCGTCCGATCGGCGGTGATCCGCTCGAGGCTGCGCTGGATGAGCACCTCCGTGCGGTTGTCGACGTGGCTGGTCGCCTCGTCGAAGACGAACATCGACGGCTCCGTCAGCAGGACACGAGCGATGGCGATCCGCTGACGCTGGCCGCCCGAGAGTCGCACGCCGCGTTGGCCGACCTCCGTGTCGTAGCCGTCCTCGAGATCGACGATGAACTCGTGCGCGGCGGCCTCGCGCGCGGCGGCCTCGATCGCCTCGTCGGAGACGTGGCGGTTGGCGGCCTCTGTATCGTCGTCCGTCGCTCGGTCTGTAGCCTCACCAACCCCGTACGCGATATTTTCTCGCACCGTTCCCGCGAACAGGAACGGATCCTGTCGGACGTAGCCGATCGACTCGCGCAGCGATGTACGGGAACACTCCCGGAGGTCGCGACCGTCGACCGTGATCCGCCCCTCGTCGGGATCGTAGTACGCCATCAGGAGCTTCAGCAACGTTGATTTTCCCGTACCGGTCCGGCCGACGAGCCCGATCGTCTCGCCCGGTTCGACGTCCAACGAGACGTTCTCGAGCACCGGTTCGTCGGCCTCGTCGTACGCAAAGGTGACGTCCTCGTAGCGCACTTCGCCGCGGGGGTCCTCGAGCGCGACGTCGCCGTCCTCGCGCGGCGGATCCATTCGCTGGAGCCCGAGAACGCGCTTGGCGGCGGCTTTCCCGCTCTTGTATAGGCCGGTCACCCAGGCCGCAAAGCGCATCGGCTGGGCGAGTTGCTGGGTGTAGTAGAGAAACGGGATCAGTTCGCCGGCGGTGATCGTCCCCGTGAGGAACCAGAACCGTCCCTCGACGACCCACTCGGTGCCGACGAACAGCGTTAGAACGAAGGCGACGCCGGCGAGCAGGCGCATCGACGGTTGGTGGAGGACGCCCACGAGGTGGGCGTGCCACGACGCCTCGCGCTGGGCGTCCGAGGCGACTTCGACGCGATCGGTCTCGTACCGCTCGCCGCCGAACGCCTTGACCGTCTCGACGCCGCCGACGTTGGTCTCGAGCAGGGCGTTGAGGACGCCGGTCTCCTCGCGGACCTCGTCGTTGCGGCGTTCGTGCTGGCGACTGAACCAGACGTTGACCGCGGCGAGAGCGGGTGCGACCGCCAGCGAGATCAGCGCCAGCCGCCAATTCAGGATCGCCATGTACAGCACGGAACTTCCGAATATCGTCGCGGCGAGGAGCGCGAGGTTCGGTCCGTGCGTGAGACACTCCTCGAGGGAGTTGACGTCGTTATTGAGGACGCTCATCACCTCGCCGGTCCGTTGGTCGTCGAAAAACCCGGCGTCCAGCCGCTGGACGGCGTCGTAGGCGGCCACCCGAATGCGGTGCTGGGTTCGCTGGGCGAACAGGAACATGGCCCACAGGGAGAAGATCCCCAGGGACATGTCGATCACCTTCAGGCTCGCCAGCAGCGCCGCCGTGAACAGGAGCTGACCCGTCGGATCGCCGGGAATCCAGCCGTCGGGGATCAGCCACAGCGCGTACGGTTCGTCGTTGAACATCGCGTCGAACGCCAGTCCGACGATCAGCATGTCGACGTTGGACAGCAGCTGTGCGCCGACCGAGGCGGCGCTTCCCAAACCGAGCCATCGGAGGTTTCCGCGACCGCGCTCGCGGAGCAGATACAGTAGGGGCCACCGTTCGTCGGCCGCGGCCGCGATCTCACCCTCCCCGCCATCTTCGCCGTCGCGACTCATCGCGACACCCTCTCCCCGGGAACGGGTTCGGCGGCGCTCGCCTCGCCGCGGGCGCGCGCTCGCTCGAGGAAGGCCTCGGACACCGCCTCGGTGTCTCCAACCTGAATCCGCCAGAGGTCGGCGTAGAGGCCGTCTCGCTCGAGCAGCTCCTCGTGGGTGCCGCGCTCGACGATCTCGCCGTCGTCAACGACGAGGATCAGCTCGGCGTTTCGCACCGTCGAGAGCCGGTGAGCGACGGCGATCGTCGTCCGCTCGCCGGCCGTCGCGTCGAGGCTCTCTTGGATCCGACGCTCGGTCTCGTTGTCGACGTGACTGGTCGCCTCGTCCAGCACCAGGACCGCGGGATCTTTGAGGATCGCCCGGGCGATGGCGATCCGCTGGCGCTGGCCGCCGGAGAGGCTCTCGCCGCGCTCGCCAACCTGGGTGTCGTAGCCGTCCTCGAGGTCGGTGACGAACTCGTGGGCGCCAGCGAGCTTCGCGGCCGCGACGACGTCCTCGTGGTCGATGTCGGGAACGTCGGGGCTGACGGAGCGCTCGTCCTCGCCGGTCCCGTTGGCTCGGTTTGTGGCGGTGCGCGCCTCGCGGGTCGTGCCTCCCCGCTCGCCGTTCGAGGCGCTACGCGCCTCGCGAACCCCGTAGGCGATGTTCTCTCGAACCGTCCCGTAGAAGAGGAACGGATCCTGGGAGACGTAGCCGAGGTGGGTCCGAAGGCTGTGCCGGGAGACCGTCGAGGCGTCGGTGCCGTCGATCCGGACCGCACCGCGATCGGGCTCGTAGAACCGGAACAGGAGTTTCGTCAGCGTCGACTTGCCCGCGCCCGTGGGCCCGACGACACCGACGAGCGATCCCGGCTTGGCCGTGAAACTGACGTCCGTCAGCGTCGGTTCGTCGGCGCCATCGTAGGTGAACGAGACGTCGTCGTACTCGACACGACCCTCGGGGACGGACAGCTCCCGGCCCTCGTTTCGGTCGGGGCGGTCGCCCTCGAGCACCGAGACGATCCGCTTGCTCGAAGCCAGTGCGTCCTCGTAGCTGTCGAGCACGTCCATCATGAGCTGCCGGATCGGCTGGTAGAACGACTTGCTGTACAGCAGGAACGTCAGGAGCGCGCCCTCGGTCAGCGAGCCGCCGATCCGCGACGGCGTTCCCTGGAGGACCAGGTGCGAACCGAACGCGAACAACCCGATGAAGGCGAACGAGACGGTCGTCCAGCTCGCGTAGCTGAAGAGGAGTCGCAGCCGGATCACCGACCAGTTGCGGTCGCGGTACTCCCCGGACGCGTCCTCGAGTGCCTCGCGTTCCTCGTCCTCGCGCGCGAAGGCCTTGACCGTCTCGATGCCCTCGATGCCGTCCTCGAGTCGCGAATTCACCCGGCCGACGCTCTCCCGGACCCGCTCGTAGCGGGGCTCGACGCGGGTCATGTACCCCCGACAGAGACCGATCAGCAGGAGGGGCATGATCGCCAGCAGGGCCGCCAGCGGCGCGTCGATCGTCAGCATGAACGCGAAGGCGACCAGCACCTGCATCGAGAGCCGAATACCCTGGTAGACGTTGTTCCCGAACCCGTTTAGGTTGGAGACGTCGTTGTTCAGGACGCTCATAACGTCGCCCGTCTGGTGGCCGTCGAAGAATGACAGTTCGTGGTCGACGACCGACTCGAAGGTGTCGACCCGGATCTCGTGGAGCGTCCGGAGCCGCGCCGTCCCCTCGAGTCGGCCGGCCAGCCAGCTCAGGACGCCGTCGACGACGTAGGCGACCGCCAGCAGGCCGATGGTGAATCGGACCTGTCCCATCGTCGTCTCCGGGATCCAGGACCCGGGTACGAACGGGATCGCGTAAGGGGCGTCCTGCAGGAGGATCGCGTCCAGCGCCACGCCGATCACGAGCGCCGGCAGTCGCTGTGGGATCTGTGCGAGTAGCGTCCCGACGGCGGCGATCCCGTACCGAACCGCGTGGGGACGAGCGTAGCGCCGGAGCAGCAGCCACAGCGGATTGTCGACGCGCTCGGGCGGTACGAATTCGGCAGGTTCCGACACGCGTTACCCACCACGCTCGGCGTCGGTCGATCCCGAACGGGAGGACCGGAACGGTTCGTCCGACGTCGCCGAGCGGAAATGCAACCGCGAGACCGACGACTGGGAGCCCTGATAGAACATATCACTACGTGGTCATCCGGTATCAATTATTCTAACGGTGGTGTGCCTCTCGATGACAGGGATGCTGTCCGGTACGCGGACCGATTCGTTCTTTAAGTGGTTCTGGTCACAAGATGGTGCTATGACGGGAGATCCTCGCCGCTCGTTTCGTACCCGCTAGTCACTTTGCCGTTCCACCCGATCTATTCCTGACGATGACATCCGTTCCGGAGCGCGTCTACGAGAGGGTCGACGACCACCTCACGGACCTCGAAGCAGCCCACGACAGTTCCGTCGTTCTGGCGGTCGCCCGCGGCAGCCACGCCTGGGGTGCAGCGAGCCCCGAGAGCGATTACGATGTGGGATTCGTCTACGTTCCCGATGATCTCCGGCAGTACGCGCACCTCGAGAGCCCCTCCGAAACGATCGTCGACAGCCGCAACGACGTCGAGTTACAGGGGTGGGACGTCCGCACGTTCGCGCGCCTGCTCGCGGAGTCCAACGACGGAGCGATCGACCTGCTCCGAAGCCCGATCCGCTACCGCACCGCGTACGATCCCGCGGCCCTCGCCACGTACGTCGAGCGTTCGTACAACCCGATGGACCTCTACCACGCGTGGCGCGGCATCGCGACGAATAACTACCGGAAGTACGTCTCGCACCACCTGGTGCGCAGCGACGACGAACTGTTCCCGATCGTCGAGGCCGACGCGGACGGATACGTCGTCGGTCTCGACGACGGAACGACGACGATCGATCGGGACGACGAGCGATTCGCGGAAACCCGGACCGAGCCGACGGTCAAGCGCAACCTCACGATCTGTCGGGCGGCGATGTCCGCCCGCTACCTGAAGGCGACCGGCGAGCGCGGGGAGCACGACCTGCCGGCGATCGCGTTCGATCGCTTCCTCGACAAGCAGGCGCCGGCGGTCTTCGAGGCGGAGCGCATCGATCGCGCGCGGGACCTGCTCGGTCGGAAACGACGCGGCGAGGGAGCGGCCTCGATCGACGACGCCGTCGGTCCCGCGTTCGCCCGCCCGCTGAGAGAGATCGATCCCGCGATTCACGCGCGGGACGGCCCCGATCCCGGTCGGCTGGACGAGTTCGTCGACGACCTGATCGACGCGGTTCGGTGAGCGGGGGTCGGCGCCGATCGTCCATTTAAGTGCTTCTGGTCACAAGGTGAAGATACGACGGGAAACCGCCGATTCTCGAAACTTCTCGAAATTCTCGTTCCCCGTAGTCGCGACGCCGTCCGATTCATATCAATCGCGAGACGCTGTTCGAACCGGATGACCATTTTTATGCGATCGCGTGAGAGTCTGGGGCTATGGACAGTTCAGAGCTGCGACGGCGAGACGTCCTCTGTGCGGTGTCGGGCGGTTGCGTGACGCTCGCCGGGTGTTCGGGCGTCGCGTCCGCCCGATCCGGGTACGGAACGGCGTACGGCTACGGCTACGGAACGGACTGATCATGGGCGATCGAACGCCGCGGCTCGGACTGGGGACGTACGACCCGGGCGAGGAGTGGGACCACACCGACACGGTCGAGGCCGTCGACGAACACGCGATCGTTCGCGGTCCGATCGCCGACCGTCCGGCGGACGGCGAGTACGACGACGAACTCTACCACGCGACCGATCAGGGGATCACCTGGCGCTGGGACGCCTCGAGCGAGGACTGGACGTACTTCGGCGGGCGGGGGTGTGCCGACCGGCCGGTGCCGGGAACGAGTCACTTCGAGTCCGCGCGGTTCGACTCGGCGAGCATCGAGGTCGCACGTAGCGTCCACGCACGCACCGAAGAGACGCCCGTGTGGAACGTCGAAGCGCACGGGATCGAGGGCGACGGTGCCACCGAGGTCGGGCAGGCCGTCCACGACCTTCTGGGGAGGGTGGCCGAGTCCGGTGGCGGGATCGTGTACTTCCCGCCCGGTCGGTATCTCCTCGAACGGACGCCGCTGGTGGGTGACGATACGATCCTCCTGGGCGCGGGTCGCTCGACCGTCTTCGAAGGGCCGCGTCCCGACGACGAGGAAGGACGGGCGCTCATCTCCAATAGCGGGTACGACGCGACCGGATACGACGGCGCGTCGAACTGGGGAATCTGCAACGTCCGAATAGACTCGCCGAAGTCGAACGGGATCGTGCCCGCCCACGCGGAAAACGTCCGGTTGGAGCGCGTGTACGGCGACGCGATCTACTTTCACCACATCGACGTCGTCTCGTCCAAGAACGTCACGGTGGACGGCTACTGGGCGACTCGCGGCGGGGAGGCGGGCTCGGACGCGCCGCTGCAGTTCGACACGCAAGCGTCTGGACTCTCACGGAACGGCGTATGGGACGGCCGCGAAGAGACGCTGGTCGCGGACGACGATACCCCGTGCAGAAACTGTTCCCTCCACAACTTCGAGATCGACCCGGAGAACGATCCGGACCACGGCGTTCACATCCACCGCGACGGTCACGAGTCGATCCGCATCGCGAACGGGTACGTCACGGGCTGTCAGCACTCGGCGATCAGGGCCGATACCGGCGATCTGGTCGCCGATCTGACGATCGATCGCGTCTCCTGCATCGAAAACGCGAGGGGGATTTCGCTGGGACACGTCGAGAGCGGACGCCGGGAGTTGACGATCGACGACGTCACGATCAGGACCGACGACGAGGGGGTGGCGTCCGGATCGGGGCTGTACGCGAGCGGCTTCGACGGCGCCGTCGTCTCGAACGTCACCGTCGACGGCGCGTTTACGAACGCGATCATCTTCGACGATATGGACGACCTGAAGCTGACCGGCGTGACGGCGACGGGAGCGGACGACCAGGCGTTTCGCTTCCGGGAAAACGTCGACGCGACGCTCACGACCGCCCGCGCGGCGAAGTGCGGTAGCGCGGGTATCTACTCGGGGCCGGGCAGTAGCGTCGCCTACGGCGGCGTGACGTTCGACGACGTCGGAACCGAGGTCGTAGTCGACGGCGAGATTCGGGAGTGGCGATCGTCGTCGTGACCCGAAGACGTGTCACACGGATTGTCAATCATCGGTATCAGTCCGCCGAAACGAGCGAGCCTTTTTCCGTCTCCCTGTCCGAGCGGAATACGAGATGCAATACGACGGTATCGACCCCGGACGAGGCGGTGCGCAAGCGGCGGTCGTCGACGAGGAGTCCGATCGCCGGCTCGAGACGCGCCCCGGGTCCGGGTCGCTCTCGCGGGCGGACGTCCAGCGGGACTCGACCGTCCGCCGGTGGGGCGTCGTTACGCCGAGCGCGACCGTCATCGGCCGACCGGAGTCGCCCGACGCGGATCTCTCGGAGAGCATCCGTCGACTCCACGACGAGCAACACGGCGCCACGCCGGGGTACAGCGAGCGCGCGCACCACCTCGATCGACTGCGAACCACGCAGGCGTTGTGTAACGCGCTCGACCTGACGCCGTGGCAGCGGGACCTCGCGCTGGGCGTGATGGACGAGATCGACCTCACCGAGTTCGGCAGCCAACGCGCCATCCCGAAGGTCGCGCTGGTGGTGATCCGCCACGTCGTCGACGTCGATCGCCAGCGGTACTTCGGTCTGGACGACATCGACGCGCAGGCCCTCTCGGCCGATCGGATGGACGACCTGTTCGGCCAGTACCGCGCCCACGACATCACCGACGATCCGACGTTCGAACGACTGGCGTCCCGGTACGGCCTCGACACGACGAGTCTGAACCGGCTGCGCCGCGTCCTAAAGTCCCAGCTCGACGACGAGCTCCCGGCCTACGGTCGCAACCCGCACCGGGATCCGAACCTCCCGGAGAATACGGGCACCGCCAGTCGGGAGAGCGCCGACTGATACTGCGGTCGGATCCCGGCCCGCATCGTCCGGACGATTCGGCGTGACTGCCGGTTGCTATCCGCTTTTCAATCGCGAGTCCCTACTGCGCCCATGAGCGACACCGACGCCGCGACGTCGACGACCGGGACCGATCGGCTCACCCTCTACGCCGACTACGTCTGCCCGTTCTGTTACCTCGGGAAGCGCTCCCTCGAACAGTACCGCGAGACGCGGGACGAACCGCTCGCGGTCGAGTGGCACCCGTTCGACCTCCGCAGCGGTAAGCGCAATCCGGACGGTTCGATCGATCACGACGCCGAGGACGGCAAGGATGACGAGTACTTCGCCCAGGCGCGGGAGAACGTCCGCCGCCTGCGGGAGGAGTACGGGGTCGAGATGGCGCAGGAACTGGCGATCGAGGTCGATTCGCTGAACGCCCAGCTGGCCTCTTGGTACGTGCAGGGCGCCTATCCGGAGCGGTGGGCCGACTTCGACGCGGCGATCTACGAGGCGCTCTGGCAGGACGGCCGCGACATCGGCGACGTCGCCGTGTTGACGGACCTCGCCGAGAAAACGGGGCTGCCGGCCGACGAGATCCGCGACGCGGTCGACGACGACGGACTCCAAGCGGAACTCGACGAGCAGTTCGCCGAGGCGCGACAGCAACGAATTACGGGCGTCCCCACGTTCGTCTCCGACGGGCACGCCGCCCGCGGCGCGGTGCCGCCGGCGCACCTCGAGCGGCTGATCGACGGAGCGTAGGTCCGATCGGCGTCTCGAACTACTCGAGTTTTTCCAGCCCGTCGAAGAAGTTCACCTGCGGCCCGACGAGCGTGACGGGATCGGCCGCGAGTTCGACCGAGACGGTCGCGGGCGGCGACAGCCGTTTCCGGTTTCGGCCGTCGCTGATCGCGTAGGCGGTGTCGGCTCCGGTGACCGCCAGCGTGACGTCCGTGTCGGGATCGACGACCAGCGACGGCATCGGCTCGCCCGCGGCCATCTGCGTGATCACGAGCGCTCTCGCCGTCGGGTGGACGAGCGGTCCGCCCTCGCTCAGGTTGTAGGCGGTCGAGCCCGTCGGGGTCGCCACGAGGACGCCGTCGGCGTGGCTCTCGGCGTAGTGTTCGCCGTCGACCAGGATTTCGATCGTCGCGCCGCCGCCGTGGCCCCGTCGGGGCCCGTGAACGACGATCTCGTTGAGCGCGGGTTCGAGCGTCCAGCCGTCGCCGCTCGCTTCGAGGCGATCGAGTTCGCGGCGGTCGAGTGCCTCCTCGTCGCGAAGATCGGCGACGACGTCGGGGACGACGTCGATCGCGTCGTCGGGCGAGACGGCGTTGAGAAAGCCGACCTCGCCGAGGTTGACTCCGAGAATCGGCGTGCTCCCGACCTCGCGGGCGACGAACAGTAACGTCCCGTCGCCGCCGATACTCACCACGAGGTCGCGACCCGCCATCGCGCCGACGGGGACCGCGATTCCGCGTCCGGCCCCGCCTCCGTTCTCGCCGCTCTCGATCGCGTGCCCCGTCTCCTCGTCGACGACGATATCGACGTCCGCTCGTTCGAGCGCCTCGACGAGATTCGCGGCGAGTGTCTGTGCCCGCTCGTTGTCGCGCTGTGCGACCAGTCCGACCTCGGCGTCCATCGTCGGCGCATACCCGCCCCGCACTCAAAAAAGCCCCCTTCGCGGTCGGCCGTGGGTGGATTTCTCCGACGGCGCGGCAGAATCGATCGCGGTGCGCCTGCGGCTAACGGATCCCTCACTACGGTAGCCGACCGTCCGGCCGACGGCAACAACATTAATCTGGGTGGGATGTGAGGGCGTACGTGAACTCTCTCGCGACGATTCCGTCGCGGCCTCTGCATGGAGTACGTTTCCCCGAGTCCGACTCGCGATCCGCCGCTTACAGTCGTGCGAGCGCGCGGGACCGGCGCCGTCGTCCGCTCGAGCACCGGCCGCGGTCGCGCGGCATCGGGAGGTGATCGTCGTGGGTGAGGACGATACCGGCGACGGGGACGACTGGTTCGAGCGCGCGCTCAGGAACGACGCGACGATCGACGATCGAGCCGACGACCGACCGGACGCGTCGATGGCGGAGTTCGAGGCCGACCCGGAGTCGGTGCTGGCGGACGCGTCGGCCGCGTTCGACGGCGAGACGGGAACCGACGACGGCGACGGCTCGCTGTTCGACGAGGATTTCGGCTCAGCGTTGCAGGGCGCGCCGTCTCTCGGCGGCGTCGACGGACCGGAGGGATTCTCCGACGTCGACTTCGAATTGCCGGGCGGCGACCAACCCGACTTCGACGAGGAGGTCGGCTCGAAGCTGCCGCGGATCGACCTCGGGATCGACGGCCTCGATCGAATGATCCAGGGCGGCGTTCCGGAGCGATCGCTGATGGTCGCGATGGGAAGCGCCGGCACGGGCAAGACCACGTTCGGCCTCCAGTTTCTCAACCGCGGGCTCGAAAACGGCGAGAGCGCGGTGTTCATCACTTTAGAGGAGACCCGCCGGCGCGTGCTCAACAGCGCGACCGAGAAGGGATACGCGTTCGACGAGTACGAGGCCGAGGGCACTCTCGCCGTCGTCGACGTCGACCCGGTCGAGATGGCGACCGGCCTCGCGTCGATCCGCACCGAACTGCCGGCACTCGTCAGGGAGTTCGGCGCCTCGCGACTCGTCCTCGACTCGGTGTCGTTGCTCGAGATGATGTACGACGACCGGGCGAAACGCCGCAACGAACTCTATGACTTCACGAAGGGCCTCAAGGAGGCCGGCGTCACGGCGCTGCTGACCAGCGAGGCGTCCGAGGAGTCGCCGTACGTCTCGCGGTACGGCATCGTCGAGTACCTCACCGACGCCGTCTTCGTTCTCCAGTACGTCCGGCCGGACGACTTCCGGGAGACGCGGCTGGCCGTCGAGATCCAGAAGATCCGCGACGCGAACCACTCTCGGGAGAAAAAGCCCTACGAGATCACGGGCGAGGGCATCTCGGTCTATCAGCACGCGAACCTGTTCTGATCGACGATCCCTCGGCTCCCGCGTTCGTCGTCCGTAGGTGACAGTTTCACCCCGCCGCGTCCGGTAACGCGGCGTTGGTGTCGTGTTCAAGCCCCATACTTTTGCGGGCAGCGTCGTCAATGAACCCGTATGGCCGAACGGACGACAGCCGACGAGACGATGACGCGATCGGAACTCGCATCGTACCTCGCGAGTCTCGGCGACGAGTTCGAGCGGGGCGGCGAGGACATCAACGTCGCCGTCGGAAACAAGACCGTCGACCTCGCTCCGCCGGAGAGCATCAACGTCTCGGTCGATGTCGTGGAGCGATCGTCGATGCTGCGGGGGAACCGGGAGACGATCACCATCGAACTGAACTGGAAGCCCTGATCCGATATGGCACTCCTAGATTCCGCCGTCGTCTTCGTCCTGAGCCTCCTCATCGGTACGATCGCGATCTTAGCCGGCGTCCGACTCATCCTGGACACCGACGCCGGCGTCGCGAACGCCGCGCTGACGGCGCTCATCGGCGCGATCGTCTGGGCCGTGGTGAGCTACTTCGTCGGCTGGATTCCGCTGTTGGGAATCCTGCTGATGCTGCTCGCCTGGATCGGCGTCATCAACTGGCGCTACCCCGGCGGCTGGGGGACCGCGGCCGCGATCGGGTTCGTCGCGTGGATCGTCGCCATCGCGATCGCCTATGCGCTCGCGATGGTCGGCATCGTCGCGCCGGAGGCGATCGGCATTCCCGGGGTCTGAGGCCCGAGGCGATCGAACGCCGATTCGTCAGTGCTCCGGGTCGCCGATTCGCTGATTCGATTCTGTCCCCGGCGCGATCGAGGGACGCCGGCTTCGATCGCCGCTATCGTCGCCGTGTGCGATCGACGGGAACTGGCGGACGATCTTGGCGCAGTCGTCTCGCGGATCGTCGCGAGCGCGTAATAGGCTTCACGGTCGGCCTCCGTAACCGAAGTGACGGTAGCGCAGGGTCGTATCGTCCCAGTCCAGTATTTTGTCCTCGTGGGTAGAACAACGAATATGACTGCCGCTGGCGTCCGGGTGACGACCATTGCGATCGGTTTCATCATCGCTGTCGGGTTGGTACTGGTCGTATTCTCTGCCGTCGGATTCCGGAGCACGCTCGCGGCGATATCGAGCGCAAGCAGACTCGTCATCGCCGCGATCTTCGTTGCAGTAACCCTCTGGGCGTGCGCGTGGGCGTATACGTTCTCGATCGTGCTGGGAATTCTCGATATCGAACACGGACCGGTGGACGCCGTTCTCATGTTCGGGAACGTTCTCTTCGCGAATAGCGTCGCCCCATCGACGTACCTCGGGGGCGAACCGATCGCGGCGTTTTTGCTCGCTCGTCATTCGGACAGCGACTACGAAACCAGCTTCGCGACGGTTTCGAGCGTCGATCTACTGAATTATGCCCCGATGGTGCCACTGGCCGGCGTCGGCGCCCTCTATTTCACCGCGACGGCCGCCCTCGGACGACGGCTCGAACTCGTACTTCTGGCCGGGTTCGCAGCGATCGCCACGGTCATCGTCGGTATCGCGTACGGGTGGCGGCATCGACGACAGGCCGTGGCGGCCACGGCTGGAATTCTCGGCGGCATTTCGACCCGGATGAGCGCGATCGTTCCCGGTATTCACGCGGTCTCACCACCAACGTTACATCGGCGTCTCGCGCTGTTCGTCGACGAAGTCGAGCGGGTAGCCGTCGACCGGCGTAACCTCCGACGTGCGCTCATCTTCTCGACCGTCGGATGGGTGTGGCTCTCGCTTGCACTTTGGCTCGCGGTATACGCCGTCGGTCGAACTGTCCCGCCGGAAGTCGCCCTGTTCATCGTCCCGCTCGGTGCGATAACGAACATCCTCCCGCTGCCGGGGGGACTCGGAAGCGTCGAGTCGGTGCTCATCCTACTGCTCGTCGCTACCGCAGGCGTTCCGGCGGCGACCGCGGCGGCGGCGACGCTGCTCTACCGAATTGCTACGTACTGGCTTCCCCTTCTCTTCGGAATCGGGACGGTCGCTATTTCACATTTCACGTTCCGAACTGAAATCTCCCGGTGAGCCGTTCGAGTTTTACCGGAATACTCCCCGACAAGACCAGTTACCACGATTTTATCTGACGCTCGACTCCCTCCACGTCGGTGACGATCGGCTTCCGTTCGAAGTAGAGCAACTCGATACCAACGACTACAACGCTGAGCGCGATTACGGTCACGAAAACGGTCGGTTCGCTCGTGTACAGATAATACAGCAATCCGACGATGGTTGCGATCGCGCCGAGACAACCGACGGCCGGCAGTACCGCCGTCAACGGGGAGGTCCGTTCGCGGAACGCGAGCAGGCTAAAGCCGCCGAAAATCGTCACGAACGAGAGCGACGCGAACGAGCTGATCGCGTTTAAACTCCCGAACACGCTGAACAACGCGGTGAGCGCGCCGAGGATGAGCAGCGGGCGAACCGGTTCGTCTGTCCCTCCCTGAAACCGGGTCGGAAGGAGATCGTCTGCCACCAGCATTCGCGAGAGGCGCGACGAACTGAACAGCGTCGCGTTGAGCGCGCTCGCGGTCGAGAAGAGCGCGGCGATCGAGATCAAGAGAAACCCGATCGCGCCGAAGACGGGTTCCGCGGCGACCGCGAGCGTGGTCTCCGATTGCTGTTGGATGGTCCCGGCGTCCACGAGGTTCGTCGTCACGACGGCCACGAGGACGTATATTGCAGTGACGCTGACGATCGACGCGTAAATCGCCGTTCGGATCGTCTTTTTCGGATTCTCTATGCTCTCCTGGTCGAACAACAGGAGTTCCCACCCTTCGAACGCGACGAAGCCGATCGCCGCCGCTAGTAGCGTCTCCCCGTGGAAATTCGACAGCCCGGAGTGTATCGCCCCGTGGCGAAACCCGTAATAAAGCCCGCCGACGCCGAATCCGAGCAAAATTAGCACCTTGAGTCCGACGAGAACGTCTTCGGTGCGCCCCGACGCGTGAGCGCCGGCGATATTGAGTCCGACGAACGTACCGACGGCCAGCAGGCTGATGAGCGGCCGAAGCGGAATCCCGAACACGGTGTGGATTCCGACGAGTTCGACGAAGTAACTGCCGAATGCGAAGGCGTACAGGGACATCGTCCCGACGTATCCGATGATAAACGTCCAGCCGATCATCCCCGCGAGCGTCGTCCGCCCGGTGAACGCTTCGACGTACGCGATCGGATTCAGCTGCCCCTCCGCCTGCGCATTCAGCCGAAGCGCGGAGTACCCGGCGCAGAACGCGATCACCCCCGACACGACAAACGCCAACCAGGTGGTTCGTCCTGCTCGCGCTGCAACGACCCCGAGGACGGCGAAAATTCCGCCCCCGACCATCCCCCCGACTGCCATCGCGATCGATTCGGGTAACGAAATTTTCGAAGTCCCCATATCAATAACGGGTAGCACGCGAAAGGATAAACAACGGCAGGGTGGTCATTAACATCTCATTCGTTTCACAGTCGTGAGGAACTACCATCGACGTCGCTCGCTACTCGTCACTACGTCCTTCAAAACCGATAGTTGCTCGATTCTCAGGACCGCCGACTGGCCGCATTCGAAATATCAATTCGAAGTCGCGGCAAGCTCGAACGTGTAGAGTCCGGTGAACACGTCGCTTGCGACGACGAGGTCTCGGTCGGCAGTATACGCTGCCTTCCACGCCATCGGCGGGTCCCCAAATCGCGCAACGGTGTCGTTCGGTGTGACCTCGCTCGCGCCATCGCCGGTCGGATACCGATCGATCGACTGTGGATCAGTCGGGTCAGTGATATCGTACAGCACAACCCCTTCGTGCCAGTCGGCGCTGATGAGGAGTGTCGCATCCCCCCACGGGACGACGGTGAAATGGTGGCCGGTCCAATCAAACCGGCTGGCCCAATTATCCTCCATCCGACGAGCGTTCGGTGAGACGGTAAACCCGATCGGGATGGGATTTTCGAGCGATCCATCCTGCCACCCGATATCGAAGATGTGTTTGCCGCCCGGGGTCCCCGTCAGACGTTCGTCTCCGACGACGAGCAACTCGCGCCGCGGATCGAAGTAGCTGCGATGGGCGCTCCCAAACGCCTCTTCGCCGACATCCGCTTGGCTGTATGATTTTTGCTCCGTATAGTCGAAGCGCCCGATTTCGACCGGCTCTCGCGGATTACTCGCGTCATAGATGATGATTCCGACGAACTGTCCGCCCTGAAACGACACACAGAGCAGCTCCCGTTCTGGGTCGACCTCGATGTGATGACAGGCGCCTTGTGGACCGTACTGGCCGACGTTACGTGGGACTGCCGGGTCGCTGGTGTCATAGACGTCGAATCCGTCCGTTTCGAATCCGTAGTTCACGGAGTAGAGAACCGACTCGGTCGGATGAGGGGTCACGTTATGCGACTTTCCCTCGGAGACGGTCCCGATGACCGTCGGCTCTCGGGGCGTCCCGGTATCGAAGCCGTAGTCGACGATCTCGAAGTTGCCGGACCAGCCGTTCTCTATCGCTCGATGGTACAGTCCGTTCCGATGGTCGAACTTGACGTCTATGTTCGGTGCATCGTCTTCGTTCCCGTGGTAATGTGCCTGGTTTGGGTCGTTCGGATCGTCGAGATCAACGAGATAGCTGCCATTTACGCCCCATTTGGTCCCGACGACGGCGTAGCGGCCGTCGGCTCGAACATCCGTGTCCGAATAGCCGCCGCTGGGCGGTGACTGTCCCGAAAGATACGTTTGGCCCAGCTTCCGCAGAGATAACTGGTTGGGGTCGGCCCGCTCTTTCTCGGTAGGCGTTTCTCCCTCGGTAGGCGTTTCTTCCTCGCTACTCTTATCTTTCAAGCCGGAACATCCAGCGAGAATCGTTCCTGCGAGGACAGTGGCGGAACACTCGAGTACTCGCCGACGGGTCGGTGGATTGCCTAGGGGAACCACAGTACTTGAGAAATCAGACTTACTGCCTTTGTTACGCAGATTCTACAAATTCCCCGGACTTTAGCATGTGTTTATTATTAAGCCAAATAGATCAGTTGTGTATCTCTCATCAATAACGAATTATATATTGATACAATACAGTCATTTATGGCACTAGAACGCGCGCACCTATCTAGCCTGAAACGTTTTATAATCGCATGGCTGCGGAGCGATACCATCCGAGTATCTACGTTGTGAGCTTTTTGGACATGGTTGGGTCTCATGCAGAAACCCGTAGAGAGAGTGTGGAGTGCGCCGGCTGGGAGGTGGGTCCGATGGCGAGACGGCCGCGCTCACTTCGTTCGCACGCTGTGACTCGCGTGATGCAGCTCCGTCCGAGGCGCAGTTATGACTCACCTTTCTCGTTCGCTTCTCGCTGCGGGGTGGGTTCGGTCAGCGCACATACGTCGGGACGAGTCTCGGAAAAGGCTACCGAAGCGATCCCTGATTCTCCTGAGCGCGCTGACGACATACGTCACGAACGGAGTCCTCGTGGCATCCGAATCGATCCCGGACGGCAGGTGACGCGCGTCGCCGTAAACCCTGCATATGATACTGATACTGATCAGCGTTCCACCGGCGAGGGGCCTACGGAATAAGTTCTCCAGCGCTCTCACCTCTTGTTTTAGGCTTGCCTAAAATCCGAAAGTAATATGTGTATTTAGGCGAGCCTAAAATACATGCCAGAAGACCCGAGGACCCGGAACGGACGGACACGGAGAGACACACTCAAGTACGGAAGTACGCTCGTTGGCGGAACGATACTCGCCGGATGCGTGAGCGGTACGGGGCAAGGGGACACGAACGAAGACGAGGGCGTGAATGCGTCACCAGAGAGCGAGTCGTACTCGGTGTCAATGGAACCGGTAGGAGAGGTCGAGTTCGACCGGATTCCCGAACGGTGGGTCGCATACGACGGCGGATACGCCGATATGGCCGTTGCACTCGGCCAGGCAGACGGGATCACCGGCATCGGCCACGCCCCCCGGTACTACACCTACGTCTACGACGAACTGCCCGGTGTAACCGTAGATCGCGAACAGATCGAGGCATATCCCGAAGTCCGGACGAAAGAGGAATTCTACGAACTCGACAACGACGTTCATCTGTACGATCCTCAGGTGCTCATCAACTGGTTCGACTGGAACGACGAGGACATCGACGAGATCGCCTCGAACGTCGCGCCATTTATCGGGAACTTGATCTTCCGACGCTCGGATGGATGGCACGACTACCGCTACTACACACTGTACGAGGCCTTCGAGAAGATCGCCGAAGTGTTTCAGCAACAGGAGCGCTACGAGGCGTTTGAGGAACTCCACAGCGAATTCATCGCGTCGATCCAAACCCGACTTCCACCGGCCGAGGAGCGTCCGCGAGTACTGCTCACGTACAACGGAAATGAGGAGCCAGAGACGTTCTCACCGTATCGACTCATCG
This sequence comes from Halosolutus gelatinilyticus, assembly GCF_023028105.1. NCBI lineage: Archaea > Methanobacteriati > Methanobacteriota > Halobacteria > Halobacteriales > Natrialbaceae > Halosolutus > Halosolutus gelatinilyticus. Next base: position 2,202,360 of record NZ_CP095491.1, read on the forward strand.
ATAACGGAACGAGCAAAAAACAGTGGCTCGACCTCGGCGTCGAGGACGAACTCGCGGGGACGGGCGTCGAGAACCTCAGCACGGCGAACCGAGGGAAATTGGACTACGAGAATCTCCTCGAGGTCGATCCCAACGTGATTCTCATACGCGGTCACGACCGGAAATCCCCGGCAGAGTTCCGCGACACGGTTCTCGCGTATATGCAAGACCACCCCGTCGGGAGCGAATTGACCGCCGTCCAGAACGGGCGCGTCTACCGTGGCGGCTATCTCAACCAGGGGCCGATTCACAACCTGTTTCTCACTGAACGAGCCGCGAAGCAGATGTACCCCGAGGAGTTCGGCGACGTGACGGACGATACGGAACTGTTCGACCGCCAGCGAGTCGCAGATATCGTCACGGGAGAGTTCTAATATATCCCGGTCGACGGTACGGGGTGTCGTGATTGTCGGCGGCGGTATCGAAGGTCCCTCCATCGTGATTTTCACCGCCCGCCACGGACCGGATACGATCGTCATCGATGCTGGTGGGTCGATCCTTCGCCGGAATGCCCACCTCGAAACCTTCCCCGGCTTTCCTGCTGGCATCACCGCCGGACAGCTGATCGATCTCTTGGGCAGGTCGATCGTTTCGGATCTATTCCATTGGATAGCATCCAGTCGACGAGCTTCCGCCGATGCTCTCGGTAGGTGCTTCGCTCCCCGGAATTGAGGCGTTTGGCTGACGGTTCGGGTACGAGGGTGATTTCCTCGAGTTCTTCACTCATGGATCGATCGATCGCGTGCTGTCTACGTGAAAAACCCGGAAACCACGACCTGCGTCTCGGCCAGCTTCGCGTACGCCTGATTTATGGGTCGCTGGCTCACTGCACCGGGATGGTCTTCGCTCAAACCGACGCTACCGATACGGAGAACGGTGATGCGTCGGCCGGGAGTTGAACCCGACGGCAAGATCGAACGTCGTGAGATCTTGCGTGATTCAATTCCCGCCGGGCGCAGTTGTGACTCACGGTCGTTCGTCACAACATGCGCCGGCCGGGAATTGAACCCGGGCTATGAGCTTGGGAAGCTCATGTCCTACCACTAGACCACCGGCGCTTGTTCACTGCGTTCGCGCTGGGGATCGCGATTCCGATCGAATCGCTGACCACCAACGCTCGTTCACGGTGTCCATCTCGAACGCAAGAGATGAGTCGTATTAAATGGAACGGACTGCAGGCTGAAGCGCACACCGAACTGCCACCATCCGCCCCGAGCGATCGCGATCGTCGTCGCCCGAAACCGATCGCTCGTCCACTTTTCTCGCGCGAAGCGTGCCTATTAGGTCGTCCGCTTCCTAGTCGCGACCATGATCGATCTTCAATTCTCGGAGGAGGAACTGGAACGACGACGCGACCACATCACCGCGTTCATCCGCGATCGGGTCGGGTCGGCCGGAGCGGACGGCGCCGTCCTCGGTCTCTCGGGCGGGATCGACAGCACGCTCACGGCGTACCTCGCCGTCGATGCCCTCGGCGCCGAGACCGTCCGCGGACTCGTCCTTCCCGGCGAGGTCAGCGGCGCGAGCAACATGAGCGACGCCGAACGGGTCGCCCAAGAACTCGGGATCGGCTACGACGTCATCGAGATCAATCCGATCGTCGACTCGCTGCTCGCGGCCTATCCCGAAGCCGAGGGCGATCGCGAGGCCGTCGGGAACGCCCGCGCTCGCGTCCGCGCGGTCCTGAACTATCTCGTCGCCAACCACGAGGGTCGGCTCGTCCTCGGGACGGGCAACCGCAGCGAGGCGGCCGTCGGCTACTTCACGAAATACGGCGACGGCGCCGTCGACTGTCACCCGATCGGCAACCTCTACAAGGGGCAGGTCCGCCAGCTCGCCCGCCACGTCGGCGTCCCCGAGGAACTCGCGGCCAAGACCGCCACGGCGGAGCTGTGGGCCGACCAGACCGACGAGGAGGAGTTGGGGATCAGCTACGAGACGCTCGACTCGATCCTCGCGGCGCACGTCGACGGGCCACTGTCAGTCGCCGCGACTAGCCGACTGCTCGACGTCGACGAGGAGACCGTCGAACGGGTCCGCGGGATGTACGATCGCAGCGAACACAAGCGGAACGTACCGCCGGCCCCCGACCCGCTCCCCTGATCGCCCTCGATGCGGTGCGCCTGGCTCGGCAGTGTTCCCACGTGATCCTCTTTCGTGGTGCTCTCAACCGTCCTAGTATCGAGGAGGTGTGATTCGAATCCGACCACCCGTCTCGAGCGTACCGTCGTGGACGGCAGGAGCGACGATTCAGTCCTCGCGCCACTCGTCTTCGAGGAGGCCGTACCAGTAGACGTCCCGATACTCGCCGTCGATGAACTCGGCGTCCCGAAGGACGCCCTCCCGGCAGAAGCCGACGCTCTCGAGGAGTCGCCGCGAGGGCTCGTTGAACTCGAACACGCGCGCGTCGACCCGGTGGAGTCGGAGCTGCTGAAACGCGTACTCGACGGTGAGCCTCGTGGCCTCGGTGCCGTACCCCCGGCCGTGGTGCTCGGGCGCGACCCAGTAGCCGAGCTCGGCGTTTCCGGTCTCCTGGTCGATGTCGCGGAGTCCGATCGTCCCGACCGGCGTCTCGTCGACGGCGATCAGGAGGTGGACACCGTCGTCCCCGCAGACGACGTCCTCGTAGAACTCCCGCTCCTGATCGGCGTTGATCGGTCTTGATCCGCCGATCGGGCGCCAGACGGCCGGATCGTTGACCTGCATCTGGAGGAACTCGAGATCCTCCTCTTCGATCGTTCGGAGCGCCACCTCGTCGCTGCCCAAAAAAACGGGTCCTGGCATGACTGTACGCTCCAACGCGACGGAGAAGAATCATTCGGCGGTGTGATACCAAGTCGCAATCGAACTCGCACGCCGGACGCCCGGTCGATGAGGCTCCGGCGTCGTCGATCGGTCTCGAACGTCCGCTTTCGATCGTCCCGACGCCGACATCGCAGTTTCCGACCGTTCCGGGCCCGTACTCACTCGAGGACGGCGTCGACGTCGTCGGCGTGGGCGTCCACGAGTTCGCCGAACGCTTCGGCCTCGCGTCGCTCCTGTGCGGCCCGATCGCGATCGTCCCGGAGCCGCCGCTTCAGCGCCGCGATCGCGTCGTGGGCGTTTCCGGCGATCTCCTCGGCGACCGATCGCGGGTCGTCCTCGATCCGCGAGATGAGGCCCATTCGGCGGGCCTCCTCGGCGTCGACGACTCGACCCGAGAGCGCGAATTCGAGGGCGTCCCCTTCGCCGATCACCCGCGGCAGGCGGACGGTCCCGCCCCACGCGCCGAACAGGCCGAACGTGACGCCGGGCTCGCCGTACGTCGAGTCCGGCGTGCCGACGCGCACGTCGCAGGCGAGCGCGAGCTCGAGGCCGCCGCCGCGGGCCGGCCCGTCGATCCCCGCGACGACGATCGCCGGGGACTCCTCGATCGTCCGTGCCACGCGCTGGCCCAGTCGGGCGAACGCCTCGGCCGCGTCGCGATCGCCGTCGAGGTCGCCGACGGCCGCGAGATCGGCGCCCGCACAGAACGCCGGACCCCGCCCCTCGAGATAGATCACCGCTTCGTTGGCGTCGCCGATCGCCTCCTCGAGCGCTTCGAGCCCCGCGGCGGTCAGCGCGTTGCGAGCGGCCGGCCGATCGAGGGTGACCGTTCGGATCGATCGACGTTCGTCGACGGCGACAGTTATCATGCGCTACGCTACTCGGCCGTTTCCAAAGGTCTTTGCGTGCTCCGTCGTAACCCCCCCAGTAATGGATCAGGCCGACAGCTGTCGGCGTGCGGCCGCCGAAGCCGTCGCGGACGTCGAACCGCCGCGGTTGCACGACCGGATCGAAACGATTCTCGACGGCGCGTCGATGCTTCCCGGCGTTCTCACCCTCGAAAGCGCCGCCGCGGTCGTGTCCGAGACGACCGCCGGACTCGAGCACGGCGCCGAACGCGCCGGTGGGGATACTCGACGCGCGGACGACCCGAGCGCCACCGACGCGATCGTCACGCACGCCGCCGGCGTCCAGCTCATCTACGAAGGGCTTCGACTGACCCGGTCGCTCTCGCACGACGAACCCTGGACCGGAACGGACGACGACGCCGAGGAAGGGGATCTGGCCATCCTCGCGGCCGACATCCTCGTCGCTCGCGGTTTCTACCTTCTCGCCCGCACCGACGCCGCCGGCAAGGCCGTCCGGACCGTCCAGGCCTTCGGCCGCGATCAGACCCGACGCGATCGCGCCGCACGGGCGCCGCACGAGCGGTCCGCCGCGACCGACGGCACCCCCGATCGGGAGTGCGTCGGCGCCGATCCCGCCTCGATCGACGCGAACCTGGAACGCGACGTGCTCGAACTCGCCGTCCTCGCCGGCGCCGTCGCCGTCGGCGAGACGCCCACGACGCGGCTGCTCGCGATCGCCGACGACCTCGCGGCGACCGTTGGCCCGTCCTTTCCCCCGGCCGAGAAGTGTCTCGCCCGCGTCGACTCTCGCCCCGACCGATCGCTCGAGGAGACGCCGACCGATCGGGCGACGTCGGCGACCGATCCCTGAGCGGCGGACTCGGCGGCGATCGGTGTGGTACGGCGCGTCACTCCCGGTCGCTTTCATCACATATTTATAGAGCACCGCAGTAGGATCGAGTGCAGAGTACGAGGGTGTACGCGCCCGACGTGCCTGGGTAGCTTAGCGGTAAAGCGCGTCCTTGGTAAGGACGAGAGCCCGGGTTCAAATCCCGGCCTAGGCTCTTTCTGCCGTACACATCTTGTACGCACACTTTGATGACTATCTTTATTGAAAATAATCCGCTCAAGATCCGCTTCTCTCGCTAAACAGGGCATCCCTCGCCGCATGGCGATTCGATAAAGTGTTAGGACACACAAACTAATCCGCGGACGGCGGCGAGATATCCCCAACATTGACCGGGAGCGCATCCTCTCAGGGACACACCTGATTTCGGCTCTGTTGAAATCCCATTCTTCAGATATAACAGGAGATGGAACAGACGGTAGGTGAAGGCTGCGTATTTATTTCCTAATATTCATTCTTCTGCGCTCATTACCAGCTGCTATGGACTGGACGACTCTGATAGCCACAGGGTTGTTTGTTCTCTCTTGGATGCTCCTGATCTACCAATCATGGAAAGAAGAGTGGGGCGTGAGTCGGACGATAGGGATGGTGATTTTCCTCAGTGGGGCGACTAGTGGCGTATTTCTTGATGATTTTATCCCATCTGAATCGTCTCTTCTTCCGTGGATAACTGGACACGTACCCGACCCGAGCGAGCGAGGCGATCGATCGCGGACGGCTAACACTTTGGACCCGCGAGAAGTTGCCCTACGGGCTCGCAATCTTCGACGAGCGCGTCGGGATCGGAGGATACGACGACGAGACGGGGCTGATGCAGGCGTTCGTCGATACGGACTCGCCCCTCGCCCGCGAGTGGGCCGAACGGGTCTACGCGTCGGTCAGGGCGGATTCTACGCCGCTCGACGGTCGGGCGGAGCAGTGAGAGCTGCGAACGGGCTCTAGAACCCGCCTCGACCGGAACGGGAACGCCGGTAACCGCGACCGCGTTTTCGCGCCCTCGTGGGATCGACCACGTCAACGCGGTAGTCGGAACGCGACTGGTCTCCGTCGACGGTTCTACTGTCGATCCCGGCCGCTGCTAGTGTCGTCAACGGGGCCGATCGGGAGGCGGGTGCGGTTCACGGATCTGCCGCCGGATCACTCGTCGCCGTGGTCGCGCTCGCCTTCGGCGCGTTCGTCACCCGTTTCCGCTGATCGAGTGGATGTACGTGTAGTAGTTGAACAGATCCGTGTGCGACGGTTCGTCCGTGTCGATGAACGGCGTTCCCGATCGGTCCCGGAGCGCCGACTCGACGCGTTCGACGTCGACGTCGGTCGCGAGGAAGCCGCGGATCTCGTCCCCGCGGCGAAACAGCTCGTTTCCGACCAGGAGTTCCTCGGGCGGAACGGCGCCGCGGACTCGCAACACCGGCGGGAGTCGCTCGAAGAGGTCGTCGGGATGGCCGTTCGCGATGATGGTCCCGTCGCGCAGAAACGCGATTCGATCGGCGATCTGCGCGTCCAACGGCGCGTGGCTGGTGACGAGGATCGTCTTTTCGTCGGCGCGCATCTCCAGGAGGAGATCGTGAAGCTCTCGAATGGTCGCGAGATCGAGTTCGATCGTCGGCTCGTCGAGGACGTAGAACGGGACGTCGATCGTCAGCGTGATCGCGATCTCTATCTTCCGGCGCATCCCGCCCGAGTACTCCTCGACGGGGCGATCGATCTCGTCCGCGATTTCGAGCCGCTCGACGAGATCGCGCCACCGGTCCGTTCCGTTCGGGTGGAGGTCCTCGTAGAACCGGAGATTTTCCCTGCCGGAGAGTTCCGGATCGGCCATCGCTCCCTGAAACATGACGCTGATCGAGGTCTGCGCCTCGACGGGGGACACCTCATCGAAGAGCCGAATCTCGCCGCCGCTCGGAAGCGCGCTTCCAGAGAGGCACGACAGGAGCACGGATTTGCCCGCGCCGTTCGGCCCCATCAAGAGCAGTATCTCGCCCTTCCCGATCGCGAGATCGATCCCGGTGAGGACGTCGTGGTTCCCGAACCGTTTCGTCACGTTGGACGCGTCGACGATCGACTTCGACTCCGTCGTTTCGTCTGCGGGTGTTGTCAGCATCGTTAGTCACGTCCGTAGGCGATTCGCCGCACGATCACTACCGAGGCCGCCACGCCGGCGGCGGTGTAGCCGAGGAGAAGACCGACGTATTCGATCGAGTCGGGCGCTTCCGGCGGCGTCATCGACTCGAGGGTTTCGGTTCCGACCCAGTGGGCGATCTGCATCCGCGTTGCGAGCGAGTTCGGCAGGTAGTTGACCATCTCCGCGCCGTCGGCGAGCATCTCCGGCGACGAGCCGTTGAAGCCGGTAACGAAGTAGGCCATCAGCACCGTCACGATGGCGATCGTCGTCATCTGTTCGGGCTTCGTGACGGCGAGCGCGAGCACCATCGCGAGCGCCATCGCGATCAGGCAGAACGACCCGAGCGTCAGCGCGAGGATCGCCACCGTCTCGATCGTCAGCGGGCCGAACGTCGCGCCGTGCGCGTACGCGACGAGGATCGTCACGAGGTACGACGCGACGCCGAGTACCGCGCCGGCGGTGAACCGGCCGGCGAGGTCGGCCGTCGGCGCGATCGGCATCGAACGGAGTTTTCGGTACCGCCTCCCCTCGAGGTCGCGGGCGAACGCGCCCGCGAAGACGGCGACGGTAACGGTGAAGGCGCCGAACAGCCCGTAGTTGATTCCGTTGACCGCCTTGAGCGGTCCGAGGTCGGTTCCGGACGGAACGTCGACGAAGAACTCGATCGTCAGGAAGTACCACAACACCGGCCACGCGACAGTGAGGAAGACGATCATCTTGTTGCGTCGCAGTTGCTGTAACTGGCGGCGCGCGAACGTCCGCGTCTGGGCTCCCCACGGTACGCTGGTTCGTGTCATCGTAGTCATCGTAGTCTCTCGAACGAACGGAAGAGCGAGACGAGGATAAGACGGACAGCACGATCGCCGGGACGGCGTTCGTGCGAAACGGTTATAAGGGACAGTAGCCGCACCGAAACCGAGCCTCGCCGGCAGCAATACGCGCCAATACGGTATCGTGCAGACGCGCTTAGAGCGCGCGTCGTCGTCGAACGAACAGCGGAACCATCCGGTATTAGTCGCCGGTTCGCCACACTGCCCGACTCACCGCGCCGTCCGTTCGCGGCCACGATCGCTTCGTCGCGACGACCGCGAGCCAGAAGATGACGACGGCGACGACCGGGTGGATCGCCGCGGCCAGCGATCCGAACGCGTGGGCCGTCGCGTACTGCACGCTGATGAGGGCGAACAACCCGATGGGAAGCAGCCGCAACGGCCAGGGAAGCCGCCCCAGAAAGGCGACGAGCACCATGAGAATGGGACCGATCTCGAAGACGTGAATGAACGTCCTGTGAAGCCCCCAGTTCGTCGAATCGACGAAGATCGCCATTCCCGCGATGTAGGTCTGGACGAGGACGCACGCGGCGAACAGTCCCGCCAGTGCGCAGTAGCCGTAGCGTCCCCACGACCGTTCGCGGTCGGACGCCGTCATCCGATCACCTCGGCTGCGATCGCGACGGCACCGTTCGTGCCCGCCCCGCGGTGCGGCTCGCGGCCGTACCGAACGCGGTTCTCCCGCACTGTACTCACCGCACCCGGTGAAATTCGAGGGTCGGGCGTCGGTTCGTCGAGCGCTCGAGTCGGAACCATAGTCTTCGAGCGGATCGGTGGAACGGCGCGGAAATAACCCGGATAGCACAGTTGCCGGAGCAGCGACCGTGCGCAAAGGTTTATACTGCTCCCACGGCGAAGCGACGTATGATCCGGGCGATGTCCCGATCTCATCGCGGTTCACAGCCGTCGCGGCGCCCGCTCGCCGGGAGGCGCATTCGATGGGGAAGCGGATCGTAACGCGCGGGTAGCTATCTCACGGACGAAAACGTCGTACGCATGTCTACGAAAAATTCCCCAGAGACGGAGCACCTCGGCGGACTCCTCGGCCGCTGGATCGGCGCTCCCACGAGAATGCAGACGTATCGGAACCTCCTGTACGTACTGTTGCTGTTCCCGCGGGGTGTTTTGTATTTCAACGTTCTCGTCGTCGGGTTCGCCACCGGGCTCGGACTCGTCGTCGTTCTCGTCGGAATTCCGATCGTCGCCGGCGTGCTCGCGGTCGCGACCGGGTTGGCCGCTCTCGAACGGACGCTCGCCCGCGTTTTATTGGACGTCGAGGTTCCGGTCGATCGCGTTCCGGACGAACGAGGACTGTGGGGGAGCGTGAAACGGCTCGTAATCGATCTCCGAACGTGGAAGGCCGTCGCGTACCTCGTCAGCGTGTTCGCGTTCGGGACCGCAGCGTTCGGCGCGATCGCGTCGCTGATGGCGACGTCGTGGAGCTTTCTCACCGCGCCGCTGTACTACGAGGACGCGTCGGTCGTCGCATACGGGCCGATTCCGCGCGGCGATTTCACGCTCGACATCCTGTTCGGCTGGGAGACGTTACTGGTCGGACTCCGAACGACGTTCCGGCTCGGTTCGTGGCGGATAGAGACCCTTTCCGGTGCGCTGTTCGTCGCCTGTCTCGGGCTCGTCCTCCTGTTTTTCGTGACGTTGCCGCTCGTCAACGCGATCGCGTCGTTGTGGGGGCGGTACGCCCGGCTCATGCTCACCGTTCCGTGGTACTGGCGGCGGTCGGACGGCTAACAACGGCCGAGCGGGATACGGCTCGCTCCATCGTCGCGACGGCGATGGTTTTACCACTTGGTAAAGGAATTGTGAGGTATGGGACAGTTGAGCCGTCCGACACAGCAAGCAGTCCGACTATCGAGTACGCGATACTGACGTAGAACCATGCCACGAGACGGAAAAATACTGGACGGTCTAACGGTTCTGGATCTCTCCACGTTCGTCACCGGCGGATTTTGTTCCGCGATGCTCGCGAATCAGGGTGCGGACGTTATCAAGATCGAGCAGCCGGCGTACGGCGACGCGATTCGCCACTCGGGACCGCCGTTCGTCGACGGTGAATCGCCGTACTACTGGACGGTAAATTACGGGAAGCGGAGCCTCGAACTCGATCTGAAAAATCCGCGAGCCACGGCGGCGCTGTACGATCTCGTCGAAGACGCGGACGTCTTCGTTCAGAACTTCCGGCCGGGGACCGCGGAGCGCCTCGGCGTCGATTACGAGTCCATCGCGGACCGCAACGAGGACATCATTTACCTCGCGGTCTCCGCGTTCGGACAGACCGGCCCGTGGCGGGAGCGGTCCGGGTACGACTTGCTTATTCAGGGGCTGAGCGGGATCATGAGCGTCACGGGCGAGGAGGGCGGGCAGCCGGTAAAGGTCGGCCTCCCGGTGACGGATCTCGTCACCGCGATGTGGGGCGCGTTCGGCGTCGCGACGGCGCTGTACCGGAGGGAGCTGACCGGAGACGGCGAGTACATCGATCTCGGAATGCTGGAATCGGTGCTTCCGTGGCTCACCAAACAGGCCGGGCAGGTTTTCGCCGGGAACGAACCGAAACGGATGGGGACGAAGGATCCGGTGCTCGCGCCGTACCAGACGTTCGAGACCGCGGACGGCTACCTCAACGTCTGCATCCTCAACGAGAAGCTCTGGTGGGAGCTCTGCGAGGTGATCGATCGCCCGGATCTGCCGGCCGACGACCGCTTCGAGACGAACGCCGACCGCGTCGACCACATCGCGGAGCTCGAAACGGAGCTCGAAAACACGCTCCGGACGAAGACGACCGACGAGTGGATCGAGATCATCGCCGAGGACGGCGGCGTTCCGGCGGGTCCCGTGTTCGACATCGAGGAGGCGCTGCACAACCCGCAGACCGATGCTCGCGGTGCGGTGACCGAGATCGAACACCCGGAACTCGGCGACGTCCCCGTGATCGAACACCCGCTGAAGTTCGATCGCGCCCGGAGCGGGTTCGAGCGTGCGCCGCCGCTCCTCGGCGAACACAACCGCGAGGTGTTTCGGGAACTGGGGTACCCGGAGGCGAAACTCGACGAGATGGAAGCGGCCGGCGTCTTCGAAAGCGCACCCGACGAGGACGACTGACGGTTGCTGGTCGGGCGCCCCGGTCGCAAACCGCCGTTCGGCAGATCGAACGGAGATCCGAACCGACGAACCGCCTTACGTGTCTTCGTCGACGCACAGCGAGTCGAGGATAAACTCGTCGATCGCCCGGCGAGCTTCCTCGGGCGCGTCCTCGTGACCGAGTGAGATCCGCCGGCCGCGCGCGGCGTGGATCACGTCCGTAATGAGTTGCCCCATCCGCTTGGCGTCGACCTCTTCGAACAGCCCTCGTTCGATCCCGTCGTCGACGACCTCGACGATGCTCCCTCGGATCCGATCGTAGTGTTCGTTGAAAATGTCCCGGTGTTGCCCGTCGTTTTGCGCGTGCGTGTACAGTTCGTGGTACACTTTCATGCGATCCCAATGCGTGAACTCGCTGAATTCCGGACCGAACAGACACTGGTCGATTCGCGCGTCGAGTTCCGTCCGAGGGTCCGCGTCCGCGTCCACTTCGACGCTTCCCTCGTACTGGTCGATGATATATTCTAAAAAGGACGACATCAGGTCGTACTTCCCGTCGAAGTGATAGTGAATAACCTGCCGGGTCAGTTCCATCTCCTCTCCGATGTGACGCATCCTGAGATCCTTGTATCCGTGCTTGCTCAGCGCACGGAACGTGGCCTCCATGATCACCTCCCGCGTGTCTTTGGAGGAGACTTTCCCGTCGGGTTCGCTCATATCGACATTCCGTCTGAGAGCTATATAATTCGATTGCTCCCGTACCGCGTACCGTGCCGAAAGTTTACTGAGCGGTAAATTTTTACCCTCTTGGTCAGACTGTTGTACTGCGCATGTCACAGACACTCATACGGGGCGGGACGATCGTCTCCCTCGATCCGGAAATCGGGCAGGTAGACGACGGGGACGTCATGATCGAAGGCGGCGAAATCGTCGAAATCGGTCGCGGCCTGACCGCGTCGAACGCCGAGGTCATCGACGCGGAGAGCCACATCGTCCTGCCGGGATTCGTCGACTCGCACATTCACCTCGCACAGACCCAAGTCAGGGGTATCGCCGGGGACTGGTCGCTCATGGGTGAATACTTCGATCACATGCTCGGCAATATCACCGGGCTCTACCAGCCCGAAGACATGTACCTCGGCGGCCTCTTCGGCGCGCTGGAGAAGCTCTATACGGGGACGACCACGGCCCTGGACTGGTCGTATCCCAACTCGCTCGAACACGGCGAACGGGCCGTCGACGCGCTTCAGGATGCTGGATTGCGCGCGGTGTACACCTACGGCCCGCCGGGTGACGACGCGGCGAAGTGGTGGTTCAACAGCGATGTCGGCCTCCCCCAACAGAACATCCGCGAGCTCTACACCGAGAAGATCCGCGACGACGACCTGCTCAACCCGGCGCTCGGGCTTCGGGGGCCGGATTTCTGTACCGACGAGACAGCCCGCAACGACATGGAACTGGCGCGAGAGATGGGGGCGCTCGCGACCATTCACATGGGTGCCGCGCTGTGGCCGTCGTCGGTCTACGGTGAGGACTACCAGGGCTTCGGCTGCATCCAGGACATGCTCGGGCCGGACGTCAACATCGCCCACGGCAACCACTTCTCGCAGGAGGACATCCAGCACGCGGTCGACGCCGGCGCGTCCTTCTCGTCGACACCGGAGGTCGAGATGCAGATGGGCCACGGCATCCCCGTCACGGGGAAGGTGCTCGAGGCCGGCGGGCGCCCGACCTGGGGCGTCGACGTTTGCTCGAACATCAGCAGCGATATGGGCAGCCAGATGCGGGTCGGCATGCAGGTCCAGCGGATGTTCGACAACCAGGAGATCCTGGAGGGCAACGAGGAGGTCGCCGAGGTGAGCATCACCTGCCGTGACACCCTCGAGATGGCCACCATCGAGGGCGCGAAGGCCCTCGGCATGGAGGACGAGATCGGGACGCTCACGCCCGGCAAGCGGGCCGACGTCATCATGCTGCGGGAGGACGACTTCCTGACCGCGCCGTCGCACGACCCGATCCAGACCGTCGTCTTCCAGTCCGACCCCTCGCACATCGACACGGTGCTGGTCGACGGCGAGGTCGTCAAACGGGATGGCGAACTGCTGAACCCCCTCGTCGACGAGGAGTTCGACCGGTTCGTCCAGTCCGGGCGGCGGCTGATCGACGAGGCCGGTTTGGAGCTGTAACCGGGCGTACCCGCCCGGCGAACGCGCGCGAGCCGAACGCGGCGGGTGGACCAACAGATATGAGCCGATACGTACCGAGCGGAGACACGTTAATATGAGACTCGGACAATACAGCACGACGGACGGAGCACAGGACTGGGTCGGAGCGAAGACGGACGACCGGACGGTCGTCAACCTCGTCGAAGCCGGCGCCGCCGCCGGCGTCGAGATTCCGCGCGAGAGCACCGACCTGCTGGCCGAGTGGGAGTGGCGGCGCAAGACCGAACTGGCCGTCGAGTACGCCGAGCAGACCGGGGTGGGCGTCCGGGACGTCGACGACGTGGACCGACTCGCACCGATAACGGATCCGGAGAAGGTGGTGTGCGTCGGCCTCAATTACCGGGATCACGCCGAGGAAGGCGACAACCCCATTCCCGACGAGCCCGTGCTCTTCTCGAAGTTTCCTACGACGGTGACCGGTCCGGGGAGCACGATCACCTGGGATCCAGATCTCACGGAGAAGGTCGATTACGAGGCGGAACTGGTCGTCGTGATCGGTCGCGAGACGCGGCGGGTCGATCGGGAGGACGCGTTCGATCACGTCGCCGGCTATCTGGTCGGCAACGACGTCTCCGCACGGGACCTCCAGCACGGCGACGGCCAGTGGGTTCGCGGGAAAAGCCTCGATACGTTCGCGCCGATCGGTCCGGAGCTCGTGACGACAGACGAGGTGGACGACCCCCACGACCTCGACATCTGGGCCGAGGTGAACGGGGAGCGCCTGCAGGAGTCGTCCACGTCGAGCCTGATCTTCGGCGTCGACGACCTGGTGTCGTTTTGCAGTCAGGCGTTTACGCTCAAGCCGGGCGATCTCATCTTTACCGGAACGCCCCCCGGAGTGGGCGTCTACCGGGAGCCGCCGGTGCTCCTCGACGATGGCGACAGCGTGACGATCGGGATCGATGGAATCGGCGAATTGACGAACGACTGTAGGTGCGGGTAATCCCCTTCCCTGACGATACGTCGCTCGGGGCCGCCATCCCGGTCCCGAGTGGATGACGTCGCTGTCGAAGAACTGTGCGGATCTATTGCCGTCAGTTATGTTCTATAACTGGTGATTTGCCAGCCTCGTGCTGAATGCAGGACGCGTATTCATCGCGCCACTATTCGAGTAGACCGGCACTTCGAAGGGACAGAACGGCGATTCTCATCCGATCGGCTCGATAGTCCGGTTCAGACGAAACGGTTCCTCGCGGTATTTGGTACTATCCGGAGTAGGCCGTCGCGCTCGACGAACCGCTCTTCGCGGCGCCACACGCCATTGCTCGGTCAATCATCCGTGGATGGCGCGTCGACATCGGTATCGCTCGCCAGCAGATCCCGTTGCGTTAACCGATTCATGTCACGCGTCGCCGCACGCCGGATCTCCTCAACTGTGAACGTCTCACTGCCGAACCGTGTGTAGCTGAGTACGGCGATCGTAATCAGTGCAGCGAGCGTTCCCGGGACCGCCGCTTCAACCGATCCCTCGCCGAAGAATTCGGGTTCCCCGAGGAGAAACCGCCAGATGACGAAGACCGTTCCGCCGACGAGAAAGCCGGGGAAGCCGGCTCGCCGATCGGTGTGCTGCCAGAATAACGCGAGCACGCCCGCGAATAACACCGACATGACGCCCATCCCGAGGTTGTCGATGACGACGATTTCGACGCCACTGAGCGCGATGACCGCAGCGCCGATCCCGAAGAGCAGAATCACCAGCCGCGTAACTCGCACGAGGTGCGTCTGAGAAACGTTCTCTACGCCTCCACGCCACGGGATGTAGATATCGTTTACGAAGGTGGTCGCCCCGGCGAGCAGCATCGAGTCGGCCCCGCTCATCACCGCTCCGACAGCAGCGGCCAGCAGAATCCCGCCGAGAACAGGATGCATGGCGTTTTGCAGCGTCCAAGCGAACGCCATCGAGGAATCGACCCCGCCCCCCTGTGCATACGCGATCAGCCCCGCGGTAGCGGTCAGGATACCGTAGCCGCTGATGGCGAGACCGGAGAGAAAGACGCCCCGCTTGGCGGTGTCGGCGTCTTTCGCCGACCACGTCCGTTGGAGGAGGTGTTGCTGTGCGCCGGCGACGGTGATATACAGGAGGTACCACGTCCCGATCTGGATGAGTCCCACGCCAAACCAGTCGGTGTGCCCCGACGGGACGCCGTTTGTGACTGCGCTGACGCCGCCAGCGTTTGCGAGCGCAACCGGTATCGCGACAGCCATGCCGACGATGATGATGATCCCGTGGAGCGTATCCGCCCATGCGACCGAATTCATCCCGCCCCAGACGGTGATGCCGACGAAGACGAAGGTGCTCATCCAGAACGCCACGTTAAGCGGGATCTCGGTGACCGTCGCGATGATGGTCGCCATGCCGATCGTCTGGCCCGCTGTCAACGCGATCTGTCCGATCACCGTGGCGATGGCCGCGAAGTATTTCGTAGACGATCCGAAGACACGCCCCAAGAGTTCCGGGACGCTGACGACATTGAACGCGTAGAGATAGCCGATTACCAGCGATATCGTGATCCAGGCGATCCCCTGGGTCATCGCGTACCACTGGGCGCTGATGCCGTCGAGGAACGCCTTCTGTGCGATTCCCATGGTGAGGCCCCCACCGACGAACGTGGCAAAATACGTCATCGTGAAGGGGATCAGACCGAGATTCTTACCCGCGAGCGTAAACTCGACGTAGCTCGCGTCCGCCCCTCGCCCGTACCACCAGGCGATCAAGATCGTGATCACGAAATAGGCGATCATCGCCGCGATTAGCGGATCGATCATTCTCGTATGTACTCATACGACAATGTGCATTATAGCATATGCAGCGTACTATGATACATCTCAAAGATGACTCAGGATACTTCTCGTTCCTGTGAAAGATAATCTCGAAGTGATTGATATTACGAGATGCGAAGACTCCGCGCCCGTTTGATGAATCTAGCTGTCGTATTCGGTGCACCGTTTTCGGTAGATTACCCGACTTCTCGACAGATTATCGGCAGAACACAGGTCAGCATGACATCGAACTCCTCGGCACGGAAGCGACGAAGGTCCCAGGAGAGCGCCCCCGGGTGCGAACGAAGCCGTTTCCTGAGCGATTTATTTCCCGAACGCTCATCTCGCGATGTCGAAGACGTCCCGAGGGTTTTCCCGTACGACCGTCCGGATCGCCTCCTCGTCGATCCCGTACCGATACAGTTCGAAGATGGCCCGTTTCAGCGCGAAGGGATCCGTCCGGAGGACGTTCGCGCAGTCGGTGTCGATCATGATCCGCTCCGGCCCGTACTCGTCGATCGCGTCGGCGACGTCCGCGGCGGTAACGCCGATCAGCCACGAGTGGCCGATGGTGTAACTCAGGTAGCACTCCGTCTCCGCCATGAGGTAGTCGGTGTTGTTCGGATCTGCGTGCGAGGCGACGACACGTTCGTCGTCCAGATCCGCATCGCGCATCGCTTCGACGTCCAGCTTCACCGCTTCGAGGGCCGGATTCTCCGCGTCGATCACCGGCTCCTGGCTCAACTCCGCGTTCTTCTCGTATCCTGGAATCCCCATCCCCGGTCGGTACGTTCGACCCGAGTCGGTGGTCCGGTTCGGGGTATGCAGGATAACCGGCAGGTCGTGATCGTCCGCGAGTTCCATCTGCGCCTGCACGATCGCTCGCTGTTGGTCCACGTCCCAGGCGCTGACGTGCTGGGACGGCGTGACGCCGGTCTCGCCGATCGCCACGACCTCGTCAAGCGCGCAGTAGTCGTCCATCGCGTCGAGCAACTCGTCCGGGTTCTCGATGCGAACGCCCGTATGGATACCGAGGCCGAGTTTGGCCTCGAAGAAGTGGTTGCGTTCGATCGCCGCGCGTCGGTTGATCGCGTCGTCCCAGAGGAAGCGGACGTCCGCCGCCCTGACCGGCTTGTACGGCGTCCAGTGGTAGCCGGAGGCGACCATCACCATCGCCTCACAGCCGGAGAGGGCGTACCGCTCTCGGTCGTCCCAGGAGAGCGTGTGGGCGTGATTGTGGACGTCGATCCAGGGTTGGTTGAGAAGCTCCGTCGGCGGGTCGAACGGTTCGTCGTCGAGGTACGCGGCGTCGGTCGGGCGCTTCGTTGGCGGTGTCGGTGTCATGGGTTCCGTCGGGTTTCACAGCAGCCACCGTGCTGGACGGTGCGCGGTACCGACTGCTCCGTAGTCGCCGGCGACACTTAGTGTTTTACAGCCTGGTAAACTTTATTATGTGGCGAATTAACATGGAACACATGGCGCTGCTGATCGGCACGGACGACGGCCTCTACCGGGTCGAAGACGTCCCGTTCGAACGAGACGAGGCGGAGCCCGTCCTCGATTGCGAGGTGGTGACGGCGGTTAGATCGTGGGACCACATTGACGGCGTGTTCGTCGCGTCGTCAACCGGCGCGTACCGATCGCGCGACGGGGGCGAGACGTGGGCGGACCTCGGCGTTCCGCTGGGAGACCGCTTCTGGCACGCCGGCGAGAGCGAGGTCTGGTCGATCCTGGCGATCGCCGACGGGGCGCTGTACGCCGGAACGAACGATCCGTACGTGTACCGCTCGGTCGACGACGGCGAGACGTGGACCGAACTCAAGGGATTCCGAGACCTTCCGTCTCGGGGGCACTGGGAGTCGCCCATCGATCCGCACTACGCGCGCTTGCGCGCCCTCGAAGCCGTTCCCGGCCGACCGGACCGATTGATCGCCGGCGTTGAAGCCGGCGGCATCCACCTGAGCGAGGACGGCGGCCGGACCTGGATCGATCGTCGGGAGACGATCGTCGACGACGTACACCAGGTTCTTCCGATCTCGGAGGACGTCTGGCTCGCGACGACCGGCTACCTCGATCACAACCTGGAGAATCTCGGCCTCGGGCACGCGGTCGGCGAGGGGGGCCTCTACCGAACGGTGGACGGCGGCGATTCCTGGAATCGGATCGACGACGGAAACGATTTCTCGTACATCAGGCGCGTGTTCGTCCACGACGGGACCGTGTTTTTCTGCGGCGGGGAGGAGGCCCCGCCGGCGTGGGTGAACGACGACCACGAGGCGGCGCTGTTCGAGTCGACGAACTTCGGCCGCGACTTCGAGCGCGTTCCGTATCCCGGAGAGCCCCACGAGATCATCGAAACCTGGGACGTCTACGACGGCGACGTCATCTGCGGCTCCGGACTCTTCGACGTGCCGGACCAGCGCGACGACGTCGAAGGTCGGATCCTGCGCCGGGACGACGACGGCCAGTATCGGACGGTCGGGCGGATCGACGCGAACGTCAGTCGAATCGAGTCGCTCTGATCACATGACCCCGGAATCGACGCACATCGCAACACTGCCCCGGCCGTTTCGACACGATTACACACCATGAGTGACTCGACCTCGTCGAACGATCCCCCGTCCGCCCTCGGTCGAATACTGTACAGCGGAACGCTGGCGTATATGGCCATCGACGGATTCAAGAACAACGAGAAGCGCGTCGAGGTTGCTCGATCGAGCGGGGTCCCGGTCCCCGAACACCTCGTTCCCTTCGTCACTGGAATGCTTTTGGTGGCCAATTTGGGGATTCTGTTCTGGAAATACCCGCGAGCGTCTGCCGGTGCCCTCGTCGTGTTCTTCGTCGGGACGACGCCCGCCATCCACGATTTCTGGACGATGGACGGGAAAGAGCGACAGAGCAACAAGATCAACTTCTTGAAAAATATCGCGCTACTCGGAGGCGCGATTATGCTTCTCGACGAGGCGGCGGACCGGGGAGAGTAGGGCCCCCTCTGGTTAGCGTCTCGGCCGGTAGCGCTTCCAGGTCCCGACTCCGACGGATGTCGATACTGGGAGGTTCGATTCCGGGCATGGGTGATCGCCATCGTTCTTCGGGTAGCCGAAGAGCGGGGCGTCTCGAACGAGGCCACCTACGTTCCGTCGGAGTAGTTCGAGGGCGCTCTTGTGCGACGGAGCCGCGACGAGTTCAATGACCGGTCGTCGCGGTCCTGTCCGCCGCGGAACCGTCACGCGTCCCGACGCTCGTGTAACCGCACGCGAACGTTCTCTTTCGGCTGCAGGGTTGCGGCGGCCGTCACCTCGGGATTCGGATCGCTTAGCAGTTCGAACCGCCGAGAGAGCGTCGCGAGCACGAGTTTCATCTCGAGCGTGGCGAAGCGCATTCCGATGCAATGTCGCGGTCCGCCGCCGAACGGGAAGTAGGCGTATTCCGGCCGATCGGCCTCGCGATCGTCGGCCCAGCGGTCGGGCCGGAACGCGTCGGGATCGTCGTAGAACCGCTCGTCCGCGTGGAGGCGGAACTGCGGGAGGGCCAGGATCGTCCCTTCGGGAATCTGGTAACCGCCGACCACGGCGTCCTCGGTCGCTCGCCGAAACATGATGAACACCGGCGGGTACAGGCGCATCGCTTCCTTGATGACGCGTTCCGTGCACTCCAGCCGCGGGACGTGTTCGATCCCCGGTCGATCGCCATCCAAGACAGCATCCAGGACGTACTTGCGGACGTCGACGTGACGATCAACGAGATCGGCAGCTACGATCGCCACGGCGGGACGGACGCCGGCGCGCTCACGGATCGACAGCTGGTCGCGGTCGAGACGGCGCTGTCGATCGGCTACTACGCCGTCCCGCGGGAGGCCTCGCTCGCCGACGCGCTCGACTGCGCCGAGAGCACCGCTTCGGTCCTGCTCAGGCGAGCTGAGCGCGACCTGTTCGCTCGGGTGCTCGATCGGTACGACGGGGCGATCGGGCCGGTCGAAACGCCGTAGGGACGGAACGTGATCTGTGCAGCCAAGCCATCGAACGGATCGATAGCAAGGGTTACCCCGGTGCATCCCACATATAGGGATGAATGGCTGACTCGTTCTGGTACCCGTCAGTCGAGGATATTGTCGCTATCCACGACGACATCGTGTCGGAGTATTCCGACACGCATGCCGGCGTCAGGAACCGCGGAGATATCGAGTTCGCCCTGAACTACGTTGCTGACGGTAGTTTTGGAACATCACCCGAGACGATCCACGAGAAAGCGTTTCACCTCCTTCGACTGCTGGTAGTGAACCACCCGTTCGTCGACGCGAACAAGCGCGCTGCACTCAACACGACCGTCGTGTTCTACTTCCTCAACGGATACCGTCTCGTGTACGACAACGAAATCAGGACGATCCTCAAGCGGTTCGGCACTGATCAGACGACCGTCGACGAAGCGGAAACCGTCACGTACCTTCGTTCCCACACCGAAGAAATCGACCTCGCGGGCGAGATCGAGCAGTGGCGTGACGACCTCATTCAGTACGGACTGAACGAACTGACCGGCGACTCGTCGGACCCGAACGATTAACCGCGCCCGAGACGATAACCCAAACATGGCGACGAAAGAAGGTGCAGAGTCCGGTTCTCCGCTCGATGAAGTGATGGAAGACATCCGACGAGAACTCGTCCAGCGGGTGGCGGCGGCCGATCGAAACGCGAATCGGGAAATCTACGACGCGCTCGAACACGAATAACGTGGCACGGCTCCGACTTCACGACTCGTTTCCGGTTTACCGAGTGCCGCCCCGATAACTGAACTACGTAAGTCGATCGACCGGTATGCACGTTCGACCGTTCAGTCGTGTCGCAGCGCTCGGTCGTTTTCTTCGAAACTATCTCCGCCCCGATAACCGTCGCGACCGTCGTCAGAACGGACGTACAGCGAGTGCGTGCTGAGGGTGTTTTTATGGCCGCGGCCACAGTAGTAGTCGTATGGCTGACATGGGAGTCGCAATAGTGACGGCGGCGGGAAGCGGTATCAGGGAAGCCTGCGCCCGGCGACTGGACGAGGACGGATATACGCCGGTTCTGCTGTCGTGGTCGGGGAGCGCCGTCGACGTCGCAAACGACCTCGGCGGAGACGGGTTCGAAGGATCAGTGACCGATCCCGACGACCTGGCAGTCCTCGTCGAGGCGACGTACGAGCGCTACGGTCGCATCGACGCGGTGGTGAACAATACGGGCCACCCGCCGTCCGGCGACCTCCTCGGAATCTCCGACGAGGAATGGTACGAGGGGTTGGTCCTCGTTCTGTTGAATGCCGTCCGTACGGCGCGACTCATCACACCCGTTATGGAGGACTAGAGCCGCGGATCGATCGTGAATATCTCCACGTTCTCGGCGTTCGAACCGTCGAGCGAGTTCCCCGTGTCGTCGGTGCTCCGGACCGGACTCGGGAGTTTCACCAAGCTCTACGCCGACCAGTACGCGGGGACGGAATCCGGATGAACACGATTCAGCCCGGATTCGTCGACAGTTACGACGTGGACGAGGAAACGAGGGAGCGAATTCCGATGGGACGACCGGCGCGAACCGAGGAGATCGCAGACGCCGTTGCGTACCTGCTTTCGCCCGCCTCGAGCTACATCACCGGGCAGAACATCCGCGTCGGCGGGAGGCTTAGAGCGTCCGTGTAGACGCGGCGGGCGCGTCCGTCCCGATCGGGCGGATCGATCGGCGCAGGGAAGGGGCCGATCGTATCAGGGGTGACGTTCCGTCTGGTTCTTCGAGTAAATACGCGGGAGCCAACGCGGGACTCGCTCACGATACCGTTCGTACGCTT
The DNA here is from genome assembly GCF_023028105.1 of Halosolutus gelatinilyticus. Taxonomy (NCBI): domain Archaea; kingdom Methanobacteriati; phylum Methanobacteriota; class Halobacteria; order Halobacteriales; family Natrialbaceae; genus Halosolutus; species Halosolutus gelatinilyticus. The sequence goes on from NZ_CP095491.1 coordinate 2,223,806, forward strand.
CGCCGTGCTTCTCGACGAGATGCGGTTCTTCGAAGCGGATGACCCGGTTGTGAAATCCGATCCAGCACCCGACGGCCCACCAGAGGATCGACAGCGATCGCCGCCGAAGGGCTTGTCCGAGGATAACTAACAGCACTCCGATATACATCGGGTTACGCGTATAGGAGTAGATTCCCCCGGTAACGAGCTCGTCGGGCTCGTCGGTTGGCGAGGGGGTGCCTTCACCTTCCGAACCGAATTGAAACGCCGTGTGAACGTATAAAAGAACGCCCGAAAAGAGAGAAAGATTTCCAACGGTCGTTACAACTCCGGTGCTAATCGGGAGTCGTGGACGAGATTGGTGTCGCGCCAATAGTTGCGGAATTGCTACGGCGACTATTCCCGGCACGAGAACCGTGAATACTGCCGTCTTCAGGTAAACCCGTATCGAACCCATGGGGCATAGATTATGCCATAATGGCATATAACTTGCATTCGCTCAGGCCGCAGATCTCTCTGACGGCCAATTCGGGACCAAGCGGTATCGGTTCGCCGACTGTATCCTCTGTGTTCAGCACGCTGTCCGTGCCACGGATCAGTACAACCGACCACCAGCCCGGTACCCGCTCGCCGGAACAGTGGGCGCTACATTCTACTGGGAGACCGGCCGGATCGATCAGTACAGGTCAGGTACTTACCGGCAGCCGAATAATCGAATTAGTATGCATGATCTGTCGGATTTCGTTGCAAAAGCGCATAGAAACGGGTACGCTACGGCCCAACCAGACGCTGATGAGGAACAGCAAGGAACAGTCATCACGTATGATCGTGACGACTGGACGTATCGAGATCACTACTACGGGTCTGAGGCTTTTCTCGGGAGTGAAATCGTCATCTTCGACGGACGGCCCGTTTGGGGAATGAGCTACTACGGCGATCTAATCTCCAAAAACGCAGATCGGACTACTGTATACTCGTTCCTCCGAGACGCTCTCAAACAAGCCACGTCCGATCGGCCCTACCGAGGGCCACCACTATTCGAATCCGCCGAACTGACCTATCGCAGCTCGGTCACCGGAGATATGCACCGATTTGAAGGGAACGAGCTGGTCGGAGATGAGGAATCAACTATCTATCGCGGAACGTTCGTAGGCGGCCGTGTTGGATGACGCTAGAGCCCGACACCCGCTCTCGGCGTCCATCCATCCGGCCCCGGTAGAACGTTGCTGCTCGATCCAGCAGGAGCGTCCGTTCGCACTCTCAATACTATCCGTGTGGGATGGCAGGCGTGATCGTGCCGACCGTACCGCAACGCCCGTGGCCGGGTTTGCGCTACGCGAGAAGCGTCCCTTGACGGTATCGCACTCGCAACTACATATGCCGCACTGAAACGCGTCCGCGATTCACCGAACGGTCACGGAAGTACGAGGAGTCCGCTGTATATGCGTCCCGTATTCAGCACCGCCCGATAAAACCACAAATAGCTGTCACGATCGCCGTGCTGAGTACGGGAAGAGGATGGAACACGCGGATCGGAATCTCCCTTTCCGATCCCAAGAAATGGTAGGTGTCAGACATATCAGAGGGTGGTGCACCGGGTTTATCCTCTCTACCGTCGCCAGTTCATGTGCAATGCCAACCTATATCACCCTCTGGAACTTCACCCCCGAGGGCGCTAAGACGGTGCGGGACAGCCCATCGAACGTCGACCCTGTCGCCGATCGGTTCCGCGAGTTGGGTGGCGAACTTCGCGAGTACTACCTGCTGATGGGACAGTACGACTCCGTCTCGATCTGCGATTTCCCGGACGATCAAACTGCGGCGCAGGCGGTGTTAAGCGTACTGGAGGAAGGGAACGCGACCGCCGAGACGCTTCGCGGATTCACAGCCGAGGAGTTTGCCGAGATGGTCGACGATATGGCTTGAGGGCGGTGCTCAACGCCATATGAGTTTCCCTCGATGGACGCCGATCCGTTCGTCACGGGTGCCGACCCGCTTCGGGGACTTCGAAAACCCGTTGGAGCGGAAGCCTACTTGGCAGCCACTCACGCAGTGCATTGCGTTTCTGCCCTCTCAGCGGTCAGTAAGCGGTCCTCTTTCGGGGTAATTCAACACTGGTTGGGCGAACCAACGTGAGCCCCGTCTGGAATACATCCTCTCCGTTCAGCGCGCTGTTTTTAACAGCGACCGGTAGTTCGATCGGGGTTACTGAGTAGAAGGCGCGTATCTCGAGTGTGAACGTGGCCAGAAGAGACGGCTCAGTCGGCGTCGGAGAATCTGCCTCAGGTGCGTGACCCACACCGAGCAACGACGAGTTCGACCGGAACGACGAGCGCCCACTCGATTTGCGTCTGGGTAGTCTCGAAACCGGCTTCGGCAAGGACGGCGCTGACATCGAGAGGTCGACTATCGACCAACGTAGGAAACACGTCGTTGAGCCGCGTATAGAGTGGAGAAATGGTCTTGCTCGCTGTCGAGGGGCTGATGACACAGATTCGACCCCGTGGGATGAGCACACGGCGGATTTCGTCGAGCACAGTCGTCCGGTGATCGCCTTCGAACAGTTCGAGCGTGAAACTCGCGAGAACGACGTCAAAACTGTCGGTATCGAACGGCAACGTCAACGCATCGCCACAGACAACTGCGGACGGATCCTCGTCGTCAAGGCGATCCCGTGTGAGCCGGCACATCTGCTCTGCAACGTCGATCCCGACGACTTGGCCGTCGGATCCAACGGCGTTCTGCAATGTGGCGACCCCACGGCCGGTCCCACAGCCGACGTCGAGAACGCGGTCCCCGGGAGACACGCCGAGGCGATCGATTCCGCGTCGCCGAAGACGGCCCTGAAAGGGATCGACGAGGACGTCGTAGTACCGACTGAGCGCGTTATACCACGCTTTGCTGGAACGTGTCTGTTCCCGCGTCACCGTCCCGAACGCTCTTTCGATCCGCTAGAGAACCTACGGAAGAGATAGACGAGACCGAGTAGTGTCCCCCCGATAATCAGTCCGCCCGCGAGCAGAATAAGCAGGATGAAGGCGGTGGGGATGGCGATGTTGGCGATCGGGAGCATCGTCACCGAGCGAGGACGCACAGTCATGGACATCGTACATAAATTTATCCGAGCTGCATTTACATTTCGCTTGTTATTCGCTGGCTTTTGTGCATCCTCGGATAGGTAGTAGGCCGCGTTGCCCGAATCGTGAGCGAGTTCGTTTGAGTCGCCGTAATCTTTCACCCACAAGATCGGATATTGGCGGTGCCGATGGGATTGGCGCTCATTCGGTTGGGGTATCCGCTTTGGTCGGAGCGTGAGGGGGTTGCTATCAGGTTTTTCAGCAAGGGTTTCAACTCAATCGTCTTCCAGTATAGTGACCCTCTTCGCAAACTGCACCGGCGGTCGTCTGATCTCATCACACCGATCGACGCTCCCTCAAAGAACGAGCGGCGATAACCGCGAGTGAACAGGCGTGGATAGTTCACCCTCCCGTTACGATCTGCTGTTGCCTCTTGGCTTGCGGGCTGGCCCACTCGTATCCGGAACCGGTATCCTCGACTGTCCCGTCCTCCACCCACGCCGGAACGATCGTCTCGAGTCCCTCTCGGTACGTGGGATACGCCGGTTCCCATCCCACGGTTTGGCGGAACCGGTCGGCAGTGGTAGGGAACGGCTTCGTGAGCACGTTCACCTGCTCCTGGCCGACGAAAAATCGCGCGAGCCATCCAGGTATTCGACGGGGCGTCGAGGCACCCAGTTTCGCCGCGAACGCGGTGAAGAAGTCGGCGACGGTCACTGGCTCGTCATCGACGACGTGGTAGAGCCCGGTCGCGTCCGCGTCGATCGCGGCGACGAACGCCGATGCCGCGTCGTCGGCGTGTAGCAGCGACAGTTCTGCATCTCGACGGCCCAGCGGGCCACCGCCGACGATCGGCAAGTCGCCGGCGAGGAGCTGTTCACCCATCTGGTGGGTGTGGCCGGCGTCCGGAGCGTAGAGGAAGCCCAGTCGCAGGATCGTGACGTCGAAGTTCTCTTCCGACGACGCATCCTCGAGGAGATCCTCGACGTCGGCCGCGGACTGCGTGGCTCGGTCCGGGTGACGGTCGGCGCTCTCGTCGAACGGCGAGCCGTCGGACTGGCGGGCGACCCAGACGACGCTCGGGACGAGGAACTGCTCGACGCTCTCGGCGGCGGCAGCCAGGAGGTTCCGCGTTCCCTCTACCCGGACCCGGTCGTTCAGTGCCCAGTCTTCGTCCGTCGGTTTGTCCTTCACCGGCAGCGCGGTCTGGGCGGCGACGACGATATCCGACCCAGCCATCGCGGGGGCAAGCGTGTCGGGGTTGAGTACGTCGCCATATCGAGGCGTGCCGCCCCGCTCTTCGACGAGCGCTGCACCGTCGTCGTCCCGCACGAGTCCGACTACTTCGTGTCCGCCATCGGCGAGCCGTTCGACCAACCGACGTCCGATGACGCCCGTTGCTCCAGCGATGAATATTCGCATGGTAACTAGAGGAAAGGTGCTCGGCGTCGAATCGTCGCTGCCGGAACCCTGCGGGAGGTTTAAGCCGTGGAGGCCGAAGCGGTACTCGATGCGGCACGTCAGGTTGACCGTCACGCCGGCCGACGCCGGGGATGACCTCCCCGAGATGTATCGGGCGCTCTCGGCCGCCCCGTATCTCGACCGAGTGGTCGGCCTCCACTGGAACGTCTCGGGCGATCGACTCGGGCTGATGATCTACGCCGAGGGCGACGTTGACGCGTTCCGCGAGGAGGTGCGAGCAGTTCCGAAAGTGCTGGAGTTCGAGATCGTCTCGGTCGGCGAAGGTGAATTCTACGCGTATCTTCGGAACGAGTTGAATGAGCTGTCTCATCGCCTCTTCAGCACATTCACGCGCGAAAGCTTGCTCGTCATGCCGCCGCTGATCTACGGTGGCGACGGCTCCGTAACGTTCTCAATAGTCGGCCCGGCCGGGGAAGTCCAAGCGGCTGTCCAGGGCGTTCCCGACGCCTTCGAGGTAACGATAAGCGAGGTGGGCGGGATGGGTGCGACGCCAGGTCTCGTCGGAACGCTACTCTCTCCACGCCAGCGTGAAGCCGTCGAGGTCGCACTCGCGATCGGGTACTACGAGGTCCCTCGTCGGGGGGATTACGAAGCGATCGCCGAGCGGATGGGCTGTGCGCCCAGCACCGCGGCCGAACACCTGCGGAAAGCCGAGTCGAAGGTGCTTCGAGTGGCGTTTGCAAACGAGTGATCCTCGACGCCATGCACGCGTGTTGCGGCGCAGAGCGGTTCCCACCGTCGGACCGGGTCGAGGACTGCGAGATCTGCGGGAGCGATCACCGCGGCGAGTACAACTGTTCGCCGCCGGCCCACCGCGAGCCGTGTCCGGGAGCCGATCGGCAGTAACGCCCGTGAAAGTCCGCTGAACGCCCCGTTCATCTCAAACTACATCGCCGGGGGATAACTGGTCGGCAAGTCGGTGATTAAAATCGGAGAGGGACCGTGGTCACGTGGAGATTCAGATATTTTACTCTATGACCTCCTGAGCTGCGAGCAGCCACCACAGTCATCGACTAGGCCCGACGCGTACCTGCTTGTTCCGCCACATTTGCAGTAGTTATAAGTAACGGTGCATCAACAATTAGAACGGAAGCCACACCGACGGGCATGAGTGAAATGCCCCGGGTGCTGGTACACCCGAGACGTGGCTTCCACCCTCCAAGGGTTTGAAGCCATGATTCGGTTCATTCTACCGGGATATAAACGTCCCGCACGATCGACGTATCGCCACCAAGACGCACGATCGCCAGCCCCTGCGGCTGCGTCGTCTCGCCCGAGCTGTTCGACGGCGCCGGTCGCGAGTAGGCCGCCGATCGCGGGGACGACCCGTCGACGGCGCCGAGGCGATCGCGTCGGATGGTGCCGCGCCATCCGTCCGCACAACATCCACAGCGCATCGACGTACTGTCGATCGATCGTCGCTATTCCGACTGTCCGGGATGCGGACGGGTTCGCGGCGGAACTCGGCGGGTTCCGCGAACGCGGCCGGCCCGTGGCACACCTCTAAGACGCGCCGGATCGTACCGGGAACGTGATGGTTGTGCAACAGCTTTGCCGAGTTCGGCGATCGACCGGGCGGCGTCGAACGGCGGACGGACCGCGAGCCGATCGCGGGCGTCGAGGGCGCTCCGACGAACCCCCTCGTCGCCGATCGAGGTGGCGGTGATCGAGATGACGGCGGACACCACCGCGGCCGACGACGGACGCGATCCGGCGGCGCGTCGTCCCAAGTCGATCGAGGAGATCCGCGCGGTCTACGCGGACTGCGCGGACTGGGCCGATCGATTCGACTGGCTCGATCGCCGGCTCACCGGCCGGTACCGCCGGGAACTGTTCGGCGACGCCGAGGGACGCGTCCTCGACGTGGCCTGCGGCACGGGGCCGAACTTCGAGTACCTGCCCGAGTCGGTCGACCTCGTCGGGATCGACATCAGCCCGGAGATGCTGTCGAAGGCCCGGACGCGGCTCGACGACCTGCCGATCGACGGCGCGCTCAGGGAGATGGACGCCCAGGACCTCGCGTTCGCGGACGACAGCTTCGACACCGTGATCTCGTCGCTGTCGACCTGCACGTTCCCCGATCCCGTGGCGGCGCTCCGGGAGATGGATCGCGTCTGTCGACCCGACGGGCGAATCCTCCTCCTCGAACACGGCCGGAGCGACGTCGGGCCGATCGCGCGATTCCAGGACTGGCGGGCCGACTCGCACTACGAGACCGCGGGCTGTCGGTGGAACCAGGAGCCGATCGAGAACGTGGTGCAGGCCGACGTGCCGATCGTCGAGGTCAGCAACCGGTTCCTGGGGATCGTCACGCTGATCGAGGCCCGGCCGTCGCGCGACTCGGTGGCCGACGCCGTCCGGGCGCACGTCCTCGACCGCGACGAGTGATCGCCGCCCGCTCTCGGGGCCGCCGAGCGGCGTCGACGCCGGGACGATCGCCGGTCACTTCAGGACGTCCCTGACGACGGCCAGTTCCCGCCGCTCGTGGAACCGATCGACGGCCCACTCGTCGACGACGGCGACGGTTTCCGCGATCGCCGTCCGGAGCTCGTCCTCGCGCGCCGGCGGATCGCCATCAGGGTTTCCGAACCACTCGGCGTGGAACTCCTCGAACAGGTCCCGAACGCGGTCTTCGCCGGGGCCGCGCCGATCGAGATCGGTCGCCCACTCCTCGCGAACGTCCGCTTCGAGGTAACACGCCGCGACGAGCGCCTCTAGCGCCCGTCGAAGGCGCGCTGCCGCGGTTTCGAGCGGCAGTTCACGATTCTCGGCGTCGATCGAGTCCGGCGCTGCGGACTCGCCGTCATTCGCATCGAACGCGCGCTGTCTCGCGAGCGTCGTCGCCCACGCCAGCCGGGCGACGGCGGACTCGATCGCCGGGTTGGGGTCCGGAACCGGGATGTGGCGGGCGTACTGGCCGTCCATCACCCGCGCGGTCTCGGTCGTCTCCGAGAAGATCGCCTTCTGGAGGTAAAACGACGCGAACGGGTGGTTGCAGGCGGCGTAGACGAACGCCCGCTCCGCGCCGTCGCTGTCGGTCAGCGGGACGTTCACCAGCTTCTCCGTCCCGACGAGGTCGCCGTTCGGATCGAGCCACGCGCGAAGCCGCGAGCCCCGGAGGACCTTCAGCATCACCCGCGGAACGGCGTACTCGTCGACGGCGTCCGCGTAGTCGCTCAGATCCGCGTGCCAGACGTCCGTCAGGTGGTAGGGCCGAACCCAGGGCACCCGCTCGACGAACGGATCGTCTCCCGGGCCGAGCGTCGCCTTCGTCCGATCCGGCACGTAGAGCTGTCGCGTCGTCTCCGACGTCGACATGACGTCGCCCAGGCGCCGATCGGCGTCGACGATCCGATCCAGCACCGCGCGCTGGGCGTCCGTGATCGGGCTGAAGATGATCGTCCCGGCGTCCCGCATGTACCGCTGGGGGACCCGACCGAGGTGGATCGGCTCGTTGGCGACGACACCGGTCTCGCGCCGATCGCGGCTGCGGTGGATCGTCGGACCGATCGATCGGTCGCTCGGGGGGTCGCCGCCCTCGACGCGGTCCGCTCGCGGCCGCTCCGCCAGCGTTCCGACGATCGCGATCGTCTCGAAGTTCACGTCGACGAAGCCGAGGCCGACGTCGAAGACGTGCGCGAGCGTCGTCTCGGCGAGCAGTCGCGCCCGGACGTCGCGCCAGGTGGTGTAGAAGGCGACGCTCTTGGGGACGACGCAGGCGACGACGCCGTCCTCGCGGGCGAGTTCGAGCAGGCGCTCGACGAACCACTCGCAGGTGTCGTTCGCGCTCCGACACTCGTAGTCGTCCCCGCGCTTCAGGAGCGGTTCCGCCTCCGGCCCGACGGCCGCGCCGTACGGCGGATTCGAGACGACCACGTCGAAGCCGCCGCCCTCGCGGAACGGCCGCGGAAACTCCAGGGGCCAGTGACAGGCGTCGAGCCCGTCGGGCGCGAAATCGGTACCCGCGTACTCCCGCTCGACGAACAGCGACCACGCGCCGGGATCGTCGAAGCGATCGCACAGTCGATCGACGAGCGCGGCGAGCCGATCGCGATCGATCGCGGACGACCCCTCGCGGGGGCGTTCGAGCCGCGCCTTGTACCGGTAGGTCGTGAATCCGTCCGCCTCCAGCGCCGATTCGAGGCCGTCCGGAATTCCCGACGGCACCTCGACGCAGAGCGCCCTCGGGTCGGAATCGCCGATCCGGAGCGCCGTCCACGCCTCGCGAGCCGCGTCGACGTCCGAACGCGCCGTTTCGGTGTCCGCGCGCGTCGTCCCGGCGTGGTCCTCGAACCGAAGCGGCTTCCCGGTCTCCCGATCGCGTCTGGTAGCGGCGTAGCGGTCGTCCAGCGTTCGACGGCGGGTCGCGTAATCGGCCGTCTCCCTCGCGCTCTCGCCGTCGTCGTCGCCGGTTTCGATCCCGTCAACGGCGTCGGCGTCGACGAACCCGAACAGGCTGTTCCCTCGCCGGACGTTCCCGGCCGGCAGCGTCGGGATCGACGATCGCTCCGCGGCTGGCCCCTCGATCTCGATCGTCGTCGCGGCGAGCAACCAGAGCTGGAGCCGGCGCGTACAGCGGTCGACGGCGCGACCGCGGACGTCGACGCCGTACACGGTGAGGGCGACGATCTCGCGGCGGAGCGCCGCCGCGTCGGCGGTCGGCCGGCACATCGATCGCCACTCGAAGCAGACGTTCGCGACGGCGAGTGCGAACGCGCCGCCGCCGACCGCCGGATCGCACGCGGTCAGGTCGCGCAACTTCCGATCGACGTACGCGAGGACGGCCTCGTCGGTCCCGTGGGTCTCGTAGAGCGCGTCGAACCCGTCGCGTCCGTCGGCCTCGATCGACGGGCGACGGCCGCTCGCCGGGCGGTACAGCTCGCCCCGCTCGAGCTCCGGCGGTGCCGTTCCCGCCGCGAGGTCGGCCTCGATCGCCTCGCGAAGCGCCTCCCAGAGCGCGCGCCGGGCGACGAAGTCCGCGATTCGCTCGCCGGTGTAGTAGGCCCCCACCGCCCCGTTGTCGGCCGCGCGTGGGTTCGATCGATCGCCGCGGTCTCCCCGCCGATCGGGCGGGTGACCCCCGTCGCGGGCGGTCGCGCCGACGAACCGCTCGCTGCAGTCGGCCAGTACCGCGGGCGTGACCGTCCCGCGGGAGCCGTCCGCCGCGTCCGCATCGGCGTCTGCGTTCCCCTCCCGGTCCCCGGGCGCGCCGGTCGCCGAGAGGCCGTCGAGACGCCAGTCGTAGGCGGCGAGCCGATCGACCAACCCCTCCCAGTCGAATCCGTCGGCCACGATCGAGGGGCCATCTTCCGCGGTCCGATCGCGTCGATCCCCGCGGGTTCGCGATCGGTCGCTGTCGGCGGGGAGGATCGAGGGGACGTGCAGTCGAACGCCGTCGGCCAGGTCGAGCGCGTCGGGCATGTCGCCGTGCAGACGGTCGACGACGGTCGCGAGGGACGCCCACACGTCGTCGCACTCCCGGGCGATCGCCGTGAAGAGCCGACGCGTCTCGACCGGAGCGAGGTCGCCCTCGTCGTCGATCGGGACGACGACGCCGCGTTCGACGAGGAGGTACAGAAACAGGAGCCGGTCGAGCGATCGCTGGGCCGCGCGCAGCCGTTCTCGGTTCGCGAGCGGCCGTCCGTCGGCGGCCGCGAGCGCGCTCGCCAGCGCCGATCGCTGCGCGCGGAGGTCCTCGGCGAGTCGATCGACGACGGCGCGGTGATCGAACAGCGCGGAGACGTCCTCCCGCGCTCGTTCGAGTCGTTCCCGATCGGCCGCGGAGTCGGCTCGCGGATCGTACGTGAACCGGGCGATCCGTCCGGCCATCCGGATGACCCGAACGACCCCCGTGTCCGGATCGACGAGCCAGAAGTACTGCAGGCGCGTCCGACGGGCGACGCCGCGGACGATCCGGTACAGGTGTTCGGCCGTCGCCGTCGCCGTCCGAACCTCGAAGTAGCCGAGCCGAACCGGGCCGTCGACGCTGGCGACGTAGCTGACGCTGCGGTCGTCCGCGTAGGCCGTCTCGCGCTCGACCGGGTCGGTCAGGTGCCCTGCAGCCCGAAGGAACGCGTACCCGTACGCCGCGTCGCGGGAGGGACCCGGTCGGCCGGCTCCTCGCGTCTCGGCGGTCGATCGCCCGTCGTCCGTCGTCGTGCCGTCGGTTCGCGGCACCCGTTCCGGGTTCGGGGTCGCGTCGAGTCGCGATGGCGCGTTAGCCATCCCGACGGCGGACCGTTCCGTCTCGCATTCGAATCGTCCTGCGGTGCGACGACCGCGGACTAATGGCTTGTCCCGGCATTCGACGAGCGAGAACTTCGGGTTCCGACGGGCGAGGCGCCGGCGCTACGTGACGTACAGCGAGCGCGCGATCACCAGAAATCCGGCGAGCATCAGTAGGCTCTCCAGGAGGATTCCCTGCAGCAGCGGGATCTCGAGCAGCTCGTACAGCACGCCGGCGAGGACGAACCCGAGCGTGACGAGCCCGAACCCCGCGGCGAGCATCCCGAGCGCACGCTGCTCGGTCCGGCGGTAGGCCTTGTAGGCGAAGTAGGTGATGGTGCCGCCGACGAGCAGCACGAGCGTCTTGACGACCGCGAGGGCGATCGACGTCGTTCCTTCGACGTAGGGTTCCATCCTGCTACAGGTTCGAGATGATTCACCGTCGTCAAGTAGTTTGCCGTTCTGGAAGTCCCGGAAATCGCCCCGCTGCCCGCGGGTCACGTCGTTCTTCCGGCCGAAATCGCGGGCCGACGGGTCGCGCTTCCCGCTCGCGTTCGCGGTTCTCGGCCTTCGGCGCTCGTCGCGAGGCCGCTGAGTTACTCGCGGTTCTCACTCGCGTCGCTCGTTTTGAACTCCGCCCGCTCCGAACCGCCCGATCGGAGGAACGCTTTCGGTTCCGAGGCGCCAATCGCCGGGCATGACGCGACTGGTCGAACTCGACGCGAACGGTCCGCGAAGACTCGCCCCCGAAGACATCGACGACGAGAAGGGAGACGTCGCGGTCTGTCAGTGCGGCCTCTCGGACTCGTTTCCGTTCTGTGACGGGAGCCACCGGCTGACGGCCGACGAGGTCCCCGAGGAGACGTACGTCTACGAGGACGGCGATCGGGACGTCGTCGACCGGGTCGTCACGGCGGACGAGTGACGCGGCGGGCGAGGGCGACGACGGTCGGGCCGCTCCGGACGGTTCACCGCGACTCGCGCTCGCGACGGGCCGCGACGATCTCGCGGACGCGATCGGCCTGCTCGCGATCGGCGACGAGGATGCGATCGTCGTACGCGGCGATCACGACCCCCTCGACGCCGAGGACCGACACCTCGCGACCGGGGGCCGCGATCACGTTCTCCGCGGCGTCGATCGAGCGGACGTCGCCGTCCAGGACGACGGTGCCGTCGGGATCCGCGGTTCGATCGTCGCGTCGGACTCGGCCGACGGCGTCCCACGTCCCGAGATCGTCCCAGCCCGCCGACAGCGGCGTCACGTAGGCGTCGTCGGTTCGCTCCATGATCGCGTAGTCCACGCTCACCGCGTCGACGGCGTCGAACCCGCGTTCCGGGTCGCCGTCCTCGAGGGCTGCGACCAGCGGTGCCAGCGGGGAGTCGCGCGCCGCCCGCAGGAGCGCACTCGGCGTCCACGCGAAGATCCCCGCGTTCCAGTAGGCGCCGGCGTCGACGAGATCGGTCGCCGTCTCGCGGTCGGGTTTCTCGGTGAACCGATCGATCGGCGCGTACGCGTCGTCGGCAGCGTCCGCGGCCGGCAGCACGTATCCGAACCCGGTCGCCGGGCGCGTCGGTTCGACCCCGAGGGTGACGAGACCGTCCGTCTCGGCGGCGATCCGCGCCGCGCGCTTCAGCGCCGCGGCGAACGCTGTCCCGTCCGCGACGTGGTGATCGCTCGGCAGCGAGAGCAACACGGGGTCGGTCTCGAACCGATCGCGCAGTCGCCACGCCGCGTACACCAGCGCCGGGCCGGTGTCCCTGGCCGCGGGTTCGACCAGCACCCCAGCTTCGGGCGCGACGGCTCGAACGTCGTCGGCGAGCGACGCCCGCGTCAGGACGTAGCGCTCGTCCGCGATCGCCACCCGATCGAGCGTCCGCTCGAGCAGCGATCGATCGCCGCCGAGCGCGAGCAACTGTTTGGGCCGATCGGGACGACTCGCGGGGTACAGCCGCGTTCCGGTTCCGCCGGCGAGGACGCAAGCGACGAGTGGACGGTTCATGCTACCAGGTTTCGATCCGCCCCTCCCTGACGTCCTCGGCGCAGCCCTCGCAGTCCGGGTGACCGACCTCGTAACAGGCCGGCCGGAACTCGTCGTCCAGCATCGCCGCTCGCCGCTCGGCGTAGCGTCGACAGACGATCTTCACCCGGCCCTCCTCGTCGGACGGCAGCTCCCGCGCGTTCCGCGCAACCCGATAGGCCTCGCGAGCCTCGTCGAGTTGCGAGTCGGTCGACGTGCGTAACTCCTCGTACTGCGCGCCCGCCTCCTGGAGTTTCGATCGCAGGAACCGCTCGATCCGCCGACGATCCGTCATTTGATTCTCGTTTGGTCGCCGATCACATAGACCCGTCGCCAGTATCGGTCACGGTCGGAGGCGTCTCAGCTGTAGACGCGATCGATGAGAACACCGCGTTCGTCTGGTACCGAGTAGAACGCGGTAGGCTTTTGCGGCCGATCGCCTACCGATCGTCGAAAACGACCTCGCCGTCCACGATCGTCATCGCGACGTCGATCGAATCGATCTCGCCAGAACGGTCCCACGGAGACTCCTCAAGGACGACGAAATCGGCCCGCTTGCCGACTTCGATCGTGCCCAGTCGGTCCTCGTCGAAGCCGGCGTAGGCCGCGCCGAGCGTGTAGGCGCGCAGCGCCTCCGTGACCGAGAGTCGCTGCGACGGTTCGGACGCGTTCACGGCGTGGTGGACGCCGTAGAGGGGATCGAGCGGCATCCCGTCGGAGCCGAACGCGAGGGGCACGCCGCGATCGAGCGCGTCTCGGAATCGGTTCGTCCGCTTGCGGCGCTCGACGCCGAGTCGCTGGTCGTAGAGGCCGCCCTCGCCCGCCCAGCGGTGGAAGTTCGGCTGCATCGACGCGACGATCCCGGCGTCGGCCATCCGATCGAAGTGCTCGTCGGTGGCCAGTTCGACGTGCTCGATCCGGTGGCGGGCCGCGCCGGGAGCGGGCGTCTCCTCCAGGGCCGACAGCGTCTCCTCGATCGCCTCGTCGCCGATCGCGTGGACGGAGAGCTGAAAGCCCTCGGCGGCGGCCCGATCGACGATCGCGGCGAGGTCGTCGGGGTCGACGACCCACTGGCCGCGGTTTTCGTCCTCGTCGCCGCTGGCACCCCCGGTGTCGCCGGTCGCGGCTCCGCCGTCGGTTCCGTCGCCGCCGACGTACGGCTCCAGCAGCTTCGCCGTCTCGCTGCCGATGCTGCCGTCGGAGAACGATTTGATCGCGCCGGTCTGGACGAACGACTCGTCGCTTCCGCCCTCCGTGTCGGTCGCCAACCCGACCTCGGCGAGCGCGTCGAGGTGGTCGCTCCAGTAGTCGATCCGCACCCGGAGGGGCAGGTCGCCGGCGGCCGCCAGTTCGCGGTACACCCGCGGCGCTCCCGAGTCGCGGACCTTGTCGTGGACGCCGGTGACGCCGAGGGAGACGGCGCGCGCCGCAGCGGCCGCGATCGCCTCGCGCATCTCCGCTCGATCGGCCGCGATCTCGCGTCGAACGACCTCGGCCGCGTTCTCGACGGCGACGCCCGTCGGCTTTCCGCCGTCGAACCCGAGGTCGGCGTCGGGCATCTCGTCCCCCAGCCGGTCGAGCGCGACCGAGTTCAGCGAGGCGGTGTGCAGGTCGACCCGCATGGCGACGACCGGGCGCTCCTCGCTGACGGCGTCGAGGTCGTCGCGGACGAGTTTCCGCGGATCGTCCCACTCGCTCTCGTCGTAGCCGAACCCGAGGATCCACTCCCGATCGGGGTCGGTCGCCGCGTGCTCCGCGAGCAGATCGATGCACTCCTCTGCGCTCGCGGCCGCCGAGAGATCCGCGTGCACGAGGTGCTGGCCGAGTTGCTCCATGTGCGTGTGCGCGTCGACGAAGCCCGGCAGGAGGGTCCGCCCCTCGCAGTCGATCCGATCGGTCTCGACGCCCTCGAGGAACTCGACCTCGTACGTCCGTCCGACGCGGACGATCTCGCCGTCGCGGATCGCGACCGCCTCGCGGAGCCGATCGGGATCGGCGAGGGTGTGCACCGCCGCGTTCGTCAGCAGGAGATCCGCAGCCTCGGTCATGAGAGAGTGCGGGCGGGCGAGGAGCAAAACAGTTGGGTTCGATTCACGTTCCCGACCAGATTGCGTCACCCCGGTCGGAGTTTCATCTCTCCCCGTGAATGGGTAGATTCATGGCATAATGTATCATATCGTTAGCCACTCGCGATGGCGCAACGAGACGACGTGCGGCGAGTGCTCGCGGCCTGCGAGGAGTGCGGGTCCGTGTACACCGCCTGGCTGTGGCCGGACGGGGCGCTCAAAGTGATCGGACAGGAGGGGTGCAGTTGCGGATCGACCGCGTTCACCGTCCTCGACGACGACTCCGACTCGACGCCCGCTTCCGGCGCCGAGTGAGCGCCGAGCGTCGCCCTCTCGGACACCGCGAGCGGACGATCGAATCGATCGGCTCGCGCCCGACCCGTCGTCTCGAACACAAGAACTTAGGTGTCACCGATCGAACTGCTTCCATGGTCTCTCGCGAGAACCGCGTCATCGCCGGGGCGTTTCTCATCTTCGCGATCGGATTTCTCGGGCTCACCGTCGCGGAACACCGGTTCGGGGTTCTGGTCGACGACTCCCCGCTGCTCGCGTACCTGCTCCTCGTCGGCGTCGCCGTCGTGGGACCGCAGCTCTACCTCGCGGCGACGGGCGACGACGTCTCCCCGAGATATCGACTCTGGTTCGCCGCCGTCGCCGCGGCGGGATTCGGGTCCGCGATCGCCTCCGACGCGGTGGGACTGCAGTGGACGGCGATCGTCGCGATCGCCGGAAGCGTGTTCCTGATTGCCGCCTACTACGAGGCCGTCGCCGGTTACCGAGCGTCGCAGGCGACCGAGTCGTGACCGGGCTCGATCGGTACCGCGTCGCGACGATCAGCAACTGTTAGGAACGATGGCCGTCTTGGCCAACCCATGACCGACCCACAGGACCTCGCCGACCGCGTGCGCGAGGGCGACCTTCGCATCCACGAACTGGAGGACCACGCCGACCACGACGCCGCGGTCGAGGCCCGGCGGCTGTTCGTCGAGGGGGAAACCGGCACCGACCTCGACGCGATCGGCGACTACGCGTTCCCCGCCGAGGCGGCCGAGTCGGCGATCGAGAACATGATCGGTGCGGCCCAGGTGCCGATGGGCGTCGTCGGCCCGGTCGCCGTCAACGGCGAGGGTTCCTCATCGAGCTCGCAGCACTCGGCGAGTGCTGCGAACGACGGCGGCGCAGCCGGCGGCGAGTACTACCTCCCGCTCGCGACGACGGAGGGCGCGCTGCTCGCGTCGGTCAACCGCGGTCTCTCGGTGATCCGATCGGCCGGCGGCGCGACGGCCCGGGTCACGAAGAACGGGATGACCCGCGCCCCCGTGTTTCGGGTCGACGGCGTGGCCGAAGCAGCGACGACCGTCGAGTGGGTCCGCCGGAACGTCGAGCCGCTCCGGGAGGCCGCCGAGTCCACGACGAGCCACGGCGAACTCCTGGGCGTCGACCCCTACGTCGTCGGCGACTCGGTCTACCTGCGCTTCGCCTACGACACCAAGGACGCGATGGGAATGAACATGGCTACGATCGCGACCGAGGCGGCCTGCGAGGTCGTCGAGGCCGAAACCCCGGCCTCGCTGGTCGCCGTCTCGGGCAACCTCTGTTCGGACAAGAAACCCGCCGCGATCAACGCCGTCGAGGGCCGGGGCCGCTCCGTGACGGCGGACGTCGTGATCCCCGGCGACGTCGTCGCCGATCGCCTGCACACGACGGCGGAGGCGATCGTCGAGGCCAACACCCGAAAGAACCTGATCGGCAGCGCCAAGGCCGGCAGCCTGGGCTTTAACGCCCACGCGGCGAACGTCGTCGGCGCGGCGTTCCTCGCGACCGGCCAGGACGAGGCCCAGGTCGTCGAGGGGGCGAACGCGATCACGACGATGGATACGCGCGAGGCGCCGGAGTCGCATCGGTCTGACGAGCGCGAGGCCGGAACTGCCGCCCTCTACGCCAGCATCTCGCTGGCCTCGCTCGAGGTCGGTACCGTCGGCGGCGGAACGAAACTCCCGACGCAGGCCGAGGCGCTCGACGTGCTCGGCGTCGGCGGCGGCGGCGATCCGGCGGGCTCGAACGCCGACGCGCTCGCCGAGATCATCGCCGTCGGCGCGCTCGCCGGCGAACTCTCCCTGCTCGCCGCGCTCGCGTCGAACCACCTCGCGAGCGCCCACGAGGACCTGGGCCGCTAACCGTCGTCGAGGTCGCTACCCGCGACCGCCGATCACCGCCGCAGCGTTTCTCCCGCCGCATCGGGACCCTCGCGTCGAGCGCGAACCGTCACGATCGCGACGTACGCGCCGCCGATCGCCAGAAAGCAAAGTCCCGCCGCGGCCTGCAGCCCGGTGGTCGCGATCGTCACGAGGAGCAACCCGATCCCGGCGAGGGCGTTCGCGCCGGCGAGATCCGCGCGGCCGTAGGCACCGTGGAGGACGGCGATCGCGAGAAACGTCAGGGCGAACGTCCCCGTCGCCAGCGTCGTCGTCCGAACGCCGAGAAGCGTCTCGCTGACGAGCGTGCCGTAGCCGAGGGCGGCGACGGCGACGATCGTTCCGACGCCGATCGTCAGCGCCTGCGCGTCGACGGTTCGAGCCATCTCCGTTCCCTTTCGGCGGCCGACGCAAAGCCCTACCGTTCGGCGGACGCGGGGGCGATCGCGCCGCGCCCGCGGTCTACAGTCGCCGGTACCGGCCGCGACTCTCGCTCGCCTCGCCCCGCCGGACGAGTTTCTCGAGGGCGTTCCGAGCGTAGTCGGCCGGGACGCCGTGTGCGTCCGCGTAGTCGACGATCTCGTCCTCCGTCGGTCGATCGAGGTCCGCGAGCGCCCGCTCGACGATCTCCTTCTTGCTGCCGCTGCGGGTCGGGCCGCGCGGGTCGCGATCGCCGGCGGCCGCGATCTCGTCGACGTCGAGGCCCGACTCCGTGAGGTACTCGTCGTCGTCGACGACGCCGTCTGCCACGTCGTCCTCCAGGTCCGCGAAGGAGTCGAGTTCGGCGAACGCCTCCCCCTGGCCCTGTCGGTTCGCGAGCATCGAGGCCCGGACCTCGCGGGCGTGGTCGACGTCGTCGGTTTCGACGAACTTCTTGCGCTTCTCGTAGGCTTTCCGCGAGCCACAGCGGGGACACTGCGTCGTTTCCGATCGCCCCTCGATGAGCCACAGGTTCGAGCACTCGCTACATCCGACGACGGCGTACATGGTTCGAGGTGCGGCGTCGGCCCAGTTCAAGGTTCCCCAAGCGGAGCGAAACTGATCCCGGGACGGCGCTTTCTCCCCGATCGGCCCGGACGGAGAGGGCGCGGCTCGTCCCGATCGAAGCCGCCCCCAGCAACTGCTCGAGAACCCCTTCCGGAACGCGATCGAACACGGGAGCGCGAACGTGACGGTGACGATCGGCGACCTCGACGACGGCTTCTACGTCGAGGACGACGGCGCCGGCATTCCGCCGGCCGAGCGCGGCCGCGCGTCCGCATTCCGCGCTCCGCTACTCGGAGGACCGAAATGGGAAACTATGAGGGATCGCGCTCCGTTGCGAGACGCATGGATCGCGTTCCACTCGCCGACCTCGAACCGTCAGAAGCCGCCGACGGCGTCCACCTGGCGCTGATGGCCGGCACCGAATCGATGAACGTTCAGCACTTCGAGATCGAACCCGGCGCGGCGGTCGAGGAACACAGCCACCCGCACGAGCAGACCGGGTTCATCTACGAGGGCGAACTGGTCTTCCGCACCGACGGGGCCGAGATCGTCTGCGGTCCCGGCGACTCCTACGCGATCCCCGGCGAGCAGCCCCACGCGGCCGAGAACCGGGGCGACGAGACGGTCCGCGGCGTCGACATCTTCAGCCCGCCGCGGGAGAACCCGAACTGGCAGGGGTAGTCCGAGATCGATCGCAGGCGGGGCGATCGATCTGTCCCGCGACAACAACCGATGAATACCACGGGGTTTTATAGCTCGTCTCGTAAGAACCGTCGATGGAAACCGAGACGAAATCGGTAGGACTCGGACGCATCGACGCGTTCGCGAGGCGATTGGGACCGGCCTGGCTCGCCGGCGCGATCGCGGCGGGGCCGGCGACGATGGTCAGCCTGCTCGTGGCCGGGGCGAGTTTCGGCTACGCGCTGCTGTGGGTGGTCGTCCTGTCGGCGGTTCTCGGAACCGTCGCGCAGTACCTGGCGATGCGGCTCGGATTGCTCACCGAAGCGGGGATCGTGGCGGTCGTCGACGAGCATCTCGGCTCGGGCTGGGCCTGGGTGCTCGTGATCGACGCCGTCCTCGCCGCGGGGCTGGCCCAGCTCGTGATCATGAAGACGGTCGCGGACGTGAGCGCGACGATCGTCGCCGGTGCGGACGTCGGCATCGCCGTCCTCGCGGACCCGCGGTTCTGGGGCGTCCTGTGGGCGCTCGCGCTCGCGCTCGGGCTGGCCGGCGGCGGCTATCGCCTCGCCGAGATCGGCGCGAAACTCCTCGTCTCGCTGGTCGTCCTCGCTTTCGTCGGGTCGGCGATCATCGTCCCGATCGAACCCGGCGCAGCGGCAACCGGGCTCGATCCAGAGATTCCGGCCGGCGTCGGCGGCGCGGTCGTCGCCGCGGGCGTTCTCGGCGGCGCGGTCCACATCACGCTGGTGACAATGCAGAGCTACACGATGCGCGCACGGGGGTGGACCGAACGCGATCTGGGGATCGCGACGTTCGACGTGGTGAGTTCGATGCTCGTCGCGTTCGGCCTGTTCAGCCTCGCGATCTTCCTCGTCGCGGCGAGCGTCCTCCCCGAAGCGGGCCTCGATCCGGAATCGATCGATCAGGTGCAGGCCGCACGGGCGCTCGGCCCCGTCGCGGGGGACCACGCGACCTGGCTGTTCCTGCTCGGGCTGTGGGGGGCGGCCGTCTCCACGCTCGGCGGCAACACGATCGTTCCGCCGTACCTCCTCGCCGACAAACTCGACTGGGAGCAGTCGGTCGAGGATCCGCGCTACCGCACCGCGCTCGTCGCCGTCGCGCTCGCCTCGGCCGGCGGCGCCTTCCTCGAGGGCGCCTTCTTCCAGCTTCTCGTCCTCGTGCTCGCGTTCGGCCTCGTCGGGACGCCGTTCGCGCTCGTCGTGATCCTCGTCCTGTTGAACGATCCCGACGTCGTTCCGGAGACGAACTCGACGGCCGCGAACCTCGGCGGACTCGTCCTCGTCGCGGTCGCGACCGTCCTGGCGGCCGAATTCGTCCGGGGCGAACTCGACACGATCGCCGACCCGACCTCGGCGTTCGTCGTCGCGTTCGCGGCGGCGACGGCGCTCGCGACCGTGGCGCTCGCCGGCAGAGGCGTTCGCGATCGGTTCGGGAGAACGTGAGCGTCGCCGCGAAACGGAACGTTCGGCGGACGTGACGTTCAAAACGGCGGTAGTGGTACGTCGATGCTCGTCGAGACGGAGAACGCTGGCCCGATTCGACCGGCCGACTCAGCCGTACTCCTCCAGGGAATCCCACTCCCGGCGCATGAGTTCGCGGATGCCGTGTTCCAGGATCCCCTCGCCGAGCGACGTCGCCCGATAGTACGAGTAGAGTCCGTCAGCGTCGGGATCCTTGCGCTTTCGATTCTCGACGAGTCCGACGTCGACGAGTTCGTCCAAGTGGTAGTGCAACGTGTTCGACCGGACGCCGAGCCGATCGCGGAGTTCGCTGGCGCTTTGGGGCCCCTCCTCGACCAGCGCGTTCAGGACGCGAAACCGCGTCTCGTTCCCGATCGACCGCTGCATCGCGAGGTACTCCTCGAACGAGAGGACGCTGTGTTCGGGGAGCAGGCCGTCGTCCGCCCGTCGCGCCGAGCGTCCGGATTCCGCCATACTCTCGATTGAATCCCGGGCCAGTTAAGCGTTCCCTGAGTCAGCGACCGCTGAAACCGCCTGGATTTATATACTGCCCGTGAGCAGCAGGTGCGTATGCGCGATCGGATCGTCGAGGAATTGGGCGACCTGCCGCGGTCGCGGTTTCTCGTCTACCTGATGGGGCCGTACGAGGCGTTCGACGCCGAGCGCGCGCTCGCGGACATCGACCCCGACGCGGTCCCCGAATCGGTCGATTTTGGGACGCTCATCGGTTCGGATCACGAACTCGATCGGGACGAGGCGGCGCTCGACCTGTTGCTTTCCGTTCGCGACCACCTCCGGACGACGGCGGGCGTCAACGCGTTTCTCGCGATCGACGTCGACGTGCCGCTGTCCGAGATGGACGCCGCCACGCAGAGCATCGCGTTCGCCCGGGCGAGCAACGCCGTCGCGTACGTCGTCCCCGCCGTCGGCGACAATCTCGGCGTCGGAATCGAGGTCGGATCCGTCCTCGAGGCGCTGTTCGACGAGGAGACCGCCGACCACCGCCGAGAGCGAGTCATGTTCGTCCACGAGTCGGGCGTCCGCAGCGCGATGATCGCCGCGGTCCGCGATCGGTGGGAGGCCCGAATCTACTCCTACGAGAACCGCCGGGACCTGACGCGTCAGCTTCGACTGTTCGTGCGCGATCTCATCCGAAAGGAGCGAACGGGCGACGTGCCGCGACTCGACTAACCCGCTGGTTCAGTCGCGAGCGGGATCACGACAGCGATTTCCGCATCTCCACGTGGGGAATCCCCGCCTCGTCGAACTCCTCGCCGCGGCGTTCGTAGTCGAGTTCGCGGTAGAACTCGGCGGCGTGCGTCTGGGAGTGCAGTTTGAGCGCCGACAGCCCCCGATCGCGCGCCCGTTTCTCGACGGCGACCATCAGGTCGCGTCCGACCCCTTCCTCGCGCCGCGATCGGAGCACGGCGACGCGTTCGACCTTTCCCAGCCCCGGTTCGCCCTCTCGGAGCCGCGCGGCGCCGATCGGGTCGCCGCCGTCGTAGGCGACGAAGTGATCGGCGTCGTCCTCGTGCTCGTCGTACTCGAGGTCCTCGTCGACGCCCTGTTCCTCGACGAACACCTCGTGGCGAACCGCCAGGGCGTCGGCCCGCTCTTCCTCCGTTGTGACGACGCGTACCTCGGTCATCCAGCGGATGTAGGAAACGGCGTATCGAGAGCGTTTCGCAACGCCGTCGATCGGCGACCTGTCGGCGCCAGTGATCGTCCGGCGAACGTACCGTTGAGTGCCATAGCGTCTTAACGCTGCTTCGCGTGATGTACTTCCTAGCGATGTCATCGGAGCCGGAATCCAGCTGGTCCGAGTACTCGAGTTCGGAATCCGAATCGACGCGAGTGCGATTCGACCCGCTCTCGCACTGGTGGGTTTGGGCCGCCGCGATATTCGTCCTCCTCTCGACCGTCTACATGCGCTTCGGTGACCCCCGGTCGACGATCGTCTTCTCGAACGTCGTTCTGGCTGGAAGCGCGGTGGCGGCGACTGCCGCACTGGGGATCCTGACCAGCCGGTGCGAGGCGCTCGACGCGTTCGGCTGGGGGTCCGTCACCGTCGGCATGGGGTTCTTCGCGGCCGGCGAACTCTCGTGGCTGAGCTACGAGCTGTGGTTGGGTGGGGTCCCCTATCCCGGCGTCCCGGACATCTTCTATCTCGGGGGCTACCTCTTCGTCGTGGTCGGGCTGCTGGTGATCACCGTCGCACAGCACCGGCTCGGGGGGACGCTCCGGATCGTCCTCGACGGTCTCCTCGTCGCGGTCGCGCTGCTGACGATCAGCTGGCACGTCGTGCTCGAGCCGATCCTCGCGGTCACCGACGTCGACCCGGTGACGCTGTGGGTCTCGCTTGCGTACCCGATGCTCGACATCGTCGTCGGGTCGATCGCGTTCCTGGTCGCGGCCAGCGCCCGTGGTCGCCGTCGGATCGCGATCACGCTCGTCGCGTCGGGCATTTTCGCCTGGGTATTCGCGGACAGCGCGTTCGCCTACATGTCGTTCAACGGGGGGTACGTCTACAACGAAATCGACGCGGTCTGGCTCGCCGGGTACTTGGTGATCGCGCTCGCCGCGCTCCACCCGGCGACGGCGCAGCCCCCGGTCGCGAGCGACCGTCGCCGCTACGAGTTCTGGGAAACGATCGCGCCGTACGTCCCGTTCCTGATCGCGATGGGTGTAACGGGCTACACCGCCCGGGTGGGCGCCCTCGGCCGCGTCGGGCTCGGACTGGGTGCGGTCGTGTTACTCTCGCTGGTCGCCCGCCAGACATACGTCTTTCACGACGCGTCGGTGTTGAGCCGACAGCTCGAGCGAAACGAGGCGATGCTCGCCCGCCAGAACGAGGAGTTGGTCCTCCTGAATCGGATCATTCGCCACGACCTTCGAAACGATCTGACGGTCGTCCTCGGGTGGGGAGAAGTGCTGTCCGATCGCGTCGACGCGGACGGGCGCACGATCCTCGAGACGATACTCGACACGGCGCGGGACGGGATCGCCCTCACCGACACGTTACAGGCGCTCACCGACGCCTGGGACGCGACCGACGACCACGAGTTGGAGCCGATCTCGCTCGAGAAGACGCTCACCGGGGCGATCGAGCGGCGCCGCGAGACGTACGCGAACGCGGCGTTCGTCGTCGACGGAACCGTTCCGGACGTCGACGTCCTCGCGGATCACCTCCTCTCGACCGTCTTCCGAAACGTGCTGAACAACGCGGTCCAGCACAACGACGCGGAGACGCCGCGCGTCGAGGTTTCCGTCGAACTCGAGGACGAGACGGTCGCCGTTCGAATCTCGGACAACGGCCCGGGCATTCCCCCCGACCGTCGGGATACCGTGTTCGGCCGCGGGGAGCGCGGACTCGGGAGCACCGGCTCCGGCATCGGCCTCTATCTCGTCGACACGCTGGTCACTCGCTACGGCGGCGACGTGTGGATCGAGGCGAACGACGACGATGGCGCCGTCTTCGTCATCGAACTGCGACGGTACGACGACTGAGCCCCGCGGTTCGGCGGACGCCGGCGCCCGGAGCGTGATACGGAAAACGAGAGGGCGGGAGACGGTCGACGAACGGTTCTCGAGCGCGCGAGGTCAGTGCTACGAGAACGTCAGAACGCACAGCGCTCTGACTACTCGAAAAACTGCCTACGACAGTTTTTCGATGTTGCTGACGACTTCGTCGGCGTACTCGCTGGTGGCGAGCTTCTCGGCGCCGTCGAGCTGTCGTTCGAGGTCGTAGGTGACCTTGCCGGAGGAGATGGTCTCTTCGACGGCGTCGCGCACGAGGTCGGCCGCGTCGGTCCAGCCGAGGTACTCGAGCATGATGCGGCCCGAGAGGATCATCGCGGTCGGGTTGACCTTGTCCTGACCCTCGTACTTGGGCGCGGAGCCGTGGACGGGTTCGGCGAGCAGGCGGCCGTCGCCGAAGTTGGCGCCCGGTGCGATGCCGAGGCCGCCGATCTGGGCGCCGGCGGCGTCCGAGAGGTAGTCCCCGTTGAGATTCATCGTCGCGATGACGTCGTAGTTCTCGGTGCGGGTGAGCAGCTGCTGGAGCATGTTGTCCGCGATCCGGTCGTTGACGACGACCGCGTCGTCGGGCGCCTCGCCGTCGCGCTCCTCCCAGAGGGTGTCCTCGGTGATGACCTCGTCGCCGTACTCCTCCTCGGCGACCTCGTAGCCCCAGTCGCGGAACTGGCCCTCGGTGAACTTCATGATGTTACCCTTGTGTACGAGGGTCACGGAATCGCGATCGTGCTCGAGGGCGTAATCGATCGCGCGTCGGACCAGGCGCTTGGTGCCGAACTCGGTGATCGGCTTGACGCCGATGCCGACCGGTCCGTCGTGGATGATCCCCGTTTGGCCCATCTCCTGCTCGACGAACTCCTTGACTTCCTCGACCTCGTCGGTGCCGGCTTCCCACTCGATGCCGGCGTAGACGTCCTCCGTGTTCTCGCGGAAGGTGACCATATCCATCTGCTCCGGCTCGGAGACGGGCGACGGAACGCCGTCTAAGTGGTAGGTCGGGCGGACGTTCGCGTAGAGATCGAGTAGCTTGCGCAGGCCGACGTTGAGCGATCGGAAGCCGGCACCGACGGGCGTCGTCAGGGGACCCTTGATGGCGACGCGGTGTTCCTTGATCGCCTCGACGGTCTCGTCGGGGAGGTTCTCGTCGTACTTTTCGCGGGCGGACTCGCCGGCGTAGACGCGCATCCAGTTGATCTCGCGGCCGGTCGCCTCCGCGGCGGCCTCCAGCACCTTCTGGGCGGCGGGACCGACGTCCTTCCCGACGCCGTCACCGTAGATAATCGGGATGACCGGGTTGTCAGGGACCTCGAGTTCGTCCTCGGTTCCCTCTTTCAGCGTAATCTTTTCCCCGTCCTCGGGGACCTCGATCTGGTCGTAACTCATCTCGTCTGTACGGTGCTTCGATGGGGGTAAAAGACCTACCATTTCCGCCGTCAGTGGCAAACGTTGTCCCAGTGGAAACGGGGGCATTCGCTCCGATCGTGCGGAAACCGTCCCCGAGAGATCGTCAGACGCGAAAATCCGCTATTCAATCGTTATATAATCACTCGTAGATCGACGGGACGACGCCGACCGATCGTCTCACCGCTGCAACCGTTCGTCCCCGTCGATCGGGACCCGACCGACGATCACGCGCGATCGCGGTCGCCCTCGGTCTCGGAGTCCGATCCGACGTCGGCGTCGTCGCCGGTGCCGCGTCGGCGCGACGCGACGAAGGCGCCCGCCTCGCCGTTCCAGTGGCGGACCATCACGCCGAGCCCGGCGCAGACGATCGCGCCGCCGACGGTCCCCAGCAGCGTCTGCGCCGTCGCCGCCACCCACCCGTACTCGAACGCGAGTCGGACCGCGGTAACCCACGTCACTCCGACGACGATCAGTGTCGCGCCGGCATCGACAGGGTCCCGCTCGTCGCCGCGCGCCAGCCGTCCGATTGCGATCGCCGCCATCGCGATGCAGAACGTGACGAGCGGACCGATCGGCGTCGTGGTCATTCTCCCCGTCGGTTCTCAAGCCGGCGAAGTAAGTGTACGGGATTCGATCCGGCGGGCGCGTCGACGGAAACGTGTTAGGTCCGCGCCCGCGGAAGTCCGGGCATGCAGGTGCTCGTTCACGGCGGTGCGGGCAGCGTTCCCGACGAACCAGAACGGCGACGCGAAGTACTCGAGGCGGCGGCCGCGGCCGGTGCGTCGGCCGCATCGCCCGTCGACGCCGTCGAGATCGCGGTCAAGCGCCTCGAATCCTCGCCCCGGTTCAACGCCGGTGTCGGAAGCGCCGTCCAGAGCGACGGGCGGATCCGAACCGACGCGGGGATCATGACGGACGATCGAGCCGTCGGAGCCGCCTGTTCGATGCCTGACGTCGAACACGCGATCGGTGTCGCCAGGGTCGTCATGGAGGAGACGCCCCACGGGTTCGTCTCGGGCGATCACGCCGTCGCGCTGGCCGAGGTCTTCGACGTCGAGACGGGCGTCGGCCTCTGGACCGATCGAACGCGCGAGAAGTGGTCGGAGCTCGATCCGCCGACCGGCGGCGTCCGGGCGGAACTGGCGTGGATCCGCGATCGATACGGTCGATCGGATCCCGACGGCCGCGAGGGCAGCACGGCGGGCGATCGGGCCGACGCGACCGACGACGGAGCGGCCGCCGATCGCGGCGCCGGCCCGATCGACGAGCACGACCACGACACGGTCGGCGCGGTCGCGTCCGACGGCACCCGCCTCGCCGCGGCGACCTCCACGGGCGGGCGGTGGCTCGCGCTCGCGGGACGCGTCGGCGACGTGCCGCAGGCGGGATCCGGCTTCTACTGTTCGCCCGCCGCCGCGGTGAGCGCGACGGGCGCGGGCGAGGACATCGCCCGCGTGACGCTCTCGCGGCGCGTGGCTCGCCACGTCGAACGGGGCCGCGACGCCGAGACGGCGGCGGAACTCGCGATCGAGGAGTTCGCGGAGCTCACGGGGTCGACCGCCGGCGTGATCGCGATCGACGCGCGGGGGAGCCCGGGAGCGGCGTACAACAGCGACGCGATGCAGACCGCACGAAAAGAACTCTGAGCCCTCGAAACCGGGCACCCACCCGCCGGGTACCGTCTCGGGGCGTCGGTTTCGAGGCGGACGCTCAGCCGTTCGGCCCGGCGGCATCTCGCTCGGATTCGGTGGCGTCTCTCACGCCACCTCGATCGAGGCGCCCGATCGGCATAGTCGCCGGCGACCGTTTCGCGAAATTCGCGGACGATACGAAACGTTTCCCGCTGAAAGAGTCGGACCACGGCGTCGGCGACCGCGATGACGCCCCTCGATCGCAGCCGAGTTCGACGATCGACGAAAGCTAGAGTTAATATTGTCGTGACCTTCTCCGCGAGTGATGCTCGAACTCCCGCACCACGCCGCGCGCCGGTGTCCCGACTGCGGCGCGGCGCTGTCGAACGTTCAGGGTCTCGACACCTGTGCGAAGTGCACCTGGATCGACGATCGGTTCGCGTCGGTCGATCGGTACGAGGGGAGCGCGCGGTCTCGGTGAGAGGCGGAACCTCTTTTTGTCGACCGATACAACCCCGTCCCATGGCCGAATCCGAGGTGGACTTGGAGTCCGAGCAGTACGAGAAACACCGCGAGGCGGGCGCGATCCTCGCGCAAGTGCGCGAAGAGGCGGCCGAACGCGTCGAGGTCGGCGTCAGCCACCTCGAGATCGCCGAGTACGCCGAAGAGCGGATCCGGGAACTGGGCGGGAAGCCGGCGTTCCCGGTGAACATCTCGATCGACGAGGAGGCCGCCCACGCGACCCCGTCGATCGACGACGAGACCGCGTTCGGCGAGGAGATGATCAACCTCGACATCGGCGTCCACATCGACGGCTGGCTGGCCGACACCGCGATCACGGTCGACCTCTCCGGGAATCCCGAACTCGCCGAAGCCTCCGAGCAGGCCCTCGAGGCGGCGATCGAGGTGATCGAACCCGGCGTCGACACGGGCGCGATCGGCGCCGAGATCGAGGACGTAATCGACGGCTACGGTTTCAACCCCGTGGTCAACCTCACCGGTCACGGGCTGGGTCACTGGGAGCAACACACCAGTCCGAACATCCCCAACCGCGCGGTCTCGCAGGGGACGACGCTCGAGGTCGGCGACGTCGTCGCGATCGAGCCGTTCGCGACCGACGGCGGCGGGAAGGTCACGGAGGGTGCCACCGAGGAGATCTTCTCGCTCCAGCGCGAGGGCACCGTCCGGAATCGGCAGGCTCGCGAGGCCCTCGACCAGATCACCGAGGAGTTCCGGACGCTCCCGTTCGCGACGCGCTGGCTGGAGACCGATCGGGCGGAGATGGCGCTGCGCCGGCTCAAGCGAAACGACATCGTCCACGGCTATCCGGTCCTCAAGGAAAACGAGGGCTACCTCGTCAGCCAGAAAGAGCACACCGTCATCGTCACCGAGAACGGCTGCGAAGTGACGACGGGGTGAGCGAAGATACGGGGACCGAACCGTCGAGTGCGTTCTCGCGAATTCCGATCGTGCGATCGGTTACGCGCCGGATCTGACGCCGAGGGGCGATCAGGCGTTGTTCATCCGCTGGCTGGTCCGGTGACCGCACCGCTGGCACTCGGCGACGCGATAGGGTTCGCGGGAGAACTGGGCGTTCTCGTGTTCGAGGCTCTCGGTTCGGATCTGAACGGTGATTTCGTGGAGCGTGTTCAGCTCGCATTCGTCACAGCGTTCGGTCATCCCGTTGAACGAGTTGTCTGTCGTTGCCATTGCCAGGTCCGTAGACGTAGCTCCCTCTTAAACCCCTCTTTCATTTCGAAACGCGAGTCGGAAGAATCGCAATACAGGATTACTGTTCCGATAGCAATCGTTGAGAATGTTCAATACGGTTTACTGACCGCGCTCGAACCGCTATCGGTAACCTGATGCTTCTCGCGACAGCGTGACGGGGCGTATCACTCGCCCCGTTGGTTCGCTTTTCGTGATTTTTCGCGCCGATCGCAGTATCGCATCGCCGTCGCCGTTGGCCGCGATGTCACCGTCCGTTCAGCGTGCCTCCCGTCGGCGTTCGGCGATCGGATCCCCGTGTCAGGGCGGCCGACCGCGCAGGAATCGAGCTGATCGGACGGGCCGCCGATACCCGCGATCACCGATCGAAATCCGCGCTCGAGCGGACCCAGTCGCCGTGTGATCGGTCGACGACGGCTGCGGCCCGTTACGCGACTGACACGGCTCATCCAAGCTTTATACTTTGGGTCGTCGCCGCATTCTCTACCGACGATGTCCCCGTGTACACACCACTTACCGATACTCGCGCTGCCGTCCACCCTCGACTCGCTCGTCGAACCGAACCTCGCCCGACGTACGGAGGATGGCAATGTCGCTCGGTGAGCCCGCGGGACCGCCGGTCGCCATTGACCCGGACGACGATCTCCGGGTCGAGTGTTACGTCCGAGCTACCGTTCCGGGGCCGATCGTCGAGCGGGTTGAAGCCGTCGTCGACCGCTTGCACCGCCTCCGCGAACGCGGGCCGATCGTCGACTATCGGGTCACCCGCTGGCCCGCGGGGCGCCACGCGGACGTCGAAACGGCCGATCGGGACGGCCCGACGAGGAACGAACTCGGGGCGGCGTTCGAACGGTGGGCCGATCGACACGACCACTCGATCGAGCCGGCGTTTCGCCGGGCGGAGATTCCGTCGTCGCCGCTGGGGTTCGAAAACGACGGCTCCCGCGAGCGAGTGCGGGTTCCAGTCGTGGCGCTCGTGCTCTACGAGCACGGCGAGGGAGGGACGACGGAACCAAACTCGTTGGTGGACGCGGATGCGCTCCGCGGGGTCGTCCCGTACACGGAACGGCCGAACACGGACGACGAGCGAACGTACGCCGTCGGCGAGTGGCTCTCCGCGGTCGAAACGAGGGTGAGCGGGCTGTCGGCGCACCCGTCCCGCCGCGACCGCGTCGCGCATCTCGAACGCCGGCGGTGACCGCGGCGGGAGAACGCCGGTATCGCTCCGATCGACGGGGACCGGTTTCGGATCGATCGCGACCCGGGCGGCGCGGCGAAGGGAACTTACCGACGCGGCGGTATCCGATACACGAGAGCGAGTATGGAGCAGGTCTTCGCCCCCTGGCGGATCGAGTGGATCAAGCGAGAGAACAAGAATCCCGACGTCGACGACTGCGTCTTCTGCGAACTCCCGGCGATGGACGCCGATCGGGAGCACCTGATCGTCGCGCGCAGCGAGCACGCGTTCGTCATGCTGAACAACTACCCGTACAATCCGGGTCACGCGATGGTGATTCCCCGGACTCACACCGGCGACTACGGCGATCTCACCGACGAGCAGCTGCTCGATCACGCGCGGCTGAAACAGCGCACGTTCGACGCGCTCGAGACGGCCATGGAGCCGGACGGCTTCAACGCGGGCCTCAACCTCGGCGAGGGAGCCGGGGGCTCGATCGGCGACCACCTCCACACGCACGTCGTCCCGCGGTGGCGAGGCGATACGAACTTCATGCCCGTCGTAAGCGACACGTCCGTGATCGTCGAAGCGCTCGACGACACCTACGATCGCGTTCGCGCAGCGTTCGCCGACCAGGAGGGGACGGCGATCCCCGACGAGGACGGCGCGGTCGTCGTCGAGTGACGATCGCGCTATTCCCCGCCGCGATCGTCACTCGACGATCGGGTCCGTCTTTTTGGTCGTCCCGCCCGAACGATCGACCGTGACGTCCGAGGACCTCGCGGCCGTCGCGCGGACGATTCGAACCGCCGACGAGGTCGTCGCGCTGACCGGTGCCGGCGTCTCCACCGCCTCCGGCGTGCCGGACTTCCGTAGCGACGACGGCCTCTGGCGGCGGTACGACCCGAGCGACTTTCACATCGATCGCTTCCGGACCGACCCGGGGGCGTACTGGACGCAGCACCTCGACTTGCACGACGAGTTCTTCGCCGACGATATCGATCCGAACGCGGCCCACGAGGCGCTCGCCGACCTCGAGGCTGCGGGCCACCTCGAGACGCTGCTCACCCAGAACGTCGACGGTCTCCACTCCGGCGCGGGCTCCGAGTCGATCGTTCGCCTCCACGGAACCGCCGCGAAGGCGGTCTGCCGGTCGTGCCGACGGCGGTACGATATCGAACCCGCGGTCGCGCGAGCCCGCGACGGAGCCCTCCCGCCGTCCTGCGAGGACTGCGGCGGCGCTCTCAAGCCCGACACCGTCCTCTTCGGCGAACGCCTGCCGAATCACGCTCGGCTCGAATCGCAGGCGGCCGCGCAGTCGGCCGACGTCTTCCTCGCGATCGGATCGTCGCTGACCGTCGAACCGGCCGCCTCGCTGCCGCGTACGGCCGCCGATCGCGGCGCGACGCTGGCGATCGTGAACCTCGAGGAGACGCCGCTGGCCGATCGGGCCGACTACGCGTTCCGCGAGGACGCGACGGACGTCGTCCCGCGGCTTAGGGACGCGATCGTCGGCGATGCGTAACGGGGCGAAACGGCCGGTCCGCGCGGAACCGCTCGTTTTGCAGCCCCATCCCTTTTGGTGAGCGGCGGCGTGCGATCGGTATGGGACGAACAGGCTCGACGACCGAACGCGATCGCCAGTTCCCGTCGACTACCGAACCATGAGCGGACACGGCGAGAAACCCCAGGCGGACGGTGAGGAGCGAGCGGATGAGGAGGCCCCATCAATCGGTCTCGGAGAACCCGTCTACAACGCGGACGGCGCGGTGCTCGGGAAGATCCGAGGGGTCGAAGAGGGCGGCTTCTTCGTGACGACGCGGGAGGGGATGGAGGGCTACAGCATCGAACACGCCCGTTCCGGCCACGACTTCGGCGAAGCCCACCTCATGTGGCGGTGTATGAACTGCGGCGAGATGGGCAATCTCAACGACGACCTCCCCGAAACGTGCCCGAACTGCGGGGCCGAGAAGGAGGAGTTGATGTGGTGGACCGAAGACTGATCGGTACGTCGGTATCGATTCGCACGTCCTGACCCGATCGACGCGAGTCGACGGTCGACGCGGCTACCGATCGGCGCGTCGGCGCGTTCGTCGGTCAATACGCTTTTCACGGATTGCGGTGTGTTCTCGACCGGCATGGAGTACGAAGTCGTACACACCGACGACGTCCCGATGACCGACCTCTCGACGGTCGACGTCCCGCCGGACCTGCGAATTCGGGCGCTCGACGAAGTTCTGCCGACGGAACGCGTCAATATCAAGCTCTGGTACTTCGAACCCGGCGAGGAGATCTCCTACCACGCCCACGCCGAGCAGGAAGAGCTCTACTACGTTCTGGAGGGCGAGTTCTCGCTGAAACTCGGTCGATCGGGCAAGGAGGAGTACGTCGAGGTCGGTCCCGGCGCCTGCTGGATGGCCCGGCCGGAAATCGGCCACGGCCACCGCAACGTCGGCGACGAGGAGGGTGTCGTCCTCGCGATCGGTGCGCCGGCGGTCGAGGACCCGGGATTCGACCCGCACGAGCTGGACGATGGGGGCGACGAAGACGGCGAGACCGACGCGTAATCGCGGTCGCCGATCGGGCGATCGGAAACGGATCGTCAGGCGTCGGTCTCCTCAGGCGTACGCGGTATTCAGGAAGTCGACGATCCGCTCCGATTCGGCCATCGTGACGCCGTGCTCGTCGTCGACGATGACGGGAACCTGCCGCTGGCCGGAGACGCGCTTGACCTCGTCTCGGTTCGAGTGTAGCCCCTCGACCCAGACGCTCTCGTAGTCGATGTCGAGATCGTCGAGTCGATCCGCGACGAGTTCGCAGTACGGACAGCCCTCGAGTTGGTACAGGGTTATCATGTCCGGACGTTCGTCCCGGATCGGCAAAAACGTGGGTATCGCCCCCGTTTCGATCCGGTATCGTCTCGCCCCCGATCGCTTCCGGCCCTATCCTCGTCGAGCCGATCGGCACGGGATGCGGGTTGCTGGCGCCCGGAACGTTTTGCACCCCGAGCGAGAGGTAGGCGGTATGCCACCGACTCGCGGCGAAACACTCTCGGACTTCGAGGCGCTGCTGTGCGACGGCGAGACGTTCCGATCGACGCCCCTCTCCGAGGCACTCGGCTCTCGCGGCGGAGTCGTCGTCTCCACGGGCTTCGCGTTCAGCGCGATCGCCCGGAACTGGTGGAAACGGTTCGATCGTGCGGGCTGGGGCGAGTTCGAGGACGTCGCCGTGCTCGGCGTCAGCCGCGACGGTCCCTACGCACAGAGCGCGTTCCTCCGCCGGCTCGGTCGGCCCGACTTTCGATTTTTCGCAGACGTCGACGGGACCGTGAGCGAATCGCTCGACCTGCTCACCGATCGCGATCACATGGCCGACGTCTCGACCCCGTGGCGAGCCGCGTTCGTCGTCGACGCCGATCGGGAGGTTCGGTACGCCCACGTCGCCGACGACTGGATCTCACCCCTTCCGCGATCGGAAATCGAATCGGTCGTCGGTACACTCGGCGCCGAAACAGCCGACGAGTAACGAGCGCAGGAGGAAAGCTGTCGACTACGGTCTCGCACCGTTCACTCCATCAGTGATCTTATAAATCCGTGTTTCGACGGTCAGAATACATGTCCTCCACCGTTCCGCGTGGAATAGCCCTCCTGCTCTGTTGTCTCGCAGGTGGTAGCACGTTACTCCTCGCACTACCGGCCAGTCCGCTTTCTATAACCGGCGATGAAGCGGAACCGCCGCAGCTCTCGGTATCGTCGTTCGAACGCGTCGAAACCGGATGCGCGGACGACGTCGCGACGTACGCGTCCAGCAGCCACGGGAACGGGTCCTACACGAGGGTATCGTTCATCGAAACCGGTACCGAGACGGCGGATCTCTCCGCCAGAACGGAACGGACGTCACCGCCGGGTGCGGACTTGCACACGTTCCGCGTCTCCATCGACTCCACCGGTCGCCCGCGGCAAAACGACTCGTGTGCGATGGGCGTGCAGTACCGCCTCGAACTGACGCACGAACGGGGCTCGTCGGAGGGACTTCTGTCCGGTGACGACGGAATCCGCGTTCTCTGGCTGGAAAACGGCGAGTATAGCGGCTGTTCTGCAACCACCTCGGGTTCGCTCGACGCCGAGTGTCATCGCTTCACGAAAGATGCTCAGTCGAACCGAACCTGGGCCAATACGACGGCAACGGGATGAGACGAATCTAATCGGAACCGCTGCTCCGATCGGGACGCTCAGGGCGGCCAGAAGAAAGCGATACTCAGCGTCGTTACGATCGCCAACAACACCTGCAACCGACGAGCGTCACGAGCAACCCCAGCGCGGTCACGTCCACGGACACCGGTCCGACGATGAAAAGGACGAGGACGATCGCGATTATTGCGAAAACGACGGCGATCTCGGGGGTCAGCGTCGTCTCCGCCTGAAGGAGCACTGTCGGGCCGGGTAGCACGTCTCCGGCTTCTCAGCAGGGGTGTAAAAATCGATCGACGGAGCGTCGACGGTAGCTCTCGGATCGAAAGGCCGATCCGGATCGGCGCTCGGGTTCGTCCCATCCCTGAACGACCGTTCGTCAACGGGACCCAACCGCTAATCAAAAGGTATGTCTCGGCGCAAGAATGTACCGGTAACATGGTTGACGAAACCGCACAGTCTGGTTCGATCGGGCTGGTACAAATCGTCCTCGCGCTCGTCGTCGTGGCGATCCTCGCGTACGCCGTGCTCGCAACGAACATATTGCTCGGATTCCTCGCCGCGTCGATCATCGTATTCAACTACTACGCCATCAAGTGGGTCATCGAATTCCTTCGCCTCTTCCGTCGGTTGGTCGTCGCGCTCGAGCGAATCGCGGAGAACTCCTGAACCGGTCTCAGATCGGCTTCCCGAACGCGTACATCGTCTCGTGGGCCGTCACTTCGAGGTCGACGAAGTCGCCGGGTTCGAGTCCGTGGTCGCTCGCGTTTTGGACGATGAGCTGCCGGTAGGCCGAGTCGCGACACTTCACGGAGTCGGCCGTTCCCTCCTCGACCACGAGCACGTCCTCGCGACGCTCGCCGACCATCTCCGCGTAGGCCTCGCCGACGATTTCGCGCTTGAGTTCGCTCATCTCCTTCGATCGCTCCTTCTTGATCGTTCCGCCGAGGCCCTTCAACGTCGCGGCGTCGGTCCCCGGCCGCTTCGAGAAGCGGGTGACGTTGACCTTCTCCGGGCGCGTCTCCCGCAGGAGGGCCATCGACTGCTCGTGGTCGCGATCGGTCTCGGTGGGGAAGCCGACGATGAAGTCCGTCGACAGCGTCCAGTAGTCGAGGCGATCGTCGAAGGTCTCGACGACCTCGAGATACTCCCCGACCTGGTGTTGCCGGCGCATGTCGCCGAGGACGTCGTTCGAGCCGGACTGGACGGGCGCGTGCAGGAAATCGTAGAGTTCCTCGTTCGCGGCGAAGACGCCGGCGAGTTCCTCGCGGATGCCGTGGACGCCCTTCGGGTTGGCCATGCCCACGCGCACGCGAAAGTCGCCCTCGATGTCGCAGATCCGATCGAGCAGTTCGTGCAGCCTCCGCTCGCCGGTGTCCCAGCCGTAAACGCCGGTGTCCTGGCCGGTGATGCGAAGCTCCTTCGCGCCGGCGTGGATCAGCGCCTCGGCCTTGCGGACGTTCTCCTCGATCGGCGGCGAGTCGATTTTGCCGGTCGCGTGCTTCGTGATGCAGTACGAGCAGTCGGACATGCAACCCCGTGCGATCGGCAGGATGCCGACGACGCCGTCCAGCACGGGTTCGGCGTCGGGCGTGGTGGTCGGGCACTCGCCGTTGGTGACCGCCTCCGGGACCTCGTCCCAGTGGAGCACCTGGCCGTCGACGTCGGCCTTCGCGAACTCCTCGCCCTGGGCGAGGGCCATACAACCCGTGATGAACAGGTCCGCGGTCTCCTCGGCCAGTTCCTCGGCCCGCCGCAGCATGTTCCGCTCGGTCTTCTCGACGACGGTGCAGGTGTTGAGGATGGCGACGTCGGCCTCGTCCGGCCCGTCGACCCGGTAGTGGCCGGCGTCGCGGAGCCGCCGCTCGATCTCGCGGCTCTCCCCGCGGTTCGACGTACAGCCGTACGTCTCGATGTGGTACCGGGCCATTCGTCGTTGCTCCACCGTCGGGCCCGGGAAGGCAAAAGCCCGACGGATCCGGCCCGCGCGCGGCGTGCAACCGTCGGACACACCGTTCGATCGGTCCGAACGCCGGCGCCGTTTCGATCGGTCACGGAAAACTTTTGTCTAATAGATATGAACACCAACACGAATTAACGTCTTCCATGACATTTCGGCTGCGGATCTGTGCCGTCCTCGCGGTGCTCGTCGCGGTGAACGCGCTGTTCGTCTTCGCGCTGCTGTGGGCCTACGGCGTCCTGATGCCGGGGCTCGTCGCCGGGAGCATCGTCTACGCCCGGAGCGGCGCGATCGGGTTCGACTTCCTGCAGATGCCGGTCTCGTGGCCGGCCTTTCTGCTCGTGGTCGCGGCCTTCCTCGCGGCGCAAACGTACTACGGCTATCGGCGGGTGCTGTCCGGCACCCGCGGCGGCGACGACGACGCGACGCACGCGGTCGCCCGGATCGTCCGCCGACTGGCGATGACCGCGGACGTGCCCGAACCGGCCGTTCGCGTCGTCGACGACGAGACGCCGAGTTGCTACACCGTCGGCCGGCTCACCGACGCGACGATCGTCGTCACGACGGGGCTGGTCGACCGCCTCGACGCCGACGAACTCGAGGCAGTCCTCGCCCACGAGCTCGCCCACGTCGCCAACCGCGACGTGACGCTGATGACGATCGCGACGCTGTTCGTCGAGATCGCCGACCGGTCCTACCACGCGGCGCGCCTCGCCCGCCGGGCGCTGACGAACCCCGGCGAGCTATCGACCCGGGGGAGCGTCGCGATCCGGTGGTTCCTCCCGCTGGTCGCGCTGACGTACGTCTTCGTCGCCCCGATTCTGTGGGCGTTTCCCGCGATCGCCGACTGGGCGACCCGGACGCTTTCGCACGCCCGGGAGTTCGCCGCCGACGCGGCCGCCGCGCGGATGACCGGGAATCCCCTCGCGCTGGCGACCGCGCTGCTGACGCTCGACGAGACGACGGCGCCCCCGGAAGACGACCTCCGCGCGGCCAGAACCCGCGCGCTGTGCGTCGTGCCGGCGGTCCCCGTCACCGGCGACGAGACGACCTCGGTCCCCGATCTCGATCGGTCGGCGGGCGCCCCGCGACGCCGCGAGCGCGTCTCGTCGTGGCTCGCCGGCACGCCGTCGACGGTCGGCGACTCCGAGACGCATCCGCCGCTCCAGTCCCGCGTTCGACGACTTCAGCGACTGGCAGCCGAACTGGAGGGGGTATCGTGACCGACGCCCGCCGACTCCTGTTCGTCCTCGGGTGCGTGGTGTGTCTCCTCACCGTCGCTACCTCGCTCCCCGCGGCCGATCCTCGGCTCGACCCGCCCGGCGCCGCTGGCGGGGAGCCGATCGCCGGCGAGTGGGACGCGATCGATTCGACGCCGGATTTCAGTACGGACGCGAACGGTTCGGACCAGCCGAACGACGATGAGAACGCCGACAACGACGGGAACGACAGGAACGACGACAACGATCCGGCCTCCCCCGACATCGTGATCGACGGCGCGATCGAGCCCGGAAACGAGGTGACGATCGACCTCAGGGACATCAACGCGTTCAGCCGGCGGTCGATCGAAGTGAACGGCGAGGAAGTCACCGAAGCGGATCACTTCGGCAGGGCCGACGTCGTCGTTCCGTACGCGGAGGAGATGCACGTCGCGGTTCCCGAGGACAACCTCTCGCGCACGGTCGACGTCGAGACGGCGGCGACGATCACGTCGACCGACGGGGCGGTTCCGGCCCGGGAGTACGCCGTCTCGGTCGCGGTCGGATCGACGCCGGTCGCCAACGCGACGGTATCGGTCGACGGCGAGGACGCCGCGATCACCGACGAGAACGGGGAGGCGACCGTGGTGCTCCCCGAGACGGCCGGACCGGTCGACCTGCGGGTCGATCGCGGTCCCGTCGAGGGCGAACGGACCGTCGAGGTGGCCGAGCCGACGGTGCGGTTCGCCTCGCCGCTGCTGTTTCCCGGCGGGCCGGCGCCCGTTCAAGTGACGGCCGACGGCGCGGGCGTCGACGACGCGACGGTGTCGCTCGGGGACGGGGAGACGCACACGACCGGCTCGGACGGGACGGTGCGGGTGTGGTTGCCGGTGGAGGACGAGGTGACGGTGACCGCCGACGTCGGCGCCGAAACGGCGACCGCCACCGTCGGGAACCTCTACCGTCGGCTTGCGGTCCTGGCCGTGCTCATCCCGGGGTTCGCCATCGGCGGAACGGTGACGTACCTGCGGTTCGTCGCGACTCGCGACCGGCATCGGGGGTCCGGACTCGCGGCCGTCTTCGTCGCGCTCGCGGACGTCTTCGCGGGGCTCTCCGACGCGTTCGCGGCGCTCGCCGGGTTGCTCCGCGGACGGCGCCGATCGATGTCGATCCCCGAACTCTCCCTCCCGCGCCTGCGATTCGGGTGGACGTTCCCGTCGATCGGGGCCTCGCTCTCGTCGGCCGGCGGCGCGCTGGGGACGCTGCCGTCGTTCGGATCGCTCTTCGGTTCGCCGGGGCGAGGCGGCGGCTCGTCGAAGCGCGGCGGCTTCTCGCTGCGGAGCGCGCTGTTCGGCTCCGATACCGACGACGACGATCGGACCGAGTCCGGAAACGCCCGCCCGACGCTCGCGGCCGAACCGCTCGGTCCCCGCGGGCCGCGCGCCGAGATCCGTGAGGCCTGGCACGCCGCGATCGATCGACTCGGCGTGAACCGTCGCGAAACGGCGACGCCCGGCGCGATCGCACGCCGGGCGATCGCCACCGGATTCCCGGCCGACGCCGTCACTAAACTCGTCGCGATCGTCCGCGATGTCGAGTACGGCGGCCGCGAGCCGTCGCCGGACCGGGTGGCGCGGGCGCGGGAGGCGGCGGCCGACCTGATCGATTCCGCGCCGAACGATGAGGAGGACGACCAATGAGCCGGAGAAGACGGTCGCCCGGTGGATCGGGACCGCTCGATCGACTTCTGGCGATCGACCCGAACCAGGCCGCGACCGCGGTCGTCGGCTGCGGGGCCGCCCTGGCGATCGGGGCGCTCCTGTTCGGCGGATTCGTTCCGACTGCCCAGGTGCTCGTCGGCGTGTTGTACCCGCTCGCGGTGCTGTTCCCGGTCTTCGGGGTCGCGATCGCCGTCTACGCGCTCCGGTGGCTCTGGTTCGCCGACCGCTCGGGCGAGCGCCCGTTGGTCGAGGGCGAACCGCCCGAAACGGCCGACACCCGAACGACCCGGCGGGTCGGTCGCGACCTAGACTGGAAACTCGACGCCGCCGCCGGCGGTTGGTACCGCTGTCAAGGGACCGGTTCGGCGGCGGCTGTTCGCGACGTTCTCGTCGACGCGGCGGCCACTGCGCTCACCCGGACCCGCGGCCTCGACACCGAAGCGGCCGGTGCCGCCCTCCGATCGGGAACCTGGACGGACGACCCGGTCGCCGCCGCGTTCCTCGCGACCGACCGGCGACAGCCGCTCGGGGAACGGTTGCGCGGGGCGATCGACCCGGGGGCCGCCTACCAGCGCCGCGTTCGTCGCACGATCGGCGCCATCGAGGCGATCGACTCTCCCGCCGCGATCGAGGCGTTCGACGACGGGTCGGCGGGAGCCGAACCGGACGGTGCGAGCCCGCGAGGCGAGCCGGATGACTCGATTCCGCGGGCCGAGGCGGACGCGGCGGAGGCACGGACCGCGCCGGAGGTGATTCGATGAGCGATCCGAACGACGGACGTCCGAGCGCCGATCGCGAGATCGATCGCGTCGATCGCGGCGGGTGGGCCGTCGTCGCGGCGCTTTCGATTGCCGGTGCCGGGATCGCCGTCGGCAGCCAGCTGCTCGTCGTCGCCGCCACGCTACCCCTGTGGTACGTCGCCGCGGCGGTCCTGGGAAGCCGTCAGGAGGCGATGATTCGAGTCGAGCGGCGGGTCGCGATCGATGGCGAGTCGGAGTCGAGCCCGACAGACGCCGACGATCGCTCCGAGTCGATCGTCTCTGGCGATCCGGGCGACACCGTGACGGTTCGGACCGCCGTCCGGAACATCGGCTCGGAGCCGATCGTCGATCTTCGCGTCGTCGACGGGGTTCCCGAGTCGCTGCCGGTCGTGGCCGGAACGCCGCGGACCTGCGTCGCGCTCGATCCGCTGGAGACGGCGATGATCGAGTACGAACTGCGCCTCCGGCGCGGCGAGCACCGGTTCGGCGACGCGACGATCCGAATCCGCGATCTGACGGGAACGGTGGTCGAGACCCGGACGGCGAGCGCGACCGGCGAGGAGACGATCCGCTGTTCACCGACCGTCGATACGGTGCCGCTCGGCGGCGGCACGAACTATTACGCGGGCGAGGTGCCGACCGACGAGGGCGGCAGCGGCGTCGAGTTCTACTCCGTCCGGGACTACGAGCCCGGCGACCCGGTCGGGGCGATCGACTGGCGCCGGTACGCCGGCACCCGCGAGCTGGCGACCGTCGAGTACCGCGCCGAGCGGGCAACCCGGATCGTCTGCGTCGTCGACGCTCGCGGCAGCCAGTTCGTCGGGACGACGGCGGCCCATCCGCCGGCCGTCGATCTGTCGGCCGACGCCGCCAGACGGACGGTCGAGACGCTGCTGTCGACGGGCCACCCGTCCGGCGTCGTCGCCGTCCACGATCGGCGGCTGGCGATCGTTCCGCCCGGAACCGACCCCGAGACGCGGCGACGCGCGACGGAGCTGCTATCGGCGACGCGACGGGGAACCCTCGAGGGGACGGCCGTCCGGACGCTGCGGGGCGATCCCGGCGAGGAGCTCGCCGGGACGCTCCCCGGGGAGGCGCAGGTGTACCTCTTCTCGTCGTTCGTCGACGACCACCCGCTCGACTTGGTCGAGCGACTCCGGGCGCACGGCTACGCGGTTCGCGTGGTCGCGCCCGATATCACCGCCGGCGACGACACCGCGACGCGACTGCAGGCGCTCGATCGCCGAACCCGACTCGCGCGGGCTCGCGCGACCGGCGCCCGGGTCGTCGACTGGGACCTCGAGCGCCCGCTCGGGCTGGTGTTGCGCGACGCCATCGGGGAGGTGAAGACGCGATGACCGCCGTCGACGATCGGGCCCCGGCGACGACGGCGCGGGCGATCGCGGTCGCGGCCGCCGTCGGCGCGCTCGCCCTGGCCAGTTCGCACCCGATGGCCGCCGCCGGCGGTCTCCTCGGCGTCGCGATCGCCGCGGTATCGCGCGGGTTCGGCGGTAGCTACCGCCGCGTGACGCTCGTCTCGGCGTTCCTTCCCGCGCTCGCGCTCGGCTCGATCGCCGTGGTGGTCGGTGCGAGCGGTCCGGTCGGCGTCGTCCTGACGATCGCGATCGCGATCGCGGGCGCCGCCGCCGTCGTCGTCGTCGCCGGTCGGCCGTCGTCATCCGCGCTCGAGCGTGCGGGCGCGGGCGCAACCGCTACCGGCGTTGCGACCGCCGTCGCCGCGATCCTCTGTTTCGGCGTCTACGCGGCCGGCGACCCCCGATCGGCGCTCGCGACGGTGCTGTGGCTCACCGGCGACGGCGTCTCCGGACTGCTCGGCTGGTGTCTCGTCGCCGGGGTCGCGGCGGTGCTCGGCGCGTTCGCCGTCCCGCCGGCCGCGCTCTCGACGCCGGCGGAACTCGAGTCGTACGCGAGGCGGCGAACGGCGATCGCGTGGGCGATCGGGATCGGAACCGCGAGCGCGGTCGGATTCGTGGCCGCGGCGACGGTTCTCACCTGGCTCGTCGCCTCGCTCGACCCGGTCCTCGCCGCGCTCGCCGACAGCGGCGCGGTTCGCGGAATCCTCGCGTCCGCAGCCGGCGCGAGTCTCGCGATCGCCGTCGTCGGGACGGCCATCCAAAAATCGTGGTCCCGAGCGACCCGTCGGAACAGCGTCGCCGTCCCCGTCGTCGTCGGCGGCGTCTGCGGCGTGTTGCTCGTCGTTCCCGTCGCGGTCGTCGCCACCGGCGGCCGGTACGACGTCGCGGCCGGGCTCCTCACCGCGGCGACGATCGTCCTGGGCGGCGGCTACACGGCGGCGGCGATCGCGCTCGGAGCGATGAACTGGGACTGGCGGCCCGCGCCGACGTCCGCGATCGCCGCCGCGCTCGTCGCCGGCGGGCTCGTTCTCGCGGGGACCGCCGACGCCGCTCCGGGGCTGGAGACGATTCGCACCGCGCTGGTTTCGTTCGTCGCGATCGCGGCCGGGCTCTTCGCGTACGACGTCGGTCGGTACGGGCGGACGCTCGGGCGCGAGATCGGTCGCGACGGCTCGTCACGTCGCCCGCAACTCATCCGGATCGGCTGGAGCGGCGGCGTCGCGGCGATCGGCGTTCCCGTCGCGACGGTCGGCGCGCTCGGGGCGGCGGTGCTCGCCCCGGCTCTGTCCATTCCCGCGACGGCGGGCGCGCTCGGCGGTCTCGCCGCGCTCGTGGCCGGGGGCTGGCTACTGTTCCGCTGAGGGCGGCTCCATCGCCGGCACCTCAACGTTGCTCAGCACGGACTCGACGACGCGACGGCGATCGACGCCGTCGATGCTAGCCTCCGGCGTGAGCACCAGCCGGTGGGCGAGCGCGGGCTCGGCGATCGCCGTCACGTCGTCCGGAACGACGTAGTCGCGGCCCTCGAGGACGGCTCGCGTCCGACTCACTTCGAACAGCCGCTGGACGCCTCGGGGCGAGACGCCGACGTCGACGCGCCCGTCCCGCCGGGTGGCTCGACACACCGCACCGATGTAGTCCCGGATCGGCCCCTCGACGGTGACGGTCTCGGGAGCGCGCTGGAGCTCCAGTACGGTTTCGCGATCGACGACGGGGTCGACGGTCGGATCAGGCCGGTCGCGGTCGGCCCGCCGGTCGATCAACTCGCGCGTCCCGTCGGCGTCGGGGTAGCCGAGCGAGGTCTTGATCATGAAGCGGTCGCGCTGGGCCTCCGGAAGTTCGAACGTGCCCTCCTGCTCGACGGGGTTCTGCGTGGCGATGACGATGAACGGATCCGGGAGATCGTGGGTCTCGCCGTCGACCGTCACTTGCCCCTCCTCCATTGCCTCCAGCAGCGCGGACTGCGTCTTGGGGGGCGCGCGGTTGATCTCGTCGGCGAGGACGACGTTCGCGAACACCGGGCCCGGCGTGAAGTGAAACTCGCCGGACTCCTCCTCGAAGACGTACGAGCCGGTGACGTCGGAGGGCATGAGATCGGGCGTGAACTGGATGCGGGCGAACTCGAGCCCGAGGGCGGTGGCCAGCGATCGGGCCGTCAGCGTCTTCCCTGTCCCTGGCACGTCCTCCATGAGAACGTGCCCGCGGGCGAGTATTCCGGCGAGAATCTCCTCGAGGACGGTTCGATCGGCGACGACGGCGGAGAGGACTTCGTCGACGATGGTCTCCCCCGTCGACGCGGCGTCGGTAACTGACATGGTACGTAGCTCGTCTCCGGGAACTTATATTTCTCGTGGACCGAGACGTCGCGGCCGATCAGTACTTGCCCCGCTCGTCGGAGGGAGTTTCTCGATCGTCTCCTGAAACTCGATGATCGTCTAGACTGGCTCGGACTGACCGGCGGCGAGCAAGGTCAGTTCCTGCGAGATACCGACGCGCTCCCGGACCGATTGGCTCCGTGACTCGCCGTCGACCATCGATCGATGACCGACATCCCCCATCGGTAAATAAGCGTCATTGGCCAGGGGGCTGTCCGATTCCGATGGCGATCAGTAGAGGAAGAAGGTAGGGCGCGTATGCTCGCCATTGAGAGTGCTAAGAACACCGTCAATACGCCTGCTTCGGACCTCGATCGAACTCGCTCTCAAATCGTCCCCGACTCGCCCTCCAGTTGGTTGTACTGTTCGTCGACGACGCTGACGATGGCGATGAATGCGCCGATGATGACCGGGCCGAAGAACAGTCCCATGACGCCGTAGGCGTAGATCCCGCCGAGGACGCCGAGGATGATGACTGCGGGGTTGATCTGGGCGTATCGATCGACGACGATCGGGCGCAGGTAGTCGTCGGAGACGCCGACGACGACGGCGCTGTAGACGGCCAGAGCGATCGCGGCGACCGGTCTGTTGATCAGGAAGAGGTAGATGACGGCCGGAATCCACACGATCGGCGCGCCGATCAGTGGGATCAGCGCGAGGATCACCATGACGAACGTCCAGAACGCCGCGTTCGGGACGCCGGCGGCGAACAGGCCGAGCCCCGCGATGACGCCCTGGATGATCGCGATCAGGACGTGGCCGGCCAGCACCGCCCACATCACCTCCGCGAGCTCGCCGTAGAGGTCGTCCTGTACGTCCGCCGGCAGCGGCGTCACGTCCCTGAGCCAGGCCATGAGGTTGGCGCCGTCTTTCAGCAGGTAGTAGAGCAGAAAGAGCATGAGTCCGAATCCCACGAGCGCGTGCGTGAGCGTGCTGAACCACGCGGTCGTCTGTTCGAGGACGATCGAGCCGATCTGTTCGGCCGACCCGGACAGTTGCTCGGTGATGTTGACCTGCGTTCCCGTCTCCTCGGCGATCTGCTCCTCTATCGCCGCGATTTGGAGCATCTCGGGGTCGAGTTGCTGGAGCATCGCGGCGACGTCCTCGGCGATCGCCACCGCGACGACGACGAACGGGACGATGAAGCCGACGACGGCGAGGACGACGAGCGCGAACGCGGCGATCGTCGGCGAGGCGCGATCCTCGAGCCGCCGCTGGAGCGGAAACAGGATGAACGCCAGCAGGATCGCCGCGAGCACGTACTGAAAGAACGGCCGCACCAGCTGAAGCGAGAGGTACGCAAAGACCACGACGAGGACGAGGAGATACCCCTTGCTGAGGTTCACGGATACACTATCGACGGTCCGGCGAATAAAACCAGGCCCGACGTATCTCCAGTCAAGACTGTCGTCGAGAGCCGTCACACGGCTTCAAGAGCGTGCCTGGCGAACTGTAACTCGAATGTCGACCCAGCTCGATCCGCTCTCGCTCTCGGCCGATTTTCTGTATACGGTGAAGACGGAGGGCGACCCCGACTGGCTCCGATCGAGACTCGCGTCGATAGATCGGTCGCAGCTCGAGCGGGCGCTGTCGACCCGCGAGCGCAAACTGTCCTTCTGGCTCAACTGCTACAACGCCTACACGCAGGTGCTGCTCGAGGAGACCGACGATCGAGAGCCGATCGAGGGCGGCGTC
Organism: Halosolutus gelatinilyticus; assembly: GCF_023028105.1. Classification (NCBI taxonomy): domain Archaea; kingdom Methanobacteriati; phylum Methanobacteriota; class Halobacteria; order Halobacteriales; family Natrialbaceae; genus Halosolutus; species Halosolutus gelatinilyticus. Next base: position 2,268,748 of record NZ_CP095491.1, read on the forward strand.
CTCGATCGCTGGCGGTTTTTCGCCCGCGATCGGATCCCCGTCGGCGGCGTCTGGCTCAGCCTCAACGACATCGAGCACGGGCTGCTCCGGCGGTCGAAACTCCCCTGGGGGCTGGGTTACCTTCCCCGACCGTTTCCCTCGTCATTCGAGCGGCGCTTTCGGCTCCCGGCGTGCGAACCCCGGGTTCACTTCGCGCTCGCGACCGGCGGCGATCACTCGCCGCCGATCGCGGTCTACTCCCCGACGGACGTCGACGAGGAACTCGACATTGCGATCGAGTGGGCGCTCGAAGAAACCGTCCAGTACGACGCCGAGGCAAACGTCGCGACGGTGCCCGACCTCTTTCGGCGGTACCGCGGCGACTTCGGCGGCAAACGCGGCGTGATCCGATTCCTGCGACAGTACGACGCCGTGCCGGCGGACGCGACCCCGACTCTCGAGTACGATCGCGGCGGCCGATCGTCGGCCGTCGATCTCTCCGTCGCCGATCCGTCGTGAGTCGCGACGGCTTCTCGCATCGCGGCGGCCGTCTGGCTCGCGTCGTCAGTCCCGATCTTCGATCGTCGCCGTCGGCGCCGCGCGCATCACACTCCTGGCGGCGCGTTTGGCGTTCGATCGCGAGGTGTACCCCTCGCCGCTGTCGGCGATGATGTTCCCGTTCCAGTGGACGAGCCGCCAGCGCCACTCGTCGGCCCGATCCCGGTACACCTCGAAGCGACTGGCCCGCTCTCCGCCCGTGGTTCCGGCCGACTCGTCTCCTGATCGACGCCGACCGACGACCCCCTCCGGCGACATCGTCGCCGCGGCGGGGTCTTCCGACGGATCCTCGGCGGCCGCCGGTTCGCCCTCCCGGCCGATCGCCTCGTCGTCGACGGCCTCCACGCGGACGCTCGACTCGTCGGGGTCCTCCCACTCGAGTTCGAGTTCGAGTTCCGCCACCGGCGGGTCGGCGTCGTCGTCGCGTTCGACCTCCAGCTCGGCGACCAGCCGCGACGGGAAGTCGACGGCGAGTCGCCGCTCGGCCGTGTGCACTCGGAGCGTCCGGTCCCTCCCCAGGGCCGCCGCGAACTCCTCGAAGAGCACCGCGAGGTCGGCCCGATCGTACGCTTGCTCCAGTTCGAATTCCGTCTCGGACATGCCGTCGTCTACGTCGTGCGATCGGTTAGCATTGGTGGGCGATCTCAGGATCCACGAGCCTCGGGCCGGCCGTCGAGAGACGCCGACGACGGGCCCCGTCGGTCCCAGTCGGTGCCGGAGTGCTTTTGTCGTCCCCCTGTGATCGATCGGCCGTGACTTCCCGCGAGTGGCGCGCCGATCGACGAGCCGTGTTCGACCGAGACGAGTACACCTGTCAGCACTGCGGCGCCGTCGGCGGCGACGGCGAGTCGACGGCCGTCCGGACCTACCCCGTCGGCGACGTGCCGCTCGAGGGAACCGTCCACGAGAGTTCGCTCGCGACGGTCTGCGATCGGTGTTTCACCGTGCTCCGGGAGTCCGAGTCGCTGTCTGGGCTGTCGGCGGACCGGAACGGCCTGTTTCGGATCGTTCGCGATATCACCCGCGCACAGGGGGCGACCATCTCCGACGTGGCCTCGTTCGCGTCGCTCGCGACGTCGCTCCCGACCGCGCTGGCGGACGGCGAGGAGACGGATCTCGACTACGTCGAGACCAGACGCGACGTCCTCCTGGCGATCGACCTCGTCGACGTGCGCCTCGATCGCCTCGCGGCAGTCGACGCTTCCGAGCACGATCCAGCGGTCGCCTCGCTGCTCGAAACGGTTTCGGAGACGGCGACGGACCTGCAGTTCGACCTTCGGCGCGCGGTCGAACTGGGCGAGACGGTCGTGACGGAAGTCGGTCGGTGTCGCGGCTGCTTCGAGCCGATCGCCTCCGACCGCGCGTGTTCGACCTGCGGGCTCGAACCGCGCCCGCTGGCGGCGTGGCGGCGCTCGACCGACGACGGGGCCGCGTTCGGCGACGAATCCGCCGATGCCGTCGCGTTCGATCGGCTCTTCGCGTCGATCAACGACGCCCTCCGCGGGACCTCCGAGACGACCGCGGAACTGACCGACCGGACGACGGAGTTCGCCGAGACGCTCCTCGAAGGGTGACCGAGACGCCCCTCTAGAAGCGGCCGAGACGCGGTTCGAAGAGCGATCGACGCCGACCACCACGGCGTGGTATTCGGCCGTCGTGATTCCGTCGGAATTCGGAACGTTTGAGGCCGCCTGATTGAAACACCGATCGTGGGCCGCACTCGACTCTTCGCCTCCCTCTGTGGACTCGTCTTTCTCGTCAATCTCGCGAGAATCATCTACGCGCCGCTGCTGGACGTCTTCATCGCCGACTTCGCGATCGGCGAGGCGACCGCAGGGCTCATCGTGACGCTCGCGTGGATCGGCAGCGCCGCGCCGCGGCTGCCCACCGGGTGGCTGCTCACCAGGGTCCCGCGACACCGCGTCGTGCTCGCCTCGGGGGCGATCCTCTCGGTCTCGTCGGCACTCGCCGCGACCTCGGTGACGGTTTCGCAGCTCATGACCGGGGCGTTCCTCATGGGGATCGCCTCCGGGGTCTACTTCGTGTCGGCGAACCCGCTGATCAGCGAGCTGTTCCCGGAGCGCATCGGACGCGTCATGGGGATCCACGGCGCCGCCAGCCAGGTCGCCGCGGTGATCGCCGCCCCGTTCGTCGTGCTCGTCCTCGCGATCTTCGTCGACTGGCGGCTCTCGCTGTGGACGATCGCCGTCGGCGCGGCGCTCGTGACGGTATACACGTGGCTCGCCGCGAAGCGGACCGACCTGCCGGCGGCCGGGACGGGCGATCGCGACTTCGTCGCCGGCGCCGCGTCGGAGTGGCGACTCATCGTAACGGCGCTCGCGATCGTCGGCGTCGCGTCGTTCGTCTGGCAGGGCGTGTTCAACTTCTACGAACTGTACATGCAGTCGAAGGGGCTGTCCGATCGCGCGGCCGGGCTGATGCTCACGATCGTCTTCGCCGCGGGCGTCCCCGCGTTCTTCTTCGGCGGCGACCTGGCCGATCGGCTCCCCAAGGTGCCGTACATGCTCGGGATCGTCGGGACGTTCTCCGTGTGCCTGCTCGCGCTGACGATCGCCGAGAGTTTTCTCGCGCTGATCGCGCTGACCGCGATCGTCGGCTTCGTCGTCCACGCCCTGTTTCCCGCCACGGACACGTACCTCCTGGATACCCTCCCGGATTCGTCCCGGGGCAGCGCCTACGCCGTGTTCAGTTCGATCTGGATGTTCACCCAGGCGATCGGGTCGTCCGTCCTGGGGATCTTCATCGAGCGCGACTACACCTACGACGAGGTCTTCGCCAGCGCCGCGGTGCTGCTCGGGGGCACGATCGTCGTGCTCGTGATTTTGGAGCGGGCGGGCCGGTTGCCGGAGTGATGCGATCGGGCATAAACTTCTAAGGATTGTCGGATGCTACCATACAACAGTGGGGAAACCGATGTCCGTCGAAAACGAGCCACACCCGGAGACGCCCACGTGTTCCGTCTGCGAGGACGAGATGGAGTTGCGAGCCGAAGGCGTCGAGAAAGCGATCCCGATCATCGGTACCGAGGTCGAGTTCCGGCAGTACCGCTGTCCCGAGTGCGGGCAGGGCGCGCGGTTCGAACGGAGCGGGTCGGACGAGGAGTGGTCGCGGGCCGCGATGTGAACGGAGAGGTTGGCGGGTGAACCTGCCGCCTCGCCGGCGCGGACGGCCGTCGATCGCGGCGCGACGCTGTGCGCCGGCGGTCCGATAGCCGATCGTCCGCCCGTCCCCTCAGTCGTCGGTCCTGTCGCGAGCCGACGGCGGGTCCGGCACGTCGTCGGAGAATCGAGTCGCGGTTTCGCGGATCCCATGATCCTGTGGGTCTCGTGGACCGATCGGACCCGTTCGGCCGGGTCTCTCGAACGCCGATCGGACCCTGCCTTACAGTTCCGTCGCGGCGGAGAGCGCGATGTCGATCGCGCGGCCGACGTTGTTCTTGGCCTTGTCGGGTAGTTCGTCCTCCTCGGTGGCGGTGCCTTTCTGCGTCCCTTCGACGAGGTTGCCGTCGACGGTGCAGATCGCGCCGGCGCGAAGCCCCTTCCGGCGGGCCAGCGAGAAGACGGCCGCGGCTTCCATCTCGACGGACAGCATGCCCGCGGCCTCCCAGTCGGCGACGTAGGACTCGGTCTCAGCGTAGTAGGCGTCGTCGGAGGCGATCGGGCCGACGTGGACCTCCTCGTCGTTGGCCTCCGCCGAATCGACGAGCGCCGACAGCACGTCGTAGTCCGGGACGGCGGGGTACTCGACGGCTTCGTAGCGCTTCGAGGTCCCCTCGTTCTTCGCGGCGCCGGTCGCGACGATCATGTCGCCGATCTCGATCCCCGACTGGAGCGCGCCCGTGGTGCCGACGCGGACGAACGTCTCGACGCCGACGTTGGCCATCTCTTCGATCGCGATCGCGGCGGACGGACAGCCGATCCCGGTCGAACAGATCGTCAGCTCCCGGCCCTCGTAGCTCGCGTTGACGACCTTGTACTCGCGGTTCTGGGCGACCGTCTCCGCCTCGTTACAGTGGCCGGCGATCCGATCGACGCGGCCCGGATCGCCCGGAATGAGCGCGATGTCCGTCAACTCTCCGTCGTCGACCAACAGGTGCGGTTGCGTTGCCATACCGTCGCGTTCCGCGGGCGGCGAGAAAAAAGATTCGAGGACCGATTCCGAGCGGTAGCGGCAGCGACCCTCGATCCGGTCTTCCGGATCAGTTCGCTCCGATCGTCTCAGCCGGTCGGACCCACCTCCACGTGATCGGTATCAATCGTGACGGTGGCGTCGTCGACCGCGAACTCGACGGTTCCCGGCGATCGAGTGGTTCCGTTATGCGTGTCGGCGAAGAGCGCATCGAGCGCTTCGGGATCGACGTAGTCGTACAGCCGCGTGCTCGCGGTCGTGACGTCTTCGTCCCTGTACCGCGCCAGCGCGACTGCGGCGGCGATGCTCGGCGGTTCGTTTTCACGTCGCTCGTATCTGATACGGCGACTGAACTCGCACCCGTAAGACTCGGTTCGTCTTCGTTCCTTCATGTCTCTCTCAGTCACGGTTCGTGACTATCCAGTCGAGTGGCCAACGGCACGCGCAATATATGTGTCGTCAGACGACATCCGGTGAGAACCGATCGGAGCGGCCCCGTACCATCGGTTCCCGATCGATCCCGCGCCGCCATCGGCCTCGATCGAGCGGAATTACAGTCAAAAGTGGTCGGCGAGAAACGTCTCGATCGCGGCTCGCGTCGGCGTGCTGCGAGCCCCTTCCTGGGCCGCCGTGAGGGCGCCGCAGGCGTTCGCGTACTCGAGCGCGCGCTCGACGTCGAACCCGGGCGCGGATTCGCGTCCGCCGTCCGCGCCGTTGCGCCGTCCGTCGGCGAGCATGATCGCGATGAAGCCCGCGGCGAACGCGTCGCCCGACCCCGCGGTATCGACGGGATCGACGTCGAACCCCGGGTGGGCGTACGATCCGTTCGGGGTGTGGACCATCGCCCCGTCGCCGCCGCACTTGACGACGACGATCCGATCGCTGAAGTCCGAGCCGGGATACTCGTCCTCGAGCATCGCCTCGGCCTCGCGATCGTTCGCGAAAACGACGTCCGACGTCGCGAGCGCCTCGCCGTAGTCGCGGTCGCCAAGCCGCCGCCCGGGATCGAAGCTGACGGTGACGCCGGCGCCGCTGGCGATCCGCGCGATCGCGGCGGCGGTGTCGGGTCGCTGCCCGGTGAGGTGGACGTGATCGGCCGTCCGGATCCGTCGCTCGTCGAGGTCGTCCGGCGCGACGGCCTCGTTGATGCCGTCGTTGCCGAGCACCGCGACCTCCCCGTCGTCGTCGACCAGCAGGTACTTGACGGCCGTCGGCGTCCCCTCGACGATCCGAACGCCGTCGAGCGAGACGCCGGCTTCCTCGAGTTCGCGCCGCGCGAGCAGTCCGTTGTCGTCGTCGCCGACGCTGCCGATCAGCCCGGTTTCGACGTCCAGTCCCGCGAGGGTGGCGGCGACGTTGGCGGCGCTGCCGCCGCCGGATTGGCGCTGCGATCGGATCGCGGCTTCGGCGTCGGGGGTCGGCAGTCGATCGAGGCGGAGCGTCACGTCCCAGTTGACGTGACCGGCGGTGAGCACGGAGACCATTGCAGCTAGTCCGGAACCGACGACCGCCGTCGGGAAAAGTCTAGGTTACGGTAAACAGCAGGACGTTGTGAATGCCCGGGCCGAGCCCCACCGCGGCGACCAGCGCGAGGACGGTCCGCGCCTGTCGCGGCGCCTCCTGGACGTACTCCCTGAACAGCCCGAGGATGACGAGCGCCAGCACCACTTTCACGAGCACGAATAGCCAGCCGCCGCCGACGTACGCGGCGATCGGGAGGCTGGAGCCGGCCTCCAGCAGGAACTCCGAGAGCGGGACGTCCTCGCGGGCACCGAGCACGTCGTAGCCGATCGCGGTCGAGACGCCGTCGAGCGTGTGCCCGAAGACGACGAGCGCTCCGGTGGCGCCCGTGATCGCGGCGACCTCGGTGAACCAGAGGCTCAGCGCGATCCACGCGACCGCGGTGACGATGCCGGCGACGACGACCGCGATGACCGGCCAGAAGGGGTCGAACGCGCCCACTTCCCACCGGCTGACGATCGCGAACGCCGCGAACACGGCGAAAAACGCCGTCCCGACGATGCCGACGAACCGCGAGATCGACGACTGGAGGCCGCCGGCGTAGAGGAACGTCGCGACGAGCCAGACCGAGCCCGCGACGACCGCCGTCACGAGGTAGACGCTCGGCGAGGCGAACAGGACGGCGATCCCGTCGGGATAGGCCCCGATCTGATAGAGGACGTGCAGCGTCGATCCGAACATCATCCACGGCGCGAACGCGAGCACCGTTCGATCGGTCACCGGCGGATCGAGCGTCCACAGGAGCACGACGATCCCCGCCAGCACGACGAGCAGCGGCACGAGAAAATACCACGGCGGGAGCGCGAATCCCTCGGGTAATACCATATCACATACACGCTCACAGCAGTAACTAACACGTTTCGATTGGTTACTGGTCGATGATACGATCGGGACCGTTCAAACCGAAAGCGTGCTCACGTCTCCCACGGCTCGCCGGTCGTCTCCCCGAACAGTTCTCGCATCAGTGTCACGATGCTCTCGGGCGGATACTGGCCGCGCTCGGTGACGATCGCGTCGACGTACCGCGGCGGCGTGACGTCGAAGCCGGGGTTCTCGACGACCAGTCCTTCGTCGTCCGGACCGCCGGCGATGTCGGCTCGTTCGTCGGGCGAGAGGACTTCGGCCTCGTCGCGCATCTCGATCGCGACGGTGTGACCCGTCATGGTGTCGGGGTGGAGTTTGATCGTCTGGGCGGCGACCATCACCGGGACGCCGCGCTCGCGCGCGTTGACGGCTAGGCCGCTCGTCCCGATCTTGTTGATAACGCTGCCGTCGGCGGCGATGCTGTCCGCGCCGACGAGGACGTGGTCCGCGTCGTCCAGGTAGCGCCGAGCCGCGTTGTCGACGATCAGCGTCACCGGCACACCCCACTCGCGCAACTGGCGGGCCGTGATGTGGCCCTGCTTTCGCGGTCGGGTCTCCTTGACGATCGCCTCGACGCGCTTGCCGGCGTCGAGCGCGGCCTCGATACACGAGAGCGCGTCGGTCGAGTGGCAGTGGGTCATCACCACGTCGCCGTCGCGAAGGCGGTTCGCGCCGACCTTGCCCAGCCGATCCTGGGCCTGCTCGAGTTCGGTCCGGAACTCCTCGGCGCGCTCGATCGTCGACACCTGCAGGTCGGAGACGGTCTCCCCCTCCATCCCGCGCAGAACGTACCGGAGGGCGTTCGGCAGGCTGACCGCCGTCGGGCGGGTCTCGTAGAGTTCCTTCGCAGCGGCCCGAAGCTGGCTCCGGAAGGCCGCCGGCGTCTGGGCGTCGGTCCGATCGGCCTGAATCGCGAGCGCGTCGGCCGCCGCGTCGGCGATGGTCGCGGCGCCGCGGATCTCCATCGTCGCGATGTCCTCCGCCGTCTCGTCGACGGCCGGATCGACGGCTGGCTCCTCCTCCATGCGCTCGCCTATCACGTCGCGAGCAATAAGCGATCGGGCGGCTATCCTGGGTTGCGATCGGATACTACGCTGCGTAATTCGAGTTCCGTAGTGGTAACCGGATCGGTCGTGTGAACACGACCGATTTTTGACGGCGCGCGGAGTCAACCCGCTATGGATCGCAGCGAACTCGCTCCCCTGATCGACCACACGGTCCTCGGTCCCGAAACGACGCCCGCCGACGTTCGCCGGGTGCTCGACGAGGCGTCCGAGTACAGGATGAACGCCTGTATCCCGCCGTACGCCGTCGCGGAGGCGTCGGAGTACGCGCCGGACGTGACGCTGGCGACGGTCGTCGGCTTCCCCCACGGCCAGAACGGCCACGACGTCAAGCGCCGCGAGGGCGTCCTCGCCTGGAAGGCCGGCGCCGACGAACTCGACGTCGTGATCAACGTCGGCCGCCTCAAAGCGGGCGAAGTCGACGTCGTGCGGGCCGAACTGTCCGAACTCGTCGCGGCGGCGCCGATCCCGGTCAAGGTCATCATCGAGACTGCGCTGCTTTCCGACGAGGAAAAGCGACGGGCCTGCGAGGCCGCCGTCGCGGCCGACGCCGCGATGGTCAAGACCTCCACCGGCTTTGCCGATGGTGGTGCGACGATCGAGGACGTTTCCCTCATGAGCGAGTACCTCCCCGTCAAGGCCAGCGGCGGCGTCGGAAGCTACGACGAGGCGATCGCCATGCTCGACGCCGGCGCCGAGCGGATCGGCGCCTCAAGCGGCGTGGAGATCCTCGACGGCGCCCCCGAGTGACGACGATAACGGGCTGCTCACGCGGCGCGAACTCGAAGGACGCAGCCGTCTCGCTCGAGCGACTCTCCGACGCGGTTACCCGGACCACACGCAGAACTCACCGCGAGCGGTATCCGTCGGCGAACATCAGGACGGTAAATGTAGCGATAGCCGCCGGCAAAATCACTCCGCCACCCAAATGTCTCAAGAAAAACTGCCAGACGGCGAATCCGATCGCCGCTGACAGTACACACATCGCGAACAAGCGGTGATCCGATAGCGAACTCGTGTTGGTTTGCTCGCCCATCTCTTTCCGGATCATTCACGCCCGTATGGCCCTAATACTATCGAACAAACGGTTCCAACGCTACTCGTGGATCCCGGTAGCGGTCGTACACCGCCTCCGGCCCTGCGTCGTCGGCAGAAACCCCCGCGATCGAGCCTACGGCGGTGGCCGCGGATAGATGGAGACCCGACTCGCGGCTCGCGCCAAGTCGAACGGTTTTCGTCGGTACGCGAATCACTACCGGTATGCGCGACTCGGTCCGAGCGCGCGTCTACGCGCTCGCCAGACGGCTCCGACGGCTCGAGCGGCGGGAACTCGACGCGTTCGTGCGGTGGATCGAGCACACCGGGAACCTCCTCCACCTCTCGGTGCTCGTCTTCGTCCCGTTGGTGATCGCCGCGGTGACCTGGCTGTCGAACGCGACGGCGATCGTCTCCTTCCTCCTGTTTCCGCCGCTGGCGTCCGGCACGTACACGCTCTTCGCCGATCCCGAGGGTCGGTACGCCAAGCCGGGCACGTTCGTCGGCGGGATGACCGCGGGGGCGCTGTGCGGCTGGCTCGCGCTCGCGCTCGCGGCCGCGATCGGGCTGGCCGGCGGCGGCGTCAGCGCGACCGCCGCCGGGCTGGGGGTCTTCTTCACCGGCGCCGCCACCTGGGCGCTCGACCTGGAGGAGCCGACGGCCTTCTCGACGGCGTTGCTCGTGCTCGTCACCGGCGAGGCGCGGATCGCGTACGTGCTCGGGATCGTCGTCTCGAGCGCGTTCGTCGCGATCGTCTTCGCGGTCTGGCGCCGCCATTTCTACGAGCAGCGGGCGCGGTACCTCTACCAGACGACCAACGGCGACGATCACGTTCTCGTTCCGATGCACGACGGCGACGAGACGGTCGCCCGGTTCGCCGCCGAGATCGCCGGGGCGCACGAGGCCGGGAAGGTCATCCTCTTCGACGTCGCCGACGAACCATCCGCCGAGTCCACCGAAGACGCCGCGGACCGATCGTCCCGCGGTCCGATCCGAGTTCGCTCCCTCGACGCGCTCGAAGCCCGCATCACCGCCAGGGCCGAATCCACCGTCGGCGCCGAAGCCGCCGGCTCCGCGGGCGACGTAATTCGCGACCTCGAATCGCTCGCGGACGACCTCGAAGCCACGTACGACGTCCCCTGCGAGGTCGTCGTCGCGGTCGACGGTGGCCGATCGCCCGACCTCGTCCTCCGCACGGCTCGCGAGAACAACTGCGACCTCATCGTCGCCCCGTACGCCGAAGCCGACCGGGGCGGGCTCTCGCCGTTCATCAAGGGGCTGTTCGACAGCGAGATCGACGTCATCGCGTTCCGCTCGACCGGCGACCGCGATCGGTGGCGCTACGGACTCGTCGCCGTCCGCGGCGCCGGCGACACCGCCCGCGCGATGCTCGACTTCGCGTTGCGGGTCGCCGGCCCCGGCTGGCCGATCAGCGTCTGCACCTGCATCGACGACGAGTCGCGCCGCCGAACCGCCGAGAACGCCCTCGCGGACCTCGTCGACGCGTTCACCGGCCGCTTCGAGACCCACGTCGTCACCGCGCCCGTCGACGCGTACCTCTCGCGGGTCGCGTCCCAGTACGACGTGCTCTTTCTCGGCTCGAGCACCGATCGATCGGCCGCCTCGCGGTTCGTCTCGCCGCCGACGTTCGAAAAGTGCAGCGACGTCGAGAGCGACGTCGCGATCGTCCACCGGGGTCGCCACCGGTAGCCGCCCCGGCCGTTGGCCATCGGCCGTCGAGATCGGCGCGCCGCCGCGACCGGTCGCGCCTTCCCGGGTCCGCGCCGGAATCGCCGTCGGGTACGGATTGCCGCGCCGACGAAAAACCACACCGCCGGAGTAGCGGGGCTCACCGATCGCGCAGGATTCGATCGACCACGTCCGACTCGTCGCTGCCGAGCGCCGATCGAACCAGCAGGTGTCCGCCCAGCAGCGCCGGGCTGATGACCGTGTCCGCGCCCGCGCGTTCGAGCTTCGTGATGTTCTCGCGGTCGGTAGCGGCGGCGACGATCCGGGCTGCGGGCGCGAGCTGTCGGGCGGTGAGGATCGCCAGCGCGTCCTCGGCGTCTTCGTTCGTGGCGACGACGATCGCCGTAGCCCGATCGATCTTCGCGCGGCGGAGCGGGTCCTCGTCGCTGGGGTTAGCCGCGATGACGAGGATTCCTTCTTCGGTAAGTCGCGTCGTCACCTCGCGGTCGGGCGTTACGACGACGAACTGCTGGTCGCTGCGCGCGAGTTCGTCGACGATCGGTTCGGTCAGTTCGCCGTAGCCGAGGACGATGAGGTGGTCCTCGAGCAGTTCGAGCTGTGAGTCGGTCATCTTTCCGAGCGTCTTCGAGATTCTGGCCTGGATGGCGGGGCCGACGAGAGCGCCGATGGCGATACCGAAGCTGGCCACGCCGAGGACGAGCACGGACATCGTAAACAGCATCGCGCGCGTCGACGACTGATTCGGCGTGATGTCGCCGTAGCCGACCGTGCTCGACGTGATCAGCGTGAAGTAGAAGGCGTCGAGGATGGTGTTGATCCCGTCGAACTCCTCGCGAAGCGCGTAGCCGCCGATCGTGCCGTAGAGCTGGACGCCGATCAGCGCGGCCCCGGCGGCGATCTGGGTGGTGGTGAGCGAGAGCGACTTGGTGAAGCGCTTCCGGCTGAGCAGCAACACCGGGATCGTCACGAGCGAGACGACGATCAGCGGCGCCGAGTACCGGCTCCCCTGCAGGAACCCCTGGGCGGCGGTCAGCGGGAGCAACAGCAGGGTCGCCCACCAGCCCGCGCGAAGGCCGCGTCGGAGCGCGAGCGCGCTGCCGACCATCAGGAAGCCGGTGAGCGCGCCGGTGAAACTGGCGGCGCTCTGGATGGCCTCAGGAACGTACGACGCGAACTGCGCGTCGACGGCGTTAGTCCCGATGTTGATGATCGCCGTCGCGACCGAGAGCAGGGCGACCGTCAGCGCGAGGACGATCGACGCCCGCATCGAGAGCACCACTCGCCAGTTCTCGGGGAGCGAGCGCCGGACCGACTGCCCGTCGACCATACACACCGCTGTGCGACGGCGTTAGTTAAACGTCACCGTCTGGGCCCCGCGATTCGATCGCCGCGGCGATCGTCTTCGGCGGCCGACTACCGGACGACCGTCACCGGGACCGGCGATCGCCGGAACACGACGTCCGCGACGTCGCCGACGAACAGCCGCCCGACCACGTCACTTCCGTGGCTTCCGATCACGACCGCGTCGTAGTCCGCCGCGCGGTCGACGATCGCCCGGCCCGGCCGGCCGACCGAGATGGCGGTGTCGACTTCCGCGTCGTGGTCGTCCGCCAGTTCGCGCGCCCGATCGAGGACTCCCCTGGCGCGGTCTTTGGCCGCGTCTTCGATGTTGTCCTCGAAGGCGATGCTCATCGCCTCGCCCATCATGATCGAGGGTTCGCCGACCACGGTGAGGACGGTTATCGACGCGTCCGGGTGGTTCTCGAGGGCGTACTCGAGCGCGCGCTCGGACAACTCGGAGCCGTCCATCGGCACGAGAACGCGAGAGAGCATACCCGTACTACCACGAGCACGTCGATAAAGCCCGGGCCGGCACCGCCGTGGGCCGCCGCTCGATCCGACGATTGTTAGGCGTTCGTCCCCGACGACGGCCGTGATCCTCGTCATCTGCGGGCCGCCCGGCGCGGGCAAGACGACGATCGCGACCCGGGTTCGGGAGCGACTCGTCCGTCGAGACGTCCCCGTCCAACTCTACCACTCGGACGACTTCTCGAGTCGGACGTACGAGCAACTCTTCGATCGGATCGCGAGCGCGGTCGAGACCGAGGCCGCGTCCGGGCGCGAGGACGAACCCGCGATCCACCTCGTCGACGGTACGTTTTACCGGCAGAAGTGGCAGACCCGGTTTCGAACCCTCGATGATGTCCGGTTCGTTCACGTCGCGGCGAGTCTCGAAACCTGCCTCGAGCGAAACCGATCGCGGGCGGACCCGATCGACGAGCGGGGCGTCCACGTGATCTACCGGGAGTTCGCCGACCCCGAGGCCGCGCTCGAGATCGACACCGACGACCGCACCGTCCCGGAGGCCGTCGATCGCATCCTCGCCGCGCTGTCCGCGTGGGGGTGGCTCGACGCCGCCGACCCCGAGGCGTGAGCCGCACCGATCGGCTCAGACACCCGGTAGCGAGACGTCGTCGGGTAACCGATCGGGCGTGAGGTTCTCCGGCAGCGCGTCCCAGCCGAGGACGTCCTCGCCGGGGGTCGCGTCCGTTTCAAAACCGGCTGTGGCCGCGGGCTCTTGCTCGCGGTACTCGGGCGGCGGCGCGCCGTGCGCGTAGACGCTCTCCGGGTGGTCGACGGTCCAGACGTGCAGCATGCAGGGGGTCCGGCAGGGAAACCGGATGTCGCCCTCCTCGAAACGCCGTTCGTAGACTTGCCGATAGTACCACCAGGCGAACCGGCCCGGGAGGCCGGCGTGGTAGTGCCACGGCGAACACAGGTTCTCCGGTCCGTCGGGGCCGCTGTGGTCGTGATCTCCGTTGCCGCCGTTCGCACTCTGTTCGCCGTCGCGTCCGCCGGGTTCGGTCGCCGGCTCCGGATCCGCCGGCGCCAGTTCGTCCTCGTAGGTGACGCCGGCGTCCTCGTCGTAGACGACCGGCGGCGGCGAGACCGGGTCGCCGCCTCGCGTTGCGATGAACATGACGCCGATCGATCGCCAGGACTCGTCGTCGACGAGGACTGACTCGGGTCGATCGGGATCGAGGAGCGCGTCGTCGCCAATGTACTCGGTGCTCAGCCAGTGGGAGTAGCCGCTGTCCCCGCCGATCGTGTCGAAGTACGGCTTGAATCCGGCGTCGAGCAGCGCGCCGGCGTCCGGATAGCGGTCGGTGAGCGTCTCGCGGACCGCTTCGCGGAGGTCGATCGTCACCTCGTGGTCGTCCGCACACCCGTTCAGGCTCGCCCCCGCGCAGTAGCCGTGGCTCGGTTCCGGGGTCGCGTCGGGACAGCGCCGATCGAACTGCGCCCGTCGGGCGCCACCGCCGCCCCCGTCAGCGTCCGGATCGGCCCGGACGGACCTGACGCCGATGGCCGACGCCGCGACCGCTCCGCTCGTCGCTCGGAGAACCGCGCGCCGGGACAACCGCCGCGAATCGCGTCCGCCTTCGTCCCCGTCTTTCATTTCGTGTCTCGCCACGGACGCCACGGTTGTAAACCACCGTTGGGATCGCCGCTAGAGGTTCTGTCGCTACTCTTTACAGGATCGCGGGCGGAGAATTCGCCGATCGAGCGGGCGGACCCGTTCCCGTGCGCCCACGGACGCGAGCGGCGATCGAGAACCGAAATCCCCGCCAGCAACCCGTCGACTCGCGCGGACGGCGGGAACCTCACGCAACCGGATACTGTCGCCCTGTTCGACAGGTATATTCCGGCGACGGGGGAAGCCCCTCGCAGAACCGGATGGAACGGACGGCGTGGCGGTACCGGGAAACGGTGCTCGCACTCTGCACTCTGGCCTTCTTCGTGACGATGGTCGGTCGGCTGGCGGTGAGTCCGGTCGTCCCGAACATCATCGACGCGTTCGGCGTCTCGAAAACGCTCGTCGGGATGGCGATGACGGGAATGTGGCTGTCGTACGCGATCAGCCAGTACCCCAGCGGGATGTTGGCCGATCGGTACGGCGAGCGCCGCGTCATCCTCGCGTCGATCGGCGGAACGGGCGCCACGAGCCTCCTGCTCGTCTTCGCGCCCCACTTCGCCGTCTTCTTCCTCGGCGCGATCCTCGTCGGCGCGGCGGCCGGCCTGCACTACAGCGTCGCGACGTCGTTGCTGGCGCGGATCTACGACGACCTCGGCACCGCGGTCGGCGTCCACAACGCCGGCGCGCCGATCGCGGGGCTCCTGACGCCGATCGTCGTCGCCTGGGTCGCGGCCAGGTACGGCTGGCGGCGCGCCGTCAGGATCATCGCCGTCGTCGCCGTGCCGGCGTTCGTCCTGTTCGCGTGGAAGGTCCGCTCAACGGAGCCGCGACGGCCCGACGAGCGCATGCGCGATCGCGTCGATCCGGGGCCGATGAAGGAGTTGCTAACCCGGCCGGCGATCGTCTACACCGGCCTGATCGCTATCGTGAACGACTTCACCTGGCAGGGGCTGGCGACGTTCCTGCCGACGTTCCTCGTCGACTTCCGGGGCTACTCCGCGTCGACCGCCGCCGCGATCTTCGCCGCCTACTTCGTCGCGCAGGGGTTCCTTCAGGTCGGCGTCGGTTCGATCGCCGATCGGATCGGCCGCGACGCCGCGATCGGGCTGTGTACGGTGACCGGGATCGTCGGCATCTCGCTGTTCGTCGTCGGCCCCGGGTTCGGCTCGATCGCCCTCGCGACGGGATTGCTCGCGCTGAGCATGGGCTGGGCTGCCGCCGTCGTGCCGCGGTTCATGGACCACCTCTCCGAGGACGAGCGCAGCGTCGGCTTCGGCCTCATCCGAACGGTGTACATGATCGTCGCGTCGGCGGGGTCGGTCGTCGTCGGCCTCCTGGCGGACCGCTTCGGCTGGCCCGTCTCCTTCGGCTTCCTCGTCGCCTTGCTCGTCTTCGTCGGGGTGCTCCTCGCGGCGAACCGGGCGACCGGATCGCGGTACTGACCCTCCGGCGCGATCGAAGCGGACGGATCGAACGGTCCGGAACCGAAAAAACGCTATTCGAGCACCGCGTCGGTTCCCGGCCGATCGAGCCCCGCCAGATCGATCTCGCCGGCCGGCATCGGAACGCCGTCGTAGGGATCGTCGGCCAGCAGGAGCGAGCCGTCGAGGTCGGCGTAGTCGAGCAGCGGCGCGAGGTGACAGGCCGCCGCGATCGAGGCGTTCGACTCGGTCATACAGCCCAGCATGACCTCGAGTCCGTGGGCGCGGGCCGCATGGATCATCCGTACCGCCTCCCGCAGGCCGCCGCACTTCATGAGTTTCAGGTTCGCGATGTCGCAGCGATCGGCGATCCGCGGAATGTCCGGGAGCGCGATGCAGGACTCGTCCGCGGCGATCGGCAGCGCCGATCGCTCGTAGACGTAGCGTAGCCCCTCCGGATCCTCGGCGGGGACGGGCTGTTCGACGAACTCGAGGTCGTACTCGGCCAGCGCCTCGATCCGCGCGACGGCCTCCCTGGGGCTCCAGGCCTCGTTGGCGTCGACGAACAGGCGGGCGTCCGGCGCGGCCGACCGGATCGTCTCCACGATCTCGATATCGCGATCGGTGCCGAGTTTGACCTTCAGCGTACCGAAGCCGCGCTCGACCGCCGTCTCGGTCTTCTCGCGCATCGTCGCCGTGTCGTCGAGGCCGATCGTGTACGACGTCTCGAGCGTTTCCTCCGGATCGAGCCCCCAGTAGCGGTACAGCGGGAGGTCGAGGCGCGTCGCGACGAGGTCGTGGAGCGCGATGCTGACCGCACAGCGGGCCGCCGGATTTCGGCGAACGGTCTCGCGCATGCGTCGTTCGATCCGCTCGAGCTGGTGTGGGTCGCCGACCTCCTCGACGACCGCGAGCAGGTCGGGCAGGACGGCCGTTACGGTGTCGACGGTCTCGCCGTAGTGAGCGGAGGGCGCGGCACCGCCGACGCCGACCGTCCCGTCGTCGTCCGCGATCCGAACCGTCACCACCTCGGCTTCGGTCTGCGTCCCGCGGGCGATCGTGAACGGGTACTCGAGCGGCAGCGATCGGCGCTCGAAGCCGGTGTCGAGGCTCATTCGAACAGCGCCTCGAGCACCGCGTCGGTGCCGAAGCGGACGACATCAGTCGCGGGCGTGCCGAGCGTCTCTGCGTAGTCGTCGAGCGCCCGACGGGCCGCCTCGTCGCCGTCGAGGTCGGCGGTGTTCAGCGCGCCGGCGACGACCGCCGCCTCGCTGACCGGCGCCGAGAGGTCCTCGTGGAGGTCGACGTAGGTCTCGATCGGCGGGAGCGGGAACGACTCATAGCCGTGGATGGCCTCCTGGCCGGCCCGGTGACACAGTACGAGTTTGTCCGGCATGGATCCGTGGAGGAGGCCGCAGGTGACCGCCGAGTACGCGGGGTGGACGATGCTGCCCTGCCCCTCGACGACGAGGAAGTCGTGCTCGTCGCCCTTCGCTACGATCATCTCCTCGACCGCGCCGGCCGTGAAGTCGGAGACGACCCGATCGATCGGGTTGCCCCAGCCTTCGATCATGATGCCCGTCTGGCCCGTCGGAATCGCGGCTGCGTCGTACCCCGCCTCGCGGGCATCGCGGACGAGCTGCATCGTCGTCGTCATCTTGCCGGCCGAGCAGTCGGTGCCCACCGTGAGGATCACCTCGGCGTCGACTTCCCCGGCAATCCCCTCGCCGACCGTCAGGTCGTCGCGGGGCTTTCGGACGTCCCACAGCTCGCAGCCGTACTCGTCAGCGAGGCTCGCGAACTCCTCGTCCTCCGAGAGGAAGTAGTGAAGGCCGGAGATAACGTCGCAGCCGCGCTCCAGCGCCGTTCGGACGTCACCGCGCCAGCTGTCGTCGAACTCGCCACCGATCGGCGAGATGCCGATCAGCAGGGCGTCGACGTCGTCGCCCTCGAGATCGGCCATCCCCTCGACGATCGGGGCGTCCTGGACGTCGGGGACGAACTCCGAGACGCGGCGTCCGGGGTTGTCGCGATCGAGCACGGCGACGGCCTCGTAGTCGGCGTAGCGGAGCACCCCGAGGGCCGTCTTGGCCCGATCCGGGAACTTCTCGTGGGCGAGAATTGCAACACGCATACCGGCGGATTGGAGAAGGGGGAACTTAACCCTAGATATCGCGCCCGGCGCGGTTCTCGCAACCGCGTGACGCGACGCGTCCGGACGGCGATCGGCCGGCGGAATCGGTTGCAACTGGCGAGGAGGCCCGCGGTCGCGACGATCGCCGGTTCCGCGACCGACGGGCGCGAACCACGGTCGGCGCACCGCGTCGCCCTCAGATCACGCGCAACTCCGTCGTCCAGAACGATCGGCGGGCGTCCTCGAGCGCCGACTCGGGATCGCCCGTCGCGTCGACCGCGTCGATCGCGACCGGGTTGAGGTCGGCCTCCGCGACGAGCGCGTCGACGACCCCGCGCTGGCCGACGAGGAAGAGCCGATCGGCGGAGCGGTCCGCCAGCGCCTCCGCGCAGCGATCGAGGTGGGCGTCGATCTGCTCGTCGCGGATCCGCTCGAACCGAGCCTGCGAGAAGCCGCCTTTCGAGTGGTTCCCCTTGACGTCGCTCTCGAAGCCGCGGTAGTCGATCCGGTCGCCGTCCTCGTAGCTGCCGAGCGCGAACAGGTCGGTTCGGACGAGCGCGAGCGCGTACCGGCCGGTCGGCAGGAACCACTCGCGATCAACGGCGAAGCGATCGTCCCACGCCGGCTCGCGATCGGGGAGGATGGGCGGATCGAGCGTCGCCGACACGAGCCCGGCGTCGTCGGCGTAACAGAGGCAGGAGCCGGCGTCCTCGACGAGCGCGATCCGATCGCCGAGCACCTCGCCGAGGTCGTCACGGACGGCATCCGGAATCTCGTCCCCGATCGGGGCCGTCAACGCGCCTTCGGGTCCCGTTCGGACGGACGCCAGCCGATCGAGCACGTCCGCGAGTCGGTCGCCGCGAAGCGCCTCGCGGCGGCGAACGGTCGGCCCTGACTCCGCGTCGTCGACGCGATCGAGTTCGCCCTCGAGCTGGGCGATGCGATCCTCCAGTCGATTCACCCGCTCTTCGGCCTTCTGTCTCGCCGTGGCGGCCTCGGCCCGGCGCTCGGACTCGGCCTCGTACCGGCTTTGCAACCGTTCGTTCTCCGATTCGAGTTCGTCGATCCGCTCTTTGAGCGTTGTGCGGCCGAGCAACTCGTCGAGCATTCGGGCGAAAGCGCGAAGCGAGACTACTTCTAGGTTCCGGCGCCGGGGAAGTCGTCGCCGAGGTCGGGATTCGACGCCTGCCAACCGACGAACTCGAGCAGCTGCTCGGCCTGTTCTCGGCGAGCGAGCAGCACCTCTCGAAGCGACGGCGGATTTCGAATCTCCGTGCCGTCGAGAACGGGTTCGGGCAGCGCCAGCGTGTTGGCCGGGACGGCGTCGTCGCCGTGGACCGGAAAGTGCTGCGATTCGAGCTTCATCACCAGCGGGTTGTCGAGCCGTTCCAGCCCGTCGCCCGTAGCGTACACTTCCTCGTTGAGCCGTTCGTGTTGCTCGCGCTGCATGAGCGCCCGATCGGCGTCGACCGGGGTCACGTAAAGTCGTCCGAGATAGTAGCTCCGTGAGAAGACCTCGAACATGCCACTGTCTAGCAGGGGCCGGGAGAATATAATTATTTGCAGACACATTTAAATCGGCGCGCAATCAGCGTCGTCGCGGCCGCCGGATCGATCGAATTTCGATCCGATGCGGGCGGGTGCCGAGAATCGTGAACGGTTCAAAACGACGGCGGTTGCGCCCCCGTGAACGCTCCAAACGGTTTACAGGCCGGAACTGCGCCGATTGAACAGTTCGAACGAATGTCTGTCTTTTTAGTATGGACGAGTACAGTACACAAGTAATGAGTACGATGCGTGCGGGTGTCCTCCTCGTGATCGCCGTCGTCGGCCTCACGATCGCCCCGCTCGCGAGCGGCGCCGCCGTGAGTGCATTCGGCACCGAGGAGGATTCGGGGGAGGCGGAATCGAACGCGACTGTCGCGACGTTCATGTACGTGAGCGCAGCCGACGCCGAGAACACGATCGAATCGGAACTGTTCGCGGTAAAGTACGAAAACGCCGACAACGAGAGCCGACAGGCCCTCGTACAGGAGCGAACCGAGGACCTGGAGGCGGAACTCGCGACGCTCGAAGCGGAGCGCGAGGACCTCCGAGGGCAGAAAGACGACCTCTCCAACGGTCGGTATCGGTCGCGGATGACGAAGCTGACCGTCGGCATCGCCGCCCTCGAACGATCGATCGATCGGACGAAGCCGCGCGCCGAAGAGACCGGCGTCGGTCGCGCTCGCCTCGTTACGCTCGAGAAGAACGTCTCGGAGCTGTCCGGACCGGATATCGCGGCCGTGGCCAACGGTATCCCCGGATTCGACCGAACGCCGGGGCGGGGGCCGCCCGCCGATCGCGACCTCGGTCCGCCGTCAAATGAGGACGCGGACCAGTCGATCGACGTGGAACGCGGCTCGAACGCGAAGGGGGATAACGGACCCCCGGCCGTTCCCGGGAACGGAACCGGAAACGCCGGAACCGTCGGCGGCGAGGCCGGAAACGGAACCGGAAACGCGACCGGAAACGGGACCGGGAACGACGGTTCACCCGGCGGAGCGACCGATCCAGGGATCGACGGTGACGAGGGCGACTCGACGACCGAAACCGTATAGCGGCTCTCGCGTCCGGGATCGGACGCACCGCACCGATATCGGAAGCAGACACGCTTTTCAGCACCGACCACTTACGATCGCCTGATGGACTCCGCTGCGTTGCTCGATTTGCTCGGGAACGAGAATCGGAGGCGTATCCTCCGATTACTCGCCCGGAAACCCTGTTACGTTACGGAAATCTCCGACTACCTCGGCGTGAGTCCCAAGGCGGTCATCGAACACCTGCAGAAACTCGAGGAGGCGGGATTGATCGAAAGTCGGGTCGACGACCAGCGGCGCAAGTACTTTCACATCGCTCGTAACGTTCGACTCGAAGTGAACGTCTCCCCCTACGGCTACGCGAGCAAGAGCGCCTATCCGTCGAACAGCGGTTTCGACATCACCGCCTGTCGGCACATCTCGCTCGACGTCTCGCTCGACGAAACGGACGAACTCGACGGGTTGCTCGGCGTCCTCGACGACTTAGAGCAGCTAGAAAACGAACTCTCGCTCGCCCAGCGATGGGTCCAGGGACGGCTCTGCAACGTCCTCGATCGGATCTCCGAGACGGTCGGCACCGGCCCGGAGAGTCGGATCTACGCCGACCTGCTCGCGAGCGTCCGATCGGAGCCCAAATCCGTCGGCGAACTCAGCGAGGATCTCGGAGCGCCCCGCGAGGTCGTCACCGAGTTGCTCGAGGTGATGGCGGACAATGGCGTCGTTCGCCGGACCGAGCGCGGGTGGGAACTGACCATGAGCCAGTCCCGCGATCGGGAACGCGAGCAGGAAACCGGACAGCAGTAACAATTTCTCGCGGACGGTCACTCGACGTCGCGAGCGAGCCCGTTGCGCAGGTCGCGACCGAAGTAGTAGCCGCCGACACAGGAGAGCAGGCCGATCGCCGCGCCGACGGCGATGACGGTCCGACCCGAGCCGGCGAGCATGAACATCGCGTAGTTGGCCAGCGCCGACGCCACGCCGATCGACCCCCCGGCGACCGTCACCTCGAGGTAGCGCCGCCTCGACGAGACGAGACCGGCGAGGAAGGCGACGGCGAACATGCCGACGATGCGACCCACGCCCCCGATCGGCACGGTCATCCCGCCGACGACGAGCCCGGCGCCGAGCGCGAGCACCAGCGCCAGAAACGCCTTCGGTGAGAAGTACCGCCCGGGCGAAAGGCCGGGAGCGAGCCGCGACAACCGCGACGAACTCGCGTCAGGAGCGGCGTCGGCGCCGGAAGCGACCGCGTCCGCGCCGGTTCCAGGCGTGACGGTTGCGGCGTCGGGCTCCGCGCTTGCGGAGCGGTCCGGCGCGGGATCGGGGTCCCCTGACGAGCCGTCGTCCGCGTTCGATCCGGAGAGGAGCCGCTCCGTCTCTTCTAGGAGGTCGTCGGTCGACCGGGGTTCGGTCACCTCCTCCGAACGATCGCTCATGTCTCTCGAAACGGGGGGTAGTGTCAAGGACCTTTCCCTCCGATCGCCGTGGCCCGTATGCCCCGATCGCACGGCGGGCACGCGATCGGCGCCGTGATTCTCCTCGTCGTCGGCGTCGGCCGAGTGCGAAGTCCGCTGCGCGAAGGATGGGACCGCCTTTTTTACGATCTGGCTGGTATTCGTAGGCAGTGAGTACCCAGTTGGTCGTATTCGGCGTGGTCGCGATCCTCCTCGGGGTTGGGCTGTTATCCGCCGGGCGGCGCGTCTATCCGCGACTCGACGTGACGGAGGACTCCCTGGAGTCGATCCGCTACCTGACCGCGCTCATCGCCGCCGTCCTCCTGTTGACCGGCCTTGGCCTGGTTCTCGTTGGGTTGTTCGGGTAGATCGTCACCCTCGATCGCGGTGAAAGCGTGCCTTCAAGTCGACCGCTGCGCAACGGCCACCCATGAACCCTGGCGATCGCGTCCGCGTCGACCGCGCGGATCGCACGTACGAAGGCGTGTTGCTCCCCTCCAGCACGGACGATCACCTCGTGGTGAAACTGGAGGGCGGCTACAACGTCGGCGTCGATCGGGACGAGGCCGACGTCGCGGTGCTCGAGGAAGACGTCTACGAGATCGACGGCGCCGGCGCGGAGGAGAGCGCCTCGACCGTCGAGTTCGACGACGACCTGCCGACGATCTCGCTCATCTCGACCGGCGGGACGATCGCCTCGACGGTCGACTACCGGACCGGGGCGGTGACGGCGCAGTTCGACGCCGAGGACGTCCTGCGCGCGGTGCCGGACCTGGCGGGTCGCGCGAACTACCGCGGGCGGGTCGTCGCCAACATCCTGTCGGAGAACATGGAACCGCCGATCTGGCGGGATCTCGCGCAAGCGGTGTACGAGGAGATCGAGGCCGGCGCCGACGGCGTCGTCGTCATGCACGGCACCGACACGATGCAGTACTCGGCGTCCGCGCTCTCGTTCATGCTCGACACCCCCGTCCCGATCGTCTTCACGGGGTCGCAGCGGTCGGCCGATCGGCCCTCCTCGGACAACGTGATGAACGCCGTCTGCGCGGTCGAGGCCGCCAAGAGCGACTGCGCGGAGGTGCTGGTCTGCATGCACGCCTCCCAGTCCGACGACGCCTGCGCGCTCCACCGCGGCACCCGGGTGCGCAAGAACCACACCTCCCGACGGGACGCGTTCGAGACGGTCGGCGCGAAGCCGCTGGGCGAGATCGACTACGAGGCGTGCGAGGCCCCGCGGGCCTCGAATAGTCGAGCGGCGACGAGCCGCGACACCGAGGCGATCGAGTTCCGCCGGGAGTACCGGGAGCGCGGTGCCGTCGAACTGGCGGTCGAACCCGAGCTCGAGGACGACGTCGAACTCCTCAAGTTCACGCCCGGGATGGACCCCGCCTTCCTCGACGTCGTGGAGGGGAGCGCGGGTCTGGTCCTCGAGGGAACCGGGCTCGGACACGTCCACACCGACCTCATCCCCCGAGTCGAGGAGTTGATCGAGGACGGGACGACGGTCGTCATGACGAGCCAGTGTCTCGAGGGCCGGGTCTGCGATCGGGTCTACGACACGGGCCGCGACCTCCTCGACGCGGGCGTGATCGAGGCCGGCGACACCCTCCCGGGAACGGCGAAGGTGAAGCTGATGTGGGCACTCGCCAACGCCGAGAACGTCGCGGAAGCGATGGGGACCTCGCTGGCCGGCGAACTGCAGGCGCGGTCGGTCCCCTGGGAGTGATCGAGCCATGAGCGGCGGAGACAGCGGCGGCAGTGGCGACGAGCGGATCGCGGTTCGCCGCGCGACCCACGACGATTACGACGCCGTCGCCGCGATGGTGAGCGATCTCTGGGCCGATCGGGGCGGCGACTACATCCCCCGGGTCTACCACGAGTGGCTCGAGGACGAGGGCGACGAGACGAAGAAGACGTTCGTCGCCGAGGTGGACGGCGCCGTCGCCGGAATCGTCCAGGGCGTCCTCCTCTCGGACGACGAGGTCTGGTTTCAGGGGATGCGCGTCGCGCCCCAACATCGCCGGCTGGGCGTCAGCCGGCGACTGAACGAGGCCTGCTTCGCGTGGGCCCGCGATCGGGGCGCAACCGTCGGCCGGATCATGGTGTTCTCGTGGAACACCGCCGGCCTCGGCGCCGCCCGCGGCGGCGGGTACGAACCGGTGACGGAGTTCCGGTGGGCGCACCCGGAGCCGAACGCGGACGCCGATGCGGATGCCGGTCCGGGATCGGTGGTCGACGGCGGCGACTCCGACGCGTACGCGGTCGCGAACGCTCCCGCCGCCGCGTGGCGGTACTGGACCCACAGCGAGGCCCGCGCCCACCTCGACGGCCTCGGCCTCGCCCCCGAAGAGACGTGGGCCGTCCGGGAACTGACGCGGGCCGACTTCGATCGCTTCGCTGACGAGACGGCCGTGTTCGCCGTCGAGGGCGACAGCGGCCTCGTCGGTGCAGCGTGTCGGACCCGAACGTACGAGCGATCGGCGGACGACGGCGGCGAGGGCGAGAGCGAGGGCCGCGAGCACAGCGACGGGGAGTCTACGGCCACAGAGACGTGGGCTGAGTACGGCGTCGGCGCGTGGGAAGACGTCGGCGCCGCGCGGGCGCTGTTCGCCGCGATCGCCCGAGACGCGGCGGTCCTCGGCGCCGATCGGACCCGCGTGCTGATCCCCGAGACGGTCGGGATCGTCAGCGACGCCTCTTACGCCGGAGCGGCGGTCTCCGAGGAGCCCGATTTCGTGCTCGGAATCGATCTCGCGGCGAGCGCGAACGCCCCGTAGCGCCGACCGGGCGGCCGATGATGGTAACGGCGCTCGACGACGGTCGGCTCCTGATCGGCGTTTCGAATCCCGCTATCCGCCGCTGACCGGCGGGAACAGCGCCAGTTCGTCGCCCTCGTCGAGTTCCGTCTCGAGGCCCTCCTCCTCGACGAGGACGTTCGTCCCGTTGCGGAGGACGTTGATCTGCGATCGGAGCTCGCCCTCGCCGTCGAGCACGCGCGTCTCAAGCTCGGGCGCGTCGGCGAGCAGGGCGTTCAGGGCGTCCCCGACGGTGTCGCCGGCGTCGGCGTCGACGGTGACGCGCTTGTCCCCCGCGCGCTCGGCCAGATCGGCGAACAGCTTCCACTCGGTGGGCATACGTGGCGGTATCGGTGCCGGAGCCAAGTAGCTACCGCCTCCCACCGGCCGGCGATCGTCCCGAGGGGGTCGGGTCCGCGGCGTTCCGACCGTCGATCGTCGGCGGTTCGGTCTCGCCCCTCTCGTCGGGTCACCGGTCGGGAGCGGTCACGCGCCGGAGCGCCTCCGGCCTGCCGAGCGCGTAGGCGACGTCCCCGGCCTCGAGCGCCGCCTCGGACGGCGGCAGGGCGATCGGACTCCCGTCGCGGTCGATCGCGAGCACCAGAACGGGCAGCGAACCGACGGAAACGCCGACGAGCGGGCCGTCGGGGTCGATCGCGAGCGTCGTCACCGTTTCGTCGGCGGCTCGGAGCAGGGAGACGAGTTCGCGCTCGGCGCCCGGATTCTTGGGCAGCGTCACCAGCCGGTGCTCGGACTCGGATTCGAGCGCCGGCGCGTCATCGGCGTCGACGGCGACGGTGACGACGTCGTCGGCGTTCCCGCGGAGTTCGCCGCTGGCGACGCGTTTGAGGGGGACTTCGTCCTCGTCCCCGTCACGGCGCCAGATCCGGACGGCGTCGCCCGGACTCGCGTCGGCCGCCGGATCGCCGCGAAGCGCGACGGCGACCGTGCCGGGCGCCAGCGTGGGACCGATCCCCGCCAACCGGCTGCCGACCGCGAGGTACTCGATCGCGCGGTTCTCGCCGAATTCGACGTCGACGTGCCCGATTCCGTAGTCGCGCTTGAGGCGATCGACCAGCCGATCGCGTACGGCCTCGTCGGCGAGCCGTCGCGGGAGGAGGAGCGTCTCGCCCGCGAGTTCGGCTTTCGTCTCCGGATCGACCGGATCGTACCCCTCGATGTCCTCGATCTCCTCGGGGAGATCGACGGTGACGACCCGGCCCGCCGATCGGACGAGTTGCGTCACGTCGTCGATCGTCCTCGGGGCGGCGACCGCGAACACGTCCGTCGCGAGGTGATCGCCGAGGCGCCGGCCGGCGTCAGCGGCGACGGCGCTCGCGACGAACGTGGCGACCGTGTAGACCGCCGTTTCGGGATCGGTCAACTCCGAGTTTCCGATGAGCGCGTCCTGGAGCGCGCTCTTGGTGTTCAGCCAGATCGCGACCATCGAGATGCCCAGAAGGATCCCGACGCCGTCCGGCAGTTCGTCGGCGCTGTACCAGCGGAAAACGACCGCCGCGATCGCCGCCGTGCCGGCCGATAGCGCGCAGAACCCGAGAATGCGGACGAGCGCGTCGAGGAGTGTCTCGCCGCCGACCGTCTGCGCGACGATCGGCTCGATCACGCGCGCTCACCCCCGGCCGGGCGGTCGAGGCGGAATCCGGGCCGGCCGGCGATCAGCGTCATCCGGCGATCGCCTCCGCGAACTCGTCCGCGGTCCGCTCCGGCCCAGCGACGAAGACCTCGTCGTCGGGCGCGAGCGGGCGCTCGATTCCGGGGCCGAACACCCAGCCGTGTCGACGACCGCCGGTTTCGCTCCCCTGCCGTCGAACCGCGAGCACGGTCACGTCGGCGGATGGGATCGTCGTCTCGATCCCGTCGGCCGATCCCACGGTGACGCGACGAACGACGCAGCCGGTTCGTTTGACCAGGGCAAACGCTTCGAACTCGCGATTCGTCCCCCTCGATTTCACCACGAGGTGGGGCGTCGTCGCTTCCAGCAGCGGTTTGACCTCTCGACGGGCGACGGCGAGGGTGACGCGGCCGATCCCGCCGGCGCTTGAGCCGCTCGATCCGGCGACCGGGTTCGTCTTCGGATCGTCCTCGCCGCCGTCGGTGGCGGCCGTCCCCGTCGGGTCGATCGTTTCGGCGAGGGCGTCGTCGCGCTCTTCGTCCAATTCGGTTCGAACGCTGACGACCGTTCCCTCGATCGACCCCGAGTCGGTCCGGACGGTCACCTCGTCGCCGCGGGCCAGCCCCGTCGGCACCAGCGTCGCGATCGAGACCGCGCGTCGGCCGGCGGCGATCCGCCTCGAGAGGCCGCCCGACGGCGGCGCGGCGGCGATCGTCGCCCGCGCCCGTTCGTCGATCGAGACCTCGACGTCCGCGAGGTCGTGGTCCGTGCGAAGTCGTTCCTCGAGGCGCACCTCGAGTTCGGAGAGCGGAAGGTCGGCCGGAAGCCTCCACGAGCCGGTCCTGAGCGCCGTCCGAAGGTCCGGAGAGAGCGGCGGATACCCCTCCATGTCGCGGATCTCGCCGGTCGGGCGGACCGTCACCTGCCCGACGCTGCCGACGAGTTCGACCACGTCGGCGGAGAGCGTCCGCTGGCGAAGGGAGGTCAGCGAGAGCCGTCGCGGAAGTTCGGCGCCGAGTTTGTCGCCCTGATTGTGCGCATAGAGCGCGAGCATCAGGACGACTAGTACCGCGACCAGCAACCGCGGCGACTGGGCAATGCTCGGTTCGACGAGGCCGAGCAATCCGCCCTGGACGCTGGCGATCGATAGCGCGAGAACGACCACGCCGAACCCGGGCAGCGTGACGCCGGTGAAGTAGCGGACGAGAAAGCCGAGCGAGCCGGCGACCAGCGCCGGCACGATTCCGGTCAGCAGTCCGAGATAGAGACCGAGCAATATCTCGACGGGAAGCGCCGGAAGTTCCATTATCGGAGAGTGGAACGGGATTGTTAAACCAGTACCGCCGCCTCAGCGGCCGATCGTCCTCCCCGACGGTCGGCCGAGTACCGGCAGTAGCGCCGCCGAAAGCTATGCGCGCTCGGCCCGTAGTCTCGCGCATGCGGATCTCCATCCAGTACTACGATCTGGTGTTGCTCGGCATCCTGTTCAGTCTGGTCCTCGGTGCCGTCCTCGGCTACGTCACGTCGTTCTCGACGGCGCTCACCGTACCCGTCGTCTCCGTTCTCGGGATCGCGCTCATCTATCACGCGATCTTCCGTGGCGGCCCGGTGAATACGGCCGAAGACCTCGCCGAAGAGGTTCAGGAGATCGAACTGCTCGAATGACGGAACGCCGACAATTCGAACGCCGAGGACGACCAGAGCGGACGAGACCGCTCGGAGAGAGGTACGAAACGCAGACAGCCATCCGTCTCTGAACAAAGAATTATCACTCGATCTGTCTACTAGTGTGTCAGCATGGTCTCTGCGATCCTTGTTCTCGGCGTTCTCGTGGCGATCTTCGTCGGCGTCAACATCGGCGGCTCGTCGACGGGAATCGCGTGGGGGCCGGCGGTCGGCGCGGGCGCGATCGGCAAGACGGCGGCCGCCGTCCTGATGACGGTGTTCGTCTTTCTCGGCGGCTGGACGGTCGGTCGTAACGTCATCGCGACAATGGGAGAGGATATCGTCCCGCCCGAGATCTTCACGCTACCGGTCGCGGTCGTCGTCCTGTTTTTCATCGGTCTGGGGATGCTCGTCGCGAACGTCTTCGGCGTCCCCGTCCCGACCTCAATGACCGCCGTCGGCGCGATCGCCGGTCTCGGCGTCGCGACCGACTCGCTAGACTGGGTGACGATGGGGCGGATCGTCTCCTGGTGGGTCGTCACGCCGATCATCGCGTTCTGGATCGGTGGCGTCGTCGGCCGCTACGTCTACCCCCACCTCGATCGCTATTTCCGAATCGAGCAGTCCGAGGGACCGCTGCTCGTGTTCGATCGCTCGGGCGCGATCCCGAGGCCGGCGCGGGGACCCGGCACGACGCGTCAGGAGTTTCTCACGACGATCCTGATCGTCGTCATCGCGTGTTACATGGCCTACGGCGCCGGCGCGAGCAACGTCGCGAACGCGGTCGCGCCGCTGGTCGGCAGCGGGGCGCTGGCGATCGGCGGCTACGAGGGGGCCGACGTCGGTATCGTCGTCGGCGCGGTGGCGATCAGCATCGGCGGCTTCACGATCGCCCGGCGGACGATGGAGGCCGTCGGGAACGACCTCACCGAACTGCCGCTGCTCGCTGCGCTGATCGTCGCCGTCACCGCGGCGTCGATCACCACCTTCCTCTCCGCCATCGGCATCCCGATCAGCCTCGTGATGGCGACGGTGATGACGATCGTCGGCCTCGGCTGGGGCCGTGCGAGCCGAACCGCGAGTATCATCGGGCTGGCCCGCGGCGAGGAGGAACTCGAACTGTCGATGAACGTCCTCACCGAAGAGCCGTCGGAGGAGGTGCCGAAGATCGGCGAGGAGGAGCCGGAAGACGTGCTGGACGCCAACGACCTCGTCCGCCCGGACGCGGTCGCCCGGTTCGTCGCGTTCTGGATCATCGGTCCATCCGCCTCCGCTGGCCTCTCGTTCGCGTTTTTCTTCCTCGTGCCCGTCTGATCCGCCGCCGTAGGGGCGGTGGCGACCGGCGACGACCGATCCCGCGGACGCGATCTCGCGATCGACCGAGCGTCACGCCTCCCGCTCGATCCCGTCGCTACCCTCGATCGATCTCTGTTACTCTCACCGATCTCTTCGTTACTCCCACTCGATCTCCTCCCCGCGACTCGACTCCCGAAGGATGAACGGCCCGATCGCCAGCGTCCGCTTCGCTATGGTCGCGATCCGCAGGATGAACGCGACGAGCAGGAGGAACGGCGTGACGGCGATCGTCGACGTCGCGACGACGATCCAGACGATCGCGTCGATACCCAGCACCGTCCCCGTGACGGCGGTGGCGTCGAAAAAGAGGAGCATCGACATCGTGACCACGAGCGCGGGCACCGCGACGTACATCATCGCCCGCGAGAGGTTGATCAGCTCCCACTGGAAGTACAGCGTCTTGAAGTGTTCGCGGGCGAGGCCGAACAGCTTCAGCGATTCGAGGAGGTCGTCGTAGGCTTCGCGGGCCTCGTCCGTGAAGGCATCGGCGTGGGCGTTCTCGATCCGATGGGCGCGGAAGATCTTCCAAGAGTAGTTGTAGTCCAGTGCGGATTTGACGACGTCGTAGGTGCCGAACTGCGCGTCGTCTAAGTCCTCGCGGATCGAGTCGGCGTGGGTCGTGAGGTTGTCGACGAAGTCGTCGACGCGGTCCCGGAGTTCGGCGTCCTGACTGTCCGAGACGGCCGCGCGAAAGTCGGCGGCTCGCTCCGCGGAGGCGGCCACGATCGCCTGCGCGAACGACGCGGGTTCGGGCGGGCTAATCGGCGCGTCGATCGATCGCTCGACGTCCTCGCGAAACTCGAGGGCGCCGTCGAGGCGCTTGCGCTGGTCTTCGACGGCGCCCAACTCCTGGCTCAGGACGAGGGAGTTGATCGTCACGACGAGCGTGACGCCGGTGATCAAGGCCGTGACGAGCGCCTGGAACAGGGTTTCGACGGGGTCCGTCTGCCCCATCAACCCCCGCAGCGAGACCGGACTGATGGCGCTGACGACGAGTAGGCCGACGAAGACGAACAGCATGAAGACGAGGGTGACGACCCAGCGGTTCGCGTTGAGCAGGAGCCACAGCTTCCAGGCCGGGTCCGTGCTGCGCTCGGCCATCGTGTCGCCGGGCTGGGAGCCGTCGCCGTTGGCGCTCATTGATAGGATCCGAGGATACCACGGTCCGTTTGAAATATGTACGGTCGGATCGCACCGCGGAAAACGGCCTCATCCGAGATCCTCGTCACGCTCGGACTCCCGGAGAATGAACGGTCCCATCGCCAGCGTTCGCTTCGCGACGGTCGCGATCCGGAGGATGTAGACGATGAAGATGACGAACGGCGAGATGCCGACGACGAAGCCCGCGCTGGTGAGCCATACCAGGTTGTCTACCCCCAGCGTCGTCCCGGGAAGCGTCGACTGGTTCACGTACATGAGCATGATCCCGATCACCGTCAGCGCGGGCACCGCGATGTACAGCAGCGCCCGCGAGAGGTTGATCAGCTCCCACTGGAAGTACAGCGTCTTGAAGTGCTCGCGGGCCGGCCCGAAGAGCTGTAACGTGGTGATAACGTGATCGATTTTCTCGTCCGCCTCGTCCGACAGCGCGTCGCCGTGGTCGGCGCGAATCTTGCGGGCGTCGTAGATCTTCCGCGAGTAGTTGAAGTTGAGCGCGTTCCAGATCACCTCGAACGTGCCGAACTGAGCGTCTTCGAGGTCGTCCTTGACGCTCCGGGCGTTGCCGACAGCGTCGTCGACGTAATCGTCGATTTTCGTCCGCAACTCCTCGTCGCGTTCGTCTTTCATGACGTCTTCGAGTTCCCTCGCCCGTTCCTCGACGCCGTCGACGAGTTCGTACAGGAACGCCGCGGGTTCGGGCGGGCTCGCGTCCTCCTCGATCGTATCCTCAACGTCCTGGCGGAACTCCATCGCCTCGCTCATGCGCTCGCGTTGCTGGCCGACCGCGCCGAGTTCCTGGCTCAGCACCAACTGATTGATCGTGACGACGATCGACGTCCCGGTGATGATCGCGCCGATGAACGCCGAGAAGATCCAGAAGGTGCCGTTGTGGTTCGCGATGACGGCTCGTAGGGGAGCGAGCCCCGCCTGACTGAGGGCGACGAGGACGACGAACACGGTCGCCAGGATCGCGCCGGTGAGCACCCAGCGGTTCAGTTGGAGAAGAACGTACAACCGCGGTCCGCCCAGCCTGTCCTCGCCGCTCCCGTTCGTCTCGGAATCCGAACTCCCCATGTAGCGTGGCAGACGAACGATACCGACGGGTAAAAGACATCGGCCGGGAGTCGACGGCTCAGTACGCCCGAATTCGTCCGGTGAATCCGGATTGGTAACGTGCAAACGACGGCAACACTTGTACGATCGGCGCTGGTGTGTTCCGTCTGTATGAGCGAGTCCGGTCGGGGCGACGAGACGGCGAACACGATGCAAGACCGCGTTCGCGGCGGCAAACCGGTCGTGTGGTTTCTGGTCGGCGGCAACCGCGCGGTCGTCGCGGCGATCCTGCTCGCGGTTGCCTACGTCGTGCTCGTTCTGCTCGGCAGCTTCGGCCCCGGATCGATCGGGAAGCTGTTCGGCCCCGATCCGATCTTCGCGCTCTTCACCCCCCTCATCATCGGGATCGTGATGGGCGTCAGCCTCGTGCTGACGTTCAACCAACTCGTGCTCTCTCGGGAACTCGGCCCGCTCGGCGAGCAGCGGGAGAACATGGCCGACTCGATGCAGTTCCGCGAGGACGTCGAGGACGCGATCGATCGGGAGATGAGCCCGCCCGAGCCGTCGATCTTTCTCCGGGGGCTCGTCGAGGCGACCGGCGAGAAGGGGCGGGAACTGCTCGCGAGTCTCGAGGCGGAGACCGACGAAGACGCTCGCGACGACGTCGCCGACTACGCCGAGAGCGTCGTCTCCGACGCCGATCGCGTCGCCGAGGACCTGAAGGGCGAACAGTTCGGCCGCTTCGACGTCGTCCAGGCGGCCCTCGAGTACAACTACTCCTGGAAGATCTACACCGGGCGCCGCGTCCGGACCCGCCACGCCGACGTCTTGTCGGACGAGACGCGCGAGACGCTCGACGACCTGATCGAGATCCTTGGGTTCTTCGGGCCGGCCCGCGAGCACTTCAAGACGCTGTACTTCCGGTGGGAGATCATCAACATCTCGCGAGCGCTCATCTACATCTCTCTGCCCGCGCTGGCGGTCGCCGCGTACATGATCCTCATCTTCGAAACGGGCGATGTCGCCGGGTCGATCGCCGGTATCGACACCGGATTGCTTGCCGTCGGCGCCGGCTTCGCCGTCGGCATCACGCCGTTCGCGATCTTCCTCTCGTACATCCTTCGGATCGTCACCGTCGCGAAGTGGACGCTGGCGATCGGCCCGTTCATCCTTCGAGAGACCGATCGGGGCTCGGACATCGAGTGGGAGTAGCGCCAGCGGCGGCGAGCCCCTAGCGCTGCTCGCCGTAGGTCACGTCGAACGGCCCTTCGTCGGGATCCTTCTGGGGGATCATCGGCCCGATCGAAGCCGTTCGTCGAGTGACGGTCGCGGTCCGGAGGATGTAGGACGCGAGGAGCGTAAGCGGGAGGAGTACGACGACGGTGAGCGCGCTGACGACGTAGGGGAGGACGGTGGCGCTGACGCTCGGCCCGGTGAACTCGGCGTACAGCAGCCCGATGACGATCGCGGACAGGATCGACGGCACGCCGAAGTAGATCGTCAACTGTGAGAACCGGGTGAGCTCCCGCTGCAGGTACGTGGTTTTGAACTGCTCGCGGGCCACGTTGAACAGCTTCAGCGAATCGGTCAGCTCGTCGAGTCGGTCGATCGCGACCGGCGACAGCGAGTCGGCGTACTCGCCGCGGAGGTGCGTAGCGGCGTACAGGTGCCAGGCTTCGTCGTAGTTGATCGCCGCCGAGACGGCCGTGAACGACCCGTATTCCGCCCGCTCGAGCATTTCGGCGACGCGCTCGGTTCGCCGCCGTACGTCGTTCGTGTATCGGGTGATCTCTTCGCGAACGTCTCGATCGTGATCCGCGACGGCGGCGTCGAGCTTCTCGGCGTCGTCTCGAATCGATTCGACGATCAACTCGAGCGCTCGCGTGGGCGTGGCCGGGGTCGCGGAAACGGCCGCATTGTCCGCTATATCGCGACGAAACTCCATGACGCCGTCGAGTCGGTCGCGGGCTTTCCCGGCCGCGCTGAACTCCTGGGAGAGGATGAGTTGATTGACCGAGACGACCAGCGTAACCAGGGAGAACGTCCCCGCGATCATGCCGCTGGCCACCCGCGTCACGGAGTTCGGATTCGCAAACGAGATGATCCCGACCTCGTGGAGCAAGACCAGGAGGACGAAGACGGCGACCGAGAGGAGGGCCGCGACCCTCGTGCGGCTTCCTTCGACGACGAACCACTCGCGAGCCCCCGCCAGCCCCCCCGATCGCGATCCGATATCGGGTCCGAAGGACTCGAGCGTCTCGTCGGTCTCGGACGGCCCCATGGCGATACGTTCCACGGACCCGCCAATAAGCGCCGGCGTTGCACACTCGCTTCACGTTGGCGGTACGGACGCCGGCGACGTAGCACCGTTTCGGCGCGCGCAATCGCCGTCTTCAGGGCCTACACTGAAATGCGTCCGCGGTGTCGGTCCGGTACATGCAGCGTGACGGAACCCACTCGCGACGGCCGACCCGACGATGACTCGACCGGAGCGGACGAGCCGCCGGCGGGTGCTCGCGTCGGTCGGAGCGGGCATCGCGGCGGTCGCCGGCTGTCTCGACGACGGCGGGTTCGGCGGCGAACCGACCTACGAGGACGGCTCCGTCGGCGAGGTAAACGCCAGCAACGCCACCAACCGATCGGAGACCGAGATGGCCGCTGCGGAGGCGGTCGCCCAGCGGGAGCCGAACACGTCCGTGACGCCGCTCGACCCCCTCTCGCTGGTCGACCACCGCTTCGTCGTCGAGGACGGCTATCTCGGTTCGACGGTCCAGGGAACCGTCGAGAACACGGGGAGCGATCGGATCGAGATCGTCGAAGTCCGCGTCCGCGTCTACGACGAGACCGGCTCCCAACTCGGTCGGTACCTCGCCAGTACCGGCGATCTCGACGGCGGATCGTCGTGGGCGTTTCAGGTCGTCGTTCTCAAACCGCCGGGGGACATCGCCGACTACGACATCGCGGTACTCGGAACGCCGACGTGACGGACGGGGTCGCGAACCGCGTGGCGTCGACGCCCGGGCGACTCAGCGCATCGCCCGGTAGCAGATCGATCGAGGCGGCCGACGGAACAACTCCGAGGGAACGTCCGGGTCGCGTTCCTCCCAGACGTCTCGAAGGTCCGGTTCGACGAGTTCCTCGAGAGCGAATCCCGCGTCCAGGAGCGGTTGCAGTAACTCGGACACAGAACGGCGGTAGTAGGCGCCGGGATTCGAACTTTCCGGCCCGTTCCAGTAGATTTCGAACTGCTCTGTGTCGTGGTAGGTCGGCCGTTCCGGATCGGGATCGACGACTGGGTCCAGTTCCATCCCGTCGATCGCGCTCGTCTCGGGGTAGTCCCTGTCCCATACGACGAGGAAATCGTGCACCGGGTTGTGCGTTGAGACCACCAGCGAACCGCCGGATTCGAGAGTGCGGGCGAACTCGGTGATCGGCCCCTCGAGATCCGGGAGGTGCGAGAAGACGTGCTGGCTGAGGACGAGGTCGAACCGATCGTCGGAGAACGGAATGATGTCATCGAGGTCGACCCGTTGAAACTCGGCGCTGTCGCCGTGCTCTCGTCGAGCCACCTCGATCATCTCCCGACTCGCGTCGATCCCGACGACATCGGCGCCCCGCTCTGCGAGCCAGTTCGAGTACGTGCCGTTACCACACCCCGCGTCGAGAACGCGTTTGCCACCCACTTCCGGCAGCAGCGACCGGGTCGTCGGCCACAGGAGTTCGGCTTTCCACGGCGCTTGGGTGAACGTCTCCCACGCGTCGGCGATCGCGTCGTAGTGGTTCTCGACTGACGGCTCGCTTTCTTTCATGGGGGATCAGTCGCGACCAGAACGCTGTAAATATAGTCCGTTCCAGGACGGGCTACGGAGTGTCGATCGCGTCCGTGAGTTCGTCGTCGATCGCTTCGAGGATCGCGTCCGGACTGTGCGGGAGCGTGTAAGCCGGTCGTCCTTTCCCCGTCGGTGACTTCTCGGCGGGATCGACCTCGTCGATCATCCCCTCGGCCTCGAGCCGGTACAGCGATCGAATGACGTCGGCCTCGCTGAGCGAGCCGACGATCATCTCGACGTCGGTCAGTTGCTCCGTGCACAGCCGCCGGAGTTCGTGCGTCTGGGCCGGCGTGTCGTCGTCCCGATCGAGCGCGGCGACCCCGAGCAAGACAGTCTGTTCGGTCGGCGAGAGCGACTCAATTCGCTCGTCGACCGTCTGGTCTGCGCCCATACTATCATGTTCGATTTCGAGGGACGTATTGGTTGCTGCTGCAACGGCAACGCTGCCCGGGTGCATGGACGGATCTCTCGGCTCGACGTCGCGCACGAAAAGCGGATTCGATTCGACCTACTGTCCTTCTTCTTCCTGCAGCTCCGCGAGTTCGTCTTCGATCTCTTCGTCGTCGACCTCGGCTTCGAGGTCTTCGATCTCCGATTTGTCGACGTCCTCGGCGTCGACGTCCTCGGCGTCGGCGGGTTCGGTCTGGGTCTCGTCGGCGCCCATTTCGGACTTGAGCGTCTCGAGTTCGGCCTCGACGCCGCTGTCGGTCGAGAGGTCCTCGAGTTCGCGATCGATCTGGTCCTTGTCCGAGAGGACGTCGTCGAACGCGCCGGACTGGTGGAGTTCGTCCATGGCGGCCGCCCGCGCTTCCATGTCGTCGGTCTGCTCCTCGGCGCGCTCGATGGCGCGGCCGACGTCCTCGAACTCCTCGCCCGTGGCCGTGATCGCCTCGTTGACCTGGGAACTCGCTTCGGCCGCCTCGTAGCGGGCCTTCATCGTTTCCTTCTTGGTGCGGAACTCCTCGATTCGCGACTGGAGTTCGTTCTTCTGCTCGATCAGTTGATCCTGCTGGCTCTGGAGGTCCGAAATCTGGCGCTCGAGATCCTCGATCTGGTTCATCTTCGTCTTCTTCTTCTCCAAGGCGCGCCGCGCCAGATCCTCTCGGTCCTGCTGGACCGCCGTCCGAGCCTGCTGGTTGTGTTTCTCGACGTTCTCCTCGAGGCGCTTTTTCTGCATCTCCAGGCGCTTTTTCTGCGTGGTGAGATCCGCGATCCCGCGTTTGACGTCCTGAAGCTGGTCGCGCATCTGCTCGTAGGAGTAATCGAGCGTCTCCGTCGGATCTTCCGCCCGATTGAGCACCGAGTTGATCTTCGACCGGATGACATACGAGGTCCGAGAGAGGATGCCCATACTCGTACGTCTCGCTCGTCACCCTTAAAAACATCACATTAACGACAGTCATAGCCGGAATGAACGCTGTTCGGCGAGGTTTTTCGGAGTTCGATTTTCGTGACTGTCGAACCGGCGCGGATCCGCGATCGCATCGTCCCCGGCGGTCCGCGCCGGTAGCGAACGGGTTTCGGTGGCTACTATACCGATACTCGCGAACGGTCGACCATGACCGACGTCCTCGTTCCGGGCGGTCGCGACGTTCGCGGGACCCTCGACGGCCCGGCCGACGCCGAGACGATCGTCGTCGCCTGCCCGCCCCACCCCCAACAACGCGGCACGCGCTCCGACCGACGACTGACCGCAGTGAGCGACGCGCTCGCCGATCGCGGGCTCGCCTGCCTCCGGTTCGATTACGGCCCGTGGGACGAGGGCCACGGCGAGCGCGCGGACGCTCGCAACGCCGTTCGCTGGGCCCAGGACGAGGGGTACGATCGCGTCGGTCTCTTCGGCTTCAGTTTCGGCGCCGGCGAAGCCTTATTCGCGGCGGCCGATCTCGAGGGGGCGATCGCGGCGGTGTCCGTCCTCGCGCCGCCGGCGCGCCTCGGCGACGACGACGACCTCGACGTCCGCGAGGCCCTCGCCGCCCTCGAGTGCCCGGTGCAGGTGTGTTACGGTGAGCGGGACACGACGGTCGACTGGGAGCCGATCGTCGAGCGCGCGCGGGAGCGCGGCGACGACGTCGTGGCGCTGCCGGGCGATCACTTCTTCGTCGGCCAGCACGGTCGGATCGCGGAGACGATCGGAGATTTCCTCGGGCGGACGCTGGCCCCTTCGGCGTAGCGATCCGATGCACCCGTTTCGTCCGACAACCATCACGGCGGATAATTCACCGCGACTCGTCCGAATCGTTATTCCTCGCCCCGGCGTAGGTCCGCCGATGGCTCACGGGACGCGTCGACCGCTTCGAGCGACCGCGATTCGATCGTCTTTGATCCGCCGATGACCGCCGACGACCCGCCGATCGTCAGGGCCGAGACGTGGGCGGATCTCCAGCAGCTGGTCACCGCGGAGATGTGGATGCCCGATCTCTCCCGACACCGATCGCCCTACGTCTTCCGCGGCGTTCCCCACGTCGATCACAGCCTCGAGACGTCGATCAACCGGTTCGTCGGCGAGTCGGGGGACTG
Organism: Halosolutus gelatinilyticus; assembly: GCF_023028105.1. Lineage (NCBI taxonomy): Archaea > Methanobacteriati > Methanobacteriota > Halobacteria > Halobacteriales > Natrialbaceae > Halosolutus > Halosolutus gelatinilyticus. Next base: position 2,306,707 of record NZ_CP095491.1, read on the forward strand.
GAAACTCGAGTCGCTGCTGCTGCGGAACTTCCTCCAGTACGCGCTGAACGAGATCGAGGAACCCGACTCCGTCTGGCACCTCCTCTCGATCGCCGAACACTACGGGCTCCCCACCCGGTTGCTCGACTGGTCGTTCTCGCCGCTGGTCGCGACGTACTTCGCGGTTCGAAGCGGCGACACTGACCACGACGGGGCGGTCTGGGCGGTCGATTACCGAAAGCTTCACGATCAGCTTCCCGATCGGTACGAGCGGGTGCTCGGGACGACGGGAACGCACATGCTCGACGTCCACCTCCTCTCGACCGTGACCCGGGAAGCGGACCGTCGCCGAACCGCCACGAGGGAGGCTCCGGCCGGCAATCCGGACGACGTCACCCGACTGAACGAGTTCTGGCGCGAGTGGTGGGGCGTCGACGACGACGAGGAACCAGACGACCAGTTCGTGATGTTCTTCCGGCCGCCGGCGATCGACGACCGCATCGCCAACCAGTCCGCCGTCTTCTCCTTCCAGTCGGACCCTCGAGTGCCGCTCGATCGGTGGCTCGAGGACCGACCGGACTGCTACCGGAAGATCGTCATCCCGGGCGATCGCAAACTGGAATTTCGCGACAAACTCGACCAGATGGGCGTCAACCACCGGACGCTGTTCCCCGGTCTCGAGGGACTGACGACCTGGCTCAAGCAGTACTACGAGCCTCGGGAGTGAGGCGGAGCAACGACCTGGTGCCGGCAGCCGATTTACGGCCGATGGAATACGAGCGTTACGACAGTTCCATCGCCAGTCGACGATCTCAGTCCCGCCCGTGTCGCGTCAAGCACTTCGACAGCCCGATCAGCTCCACCGGTTCGGAGTTGTCGGGCGAGTAGACGACCATCTGGCCCTTCTCCATGTACGGAACTTTGGACTCGAGGTTCGAGGGGATGTTGACGCTCTTGATCGCGTCCTCGTCGCCCAGGTTGAGGACGATCGTGGTGTTGATCTGCTTGAAGACCGCGTCGTCGATGTCCTGGGGGTCCTGCGTGATGAGGAACAGGCCCAGTCGCTCCTTCCGACCCTGCTTCGCCGCCTCGGTGAACTTGCGGATGACCTTACCTGCTTGCACCGAATCCGCGTCGGTCAGGAAGTTGTGCGCCTCGTCCATCCCCAGGATCAACGGCGTCTCCTTGATCCGATCGTAGGTCGGATCGTTTGAGAGTTTCTGATCTATCAGCAGCGACGAGAGCGCGAGGACGACGGCCTCGGTCGCCCGGGTATCGTTGATGTGGTAGGTGGGGACGACCGAGAGGCCGCCGGGGCGGACGAACTCGTGGACGAGGTCGGTGATCGGCCGGGCGTCCTGGTCGAAGACGTGGCCGAAGCCGAGCACCCGCCGGCGGACGGCGTCGAACGTCGCCTCGTGGACCCGGCCGGACTCGTCGAGTTCCTCCCGCAGCGCGGGGTCGTCGAGGAACGTCGTGAACTCCTCGTAGGTTCCCTCGGGGCCGTACTGATCGCGGAACCGCGGCAGGAGCACGCTGACGAGCGCGCCGTACTGGTTGTCGTTCAGGCCGCTGCCCGCGACCAGCCACGGGTTCTCGTGGACCATCGAGAACGGGATGGTGAACTCGACCTGCTCCGCGCGGTGGTGACCCGCCGCGTACGAGGCCGATCCCACCTTGGGAACGAACGCGATCGTGTCGTCGTGACCGCCGTAGGCGATCCCCTCGCGATCGAGTCGCCGCGCGAAATCGTCGTCCAGATCGGGATTGTCGTCGTGCATCTGGGCGTACTCGTCCTGGGGGTCGAACTGGACCACCGCGGGTTTGACCGATCGGCCGTCCGCCATCGGATAGGTTCGATCGTCCGCGAGGTACTGGCGCAGGACGTTCTTGGCGCCGTGGGTCTTCCCCGATCCCGTGCCGCCGGCGATCAGCGTGTGTCGGAACGCGAGCGGATCGCCCGACTCGTAGTCGTCTTTCAGCCGGTAGTCGATCGTCGGCGGCGAGGCCGCCGTCCGCACCTTCTCGCCGCCGACCGAGAGGTGGCCGACGAAGACGCCGTCGTCGGGCATCTTCAGCCCCGTTTTGATCTCCTCGGTGTCGCTCGCCTGCTGGATAACAGTCTGTGGCTTGGGGACCCGATCGGTCATCCGCCGCTTGAGTTCCCCGTCGTCATTGTAGAGGACGGCTTTCGGTTCTAAGCTAGCGATGAACTTGTAGTCGGCCTCGTCGACGCCGTCAGTTCGCATCGCCCGCCGGGCATGGATCTCGGTGGCATCGTCGGCGTGGTACTGCTGGGCGTACTCCAGCCCCGTGATCCGACAGAACAGTCGTTCGTCGCGGGACGCCGGTCCTTCGTCAGGATACGGAGCGATCAGGTAGCTCCCGATGCGGATCGACGATCGATTCCCGCGGGTGACGTACGCGCGAAGCGTCGTGTCCTCGCCGTCCTCGGCGACCCGAAGCCCCTGCGAGACGCAGATGGTGCCGATGCCGACGTCCTCTCCGCGGGGTTCGACGGGTGTCGGTTCGAAGTCGTCGCCGGTGCTCGTCGCGTCCGTCGACGACGTCGAGGCCGGAACCGACGACGTCCCGGAACTGCCGTCGTCGGCAGCGTCATCCGCCGAACCTTCGGTTTCCGCGGAAAACTCGCCGAAGTCGCCCAGATCGGTCATATCACAGTCATCCCGCCCATTCCTCAAACACGTTTCCCTCCGAACGAAGCGAGTGTCACTCGTCGACCGAACTCACGCGAGGGAGAACAACAGCGTAACCGACGCGTTTCGACGATATCCGCGACACGCGCCGCGAACGCCGCGGCGCGTACAGCGCGATGCGCGGGCACACCTCGCGACGTCCGGGCGGCCCTGACCGGCCGCGGAGGGGGGCGAACGCTCGAGGATTGGGTTCGTCGGCGCAAAAGCGGTAACACGGACGGGATGGGAGTTCGGGAACGCTCCGCGGCACCCGTCAATCGGGCACGACGCGTCTCAGACGATCGCTGACAGCGAGCGGTCGGCCTGGGACACGAGCTGCGTATCGGGGTCGTACTCAAGGACGCCGATCGACTCGAGCGCCGGGAGATGCGAGTGGTGGAGCTCGATCGTCGCCCGGTCGGTGTCGGCGACGGCGCCGCGGGTGACGAGGAAACTCGCGAGTTGCTCGACCGAGAGCGGTCGATCGTTGTCAGTCAGGATCGAACAGATCGGGAGCCGTACCGGGTGGACGGCCGTCTCGAGGAAGCGAGCGCCGTGGCTCGTCTCGCAGCACTCGAGCAACGCCGAGACGTTCGCCAGTTGGAACGGGGCCCCGTCGGCGAACTCCGCGCCGGTGTCGACGTCCCAGTCGACGATGTCGTAGTCCGCCAGTCGCGGCAGGTGGTTGTGAACGAGGGCGGTTCTGATCTCGTGGCGAGCCTGGCTCCGCGGCGCGTCCGGTCGTTCGCGCTCGAGTAGCGCCGTCGTCAGTTCGCCGAGCGAGAGGCGCTCGCCGCGCTCGCCGAGAATTTCGAGGAGGCGAAGGCGTCGCGGGCTTCGAAGGACGTCATAACACGCTGTCGGGACGTCTGCCAGTGGCTCCCTCGCGTCGTCATCGCCGGGGTGAGCGTCCGAACTCATTACTCACAGAAACCGGCGGAACGGGGATAAGCCCGTTTCCAAAAGGATTTGGGTCTGAAATATGACATTACTCGAAGAAAGTGTGCGTTACAATCGCACGGTCGAGAAAGCGCCGCGTAGAGCGCTTGTATCCGGATTCGTGACCGTTCACTGGCGATCGTATTCACGACGTTCGTCCGGTCGTGATGGATCATTACTCCGAGCAGCAGGCGTCGGCGTTTGGAGTAGCCGATGGTTTCGATCGCGTCGTCCGCGTACAGCGTCCCGATTTAGCGGGTCCGCGGCCTTTTTGCGTCCTCGAGCCGTAGAGAATCGCATGATCATGGTACGCGGTTGCGCGGGTGGGACCGAACTCACCGGCACCCTGTACGAGCGCGGCGAACGGGCGCCGTCCTTTCGCGGCGCACCCGACGAAGACGCCGCGTACGTGTGGGTCTGCGACGAGTTCTACGAGGTCGACAGCGGCGGGACGACCCAGCTCGTCGACGGCCGCGAGGTTCATCTCGCGTTCGAATCTCCCATGCCGCGGGGGTTCGACACGCGCAAACAGGCGATCGAACGCGCCAAGGAACACGTCCGAACGCAGTTCGCGCGGATCGGGGTCGACCCCGGGGTCGTCGAACTCGAGGTCGAACGCGACGAGCCGACGGAGAATCGCTAGCGCGATCGGACGCGATCGTGCGCCGGTCGCACCCCGCGCGGACGGTGGCGATCCCAAGGACATGAGGTTCGAGGTCGTCGCGACGGCTACGGGAACTCCTCGCCCCAGCGGTGGTCGTCGTAGCTGCGGTCCCGACTCGTGTCGAACTGCGTCTCGAGGGTCTCCCGGAGCGATCGCTTCTCCGAGTTGCTGATGCGGGCCAGTTCGTCGGCTTTCTCGACGATCAGCGGCGGGCCGTGCGCGATGGCCACGTCCTGAAGGAGCTGCAGCGTCAGCCGCTCACGGGTCTCCGGGTCGCGGGTGAACGCGAAGGGCGCTTCGATCCGGTACAGGAGATCGTCCCGCGGATCGTAGACGACGAAGAAGGTCACCTCGTACTGCTCCGGGTCGAGGTCGCGGGCGACGCCCAGCGCGTTCCCGTCGATCGAGAGCGGCCGATCGACGCCGCCCCGCGAACGGAACCAGTTGGTGTAGGTCAGCGCCGACGTGTCCCGTTCCCAGCGTTGCCCCTCGACGTCGTCGACGTACTCGCCACGCTCCAGGAGTCGGGTGAACAGCGCCGAATCGTTGGCCCACGGCGCGGTGATGCCGGCGTCTCGCTTCGCCTTCAGCGTCCGCGTGATCACGCGCGTCGCCGGGTTCTTCACGAATCCGACGAGCGGAACGTCCCGCGAGACGAACCGCTCGACCAGACGAACGTAGTTCTCCAGGACCGTCTTCGGGCGGGGGTTCTCGAGCAGGAAGTCCGCGAGGTCGGGGTGCTGGTCGGCCCACCGCAGGAGCCCGCGCGGGTACAGCGGCCCGTCGAGCACGAGCAGGTCGTCGACTTCTTCGGCGTGGTCGGTCGCGTGCTCGCTCTCGGCCTGATAGAGGGCCAGCGCGTGGACGACGCCCTCGGCGAACCGCGGCAGCGGCGGGATCTTCACCGCGCGGCTTCGGCTGTAACCCTCGTCGAACTTGTCCCAGGCCTCGTGGACCGTCGCCGTCTCGTCGTTCGAGTGAACCGTGGCGACGACCGTCCGCGATCGGTGCAGATCGAGGTCGCTCGGCGTCGCGCTCATCGCTGCCTGCGCGATGTCGATGACCAGCCCGTTCTTGAACGTCGTCGGGTTGATCGTCCCTGCGTCGAGGCCGTGCTCGCTCGGAAACGGCCGATCCTGCAGGGCGACGTCCTCACAGTCGACGAGCCGCCGGGACCGTTCGCCGATCGGGTCGACGATCGTCCGGCCCTCGTGGGTCAGCGGATCGAGAAACTCCTCCCAGACCGTCTCGGCGAAGGCGCGCCGATCGCGTTCGTCGGCCCCGTGGTCGATCCGCCTCGCGAGGCGGGCGATGCCGTCGAAGTGGACCGGATCGAGTGTCATACACACTGCCTCCCAGTCCACTCGCAAAAATTCAGTGGTCATGAAGTCTCGTCGTATTTGGACTATGCGAATACCATACCGGAACAGCTGAGAACACCACGAAAGCCCCTGAAGCGGTCGATCCTCCGGGCCAAGCGAGACGCAGTAAGGACCGCAAGCCCAAAGGGCTGAGGACCGCAGCAAGTCGCAGCCAGCGAGGGATCGAAGATCCCTCGAGCAGTCGGCGCTACGCGCCGACGACACCGAGGGCGTCAGGGGCTTTCGTGATGTCTATATCCATTTCATTACCGACACCAGAGACGGATACTCGCAAACGATCGTTGCGTTCCACCGCACTCGACAGCGATAGCTAGTTAGGCGCGGCAGGTTACGGATCGCACATGGACGCTGCGCTGATCATCCTCGACGGATGGGGCCTCAGTAGCGGAGCAGGACGAGACGCGATCGAAGCGGCCGACACGCCGAACTTCGATCGGCTCGCCGACGCCGGCGCGTACGGTACGCTGGAAGTGGCGGGTCGCCGCGTCGGCCTCCCGGACGGACAGATGGGCAACAGCGAGGTCGGCCACCTGAACATCGGGGCCGGTCGGGTCGTCTACCAGGAGTACACGCGGATCTCGGACTCGGTCGCCGACGGCACCTTCAGGGAGAACGACGCGATCAACACGGCGTTCGACAACGCGCGCGCAAACGACGGCACGATCCACTTCGTCGGTCTCGTCAGCGACGGCGGGGTGCACTCCGATCACGAGCACCTCCACGCGCTGATCGAACTGGCGGGTGATCGGGACGTCAAGGCCGTCACGCACGCGATCACCGACGGTCGGGACACCTCGCCGACCGGCGGGCGGGACTACCTCGCGACGCTCGAGAACGTGATCGCCGAGCACGGGACAGGCCACGTCGCGACGGTCTCGGGCCGGTACTACGCGATGGACCGCGACCAGAACTGGGAGCGGACGAAGCGAGCCTACGACGCGATCGTCGAGCGCGAAGCCGAGTACGAGGCCGCCTCCACCGTCGAAGCCGTCGAGGAGTCCTACGATCGGGGCGAAACCGACGAGTTCGTCAAGCCGACACTGATCGAGGGCGGCCCCGCGCTGGAGGACGGCGACTCGGTCGTCTGGTTCAACTTCCGCTCCGATCGGGCCCGCCAACTGACTCGCATGCTGGCCGACATCCGGCCCGAGGACTGGTCGGATCAGTTCGAGACGCACCCGCCGAACGCCGAGGTCGTGATGCTGACCCAGTACGACAAGACGTTCGACCTGCCGATCGCCTACCCGCCGAACCAGCCGAAACAGGTGCTCGGCGAGGTGCTCGCCGACGCGGGCAGGACGCAACTGCGGATCGCCGAATCCGAGAAGTACGCCCACGTCACCTACTTCTTAAACGGCGGCCGCGAGATCAAGTTCGACGGCGAGATCCGGACGATCGTCGAGAGCCCGGACGTGCCGACCTACGACCTCCAGCCCGAGATGAGCGCCGCCGAGGTCACGGACGCGGCGATCGACGTGATCGAATCCGACGATCCGGACGTGCTCGTGCTCAACTACGCCAACCCCGACATGGTCGGCCACACGGGCGACTACGAGGCCGCGATCGAGGCGGTCGAAGCCGTCGACGCGCAACTCGGCCGACTCGCGGACGCGCTCCAGGACGCCGGTTCCCACGTGCTGGTCACGGCCGATCACGGCAACGCCGACGACATGGGAACCGAGGCGAATCCGCACACGGCGCACACGTACAACGATGTCCCCCTCGTCTACGTTTCAGCGGACGGGACGGCGGGCGATCGTCTCGTTCGGAAGGACGGCACGCTCGCCGACATCGCGCCGACGCTGCTCGAACTGATCGGCGTCGATCAGCCCCCGGAGATGACCGGCGAGTCGCTGCTGGAGTAAGCCACACCGCTACGACTGGTGTGCGGTGGCGCTATCGATCGACCCGAAACCCCCTCATTCGCGTCCCGATCGAGCCCGGACCCTACTCTCCGTTTCGTCCGATCGGTCTTCGGAGCCCTACCGGGCGTTCGGGAGCGCACTATAGCCCACATACCAACGTTCAATACCGCGACACTGGCGGTTATTCCAAGGGATGCCCACAACGTCCACAGCAGACGGCACTCCAGGAACCGACGACCCGATCGTCGAAGCGTACGTCCTCGGGGTTCGCATCGTCGACGTCGACGGCGCTGGCGAACGCTACCGGTTCGAAGCACCAGATCACGTGGGAGTCGCGTTCGAGGACCTCTCGGATGCGCGGCTATACGCCGACGTCTACTTCGATGTCAACGGCTTCGTAGAGGAGGGAACCGGCGATCGCGGCGTCCCGCCGGAGATCATCCAAGGCGGCAAGGACACCCTCGCCGCCTACCTCATCACGCGCCCGTGGGCCGACGTCAACTGGGTCGCGTCCTTCTACGGGGCCGCGCCCGAGGAGATCGAGCGGTACGTCTCGTGGGTCCACCGCCGCGCCGAAGGGATCAGGGAGACGGTCCGCGATCGCGACCTCGAGTGAACGGCTCGCGGGCGCGACCGAGGGGGCTCCTTCTTCGGGCACCGTACCTGGTTCACCATCGGGACCGATCCATCCGGGCCGACAGCCGGTCTTTCGACCCCGATCGCCGATCGACGTCAGTAGACTTCGGCGATCCTCCGACCGGTCACCCGAACGCTTCGGCGACGATCGATCGATCGGTCCGAAGACGGCGTCGGGCGCCGGCCGGTTCACCGACTACATATCGATCAATAGCTCTCGACTCGTCCGCCCCGATCCCGATAGCCGTCCGGTGATCACAATTCGGTTCTCGTGGAATATTATTCGACGATAGATCTATTATAAAAACTCATCCATGAAACAGGGAATATCACGATCGCATGGCGGAATTTACCAGGCGAAAACTGATGGCATCGTCGATAGCCGCGGCGATCGGGACCGGTGCGGTCGGTACCGCGAGCGCGCTGGACCGACCGGACGAACACGACTCTCCGGAGGCGCCGTACGTCGAGGGAGAGATGAAACGACTGTCGACGACCGCCTTCGGTGCGGAGGTCACGGGGCCGTTCGTCTTCGAGACGGGCGAACTCCTCTACAGCCTCCAGGCACCGAGCTCCGACAACCCAGAACCGTTCGACAAGGGTGGCGTCGGCGTCATCGACGACTTCCGGTTCACGTTCAACGGTCGGAACGACGAGTTCGACGAGATGGAGCCGCCTCGAACCGAGGGCGAACAGGGGACGGTCAAGACGGCCGCGGGCGAGTACCGGCTGCTCGTCCAGGAAAGCGATCCGATCAACGGCGGAACCGAACGGTTCGGCCACCCGGAAACGCCCGACGGCGAGGACGTCGCGGACGTCGTCGACGAGAGCTACGTCGGCGTCGGCGGCGTCACCGACATGAACTTCTTCGTGTCGACGAACGACGACGGCACCGAAGGCTACCTCTTCACCAACAACGAAACGCGCCCCGGCGCGATCACCCGGACGCCGCTGTACCGCGACGAGGACGGCTACTGGCAGGCGGACCTCGAGAACGCCCTCGAAGTCGAGAACACCGAGGCGTTTCGCGAACTCGGCGGGACCAGGATCAACTGTTACGGCGACCTGACGCCGTGGGAGACGCCGGTTTCCTCGGAGGAGGAGTACGGACACCCGCGGCTCAACGGGACGACGACCGCCGGCGATATCGTCGACGAAGGAAGCGGCGTCGGCCTCCGCGGGGGTAGCGAGTTCTGGAACCGCCCGAACGCCACGGAGGTGGGCGATTCCCTCGAGGAGATATTCGGAGACGACGCCTGGTCGCCGGCCGGTATCTGGTCGCTCACCGGACTCGAGAAGCAAGCGTACTACCTCGGTGCCGAACCGGTCGACGTCGAGGACGGCGAGGACACGATCGAGCCGATCGGCGACGTCTTCCCCAACCGCTACCGGTACGGGTACAACGTCGAGGTCGCGAACCCGACTGCGGACGATCCCGAGGCGATGGACCCGGTCAAACACTACGTTTTCGGTCGTGCCGCCTGGGAGTGTCCGGAGTTCCTGCCCGACGAACGGACCGTCTACGGTGCCTCCGACGGCGGCGCCAAGGGCATCTACAAGTTCGTCGCCGACGAGCCGTTCACGTCCTACGACGATCGGATGGACGTCCGCGGTACGCTCTACGCCATCGAGGCGACCGAGACCGGTGACGGGCCGGTCGACGAGGTCGACCTCGACGTTGAGTGGCTCCCGCTCGGCACCGCCAGCAACGCCGAGATCGAGTCCTGGATCACTGACTACGACGACGTGACCCAGGTCGACTACCTCGAGACCCACGCCGAGACCGACTGGCAGGAGGACCTCGAGGCCGCCCTTGCGGAGGCCGACGAGGAGGTCGCCGTCAACGGCAACCAGGACCACATCACCGACGAGGAGATCATCGAGTGGGCCGAGCAGTACGAAGCGCACGGCCCCGAGGGCGTCGACGAGGACCTCCGACGGGTTCCGTTTCTCGAAACTCGGGCGGCCGCAAGGGAGATCGGCGCGACGATCGAGTTCAACAAGGCCGAAGGGATCGACGCACACGACGAGGCCGAACCCGGCGACTTCATCTACTTCGCGATTTCCTCGCTCGGCGGCTCCATGACCGACGACGAGGGCGAACTCCGGTTCGACGAGGTCGACACTGGTCTCCTCTACCGGGCCGAACTCGAAGACGACTACGACGTCTCCACCCTCGAACCGGTCATCGTCGGCCCGAACCCGAGCGACTCCGAATCGCTCCAGGACGTCTCGCTCATCAACCTCGACAACGTGATGGTGATGGAAGACGGTCGCGTCATCCTCTGTGAGGACAAGGGGAACTTCGGCCGCTCGTACCCCAACGACGCGATGTGGGTCTACGAGCCGCCGACGACGATCCACGTCGACTCGCTGGCGGTCGGTCACGGCGCGACCGGCGAGGTCGACCTCACGCTTTCGTCGCTGCCCGACGGACTCGCAGGCGGTCGCATCACGGTCTCGGTCGAACACGTCGACGTCGCCGAGATCGTCGACGCCAGCTACCACGACGATCTCGACCTCACAAGCGACCCCGTGATCGACGGATCGAGCGTCGAACTCCGCCTGGCCGACATCGAGGACGAGATCGGCACCGGCAGGCAGGTGACGCTGGCGACGATCGAACTCGAGGGGGTCGACACCGGGACGACTGACCTCACGATCGACGTGCACGCGCTCGACGACGACGACGGTGCGGCGATCGAGCCGGACCCGCGACCCGGCGTCGTGGTCACCGGTCCGCCGCCGATCGGCGGCGGACCGGGCGGCGGCGGTGCGCCGACGGATCCCGACGGCGACGGGCGCTTCGAGGACGTCAACGGCAACGGCCGGCTGGACTACGACGACATCGTCCTGCTGTTCGAGTCCATCGAGGACGACGCCGTCGAGTTGAACGAGGACGCGTTCGACTTCAACGAGAACGGCCGGATCGACTACGACGACGTCGTCGCCCTCTACGACGAGCTGTGAGCGCCGATCGTACGTCCGCGGCGCTCGTCGCCGTGCTCGCGCTCGCCGCCGCCCTCGGCGCGATCGCGAGCGGGACGGTCGTCGCGGGAGCGACCGCGAGCGCGGTCCCCGGCGAAGCGGTCGACACCGCGATCGTCGTCGACGACGCGACGGTCGAGGCCGGCGACGACGCCACGCTCCGCGTGGTGCTGACCGACGCGCCCGACGGGCTCGCCGGATTCGAACTCACGATCGCGCTCGCCGCCGACGTCGCGACCGTCGACGGTGCCCGCTATCCCGGCGCGTTCGGAATGACGACCGAGCCGGCCGTGAGCGACGACGGACGGTCCGTCACCGTCGAGGCCGTCGATCTCGACGACGAGATCACGGCCGGCGCGACCGGCGTCACGCTGGCGGCGATCGACGTTACGGGAACCGACGCCGGCGAGACCGACCTGACGATCGAAGCGGTGCAGGCGGACGCCGACGGGGGCGATCGGATCGCGCCGACGCTTCGAGCCGGGAAGCTGACCGTCGTCGACGACGAGGCGGACGGAACCGACGCGAGCGGGTCGACCGCCGCCGTCGCTCCCGTCGGCGACGAGTCGACCGACGCCTCGGCTGACGGCGGCTCGTCGGCCGATTTGGTGCCCGGATTCGCGGCCGACGTCGCGGTCGTGGCGATCGGTGTAATCCTCGTCGCCGCCCTGTGGATCGAGAGTCGCCGCTAAGAGACGGCACGTACCCGATCGTTCGGACCCGCCGTCGCACCCGGGCCGCCGTTGCGATCGAGCGGGCCCGAGTTCGCCGTCCGATGGTAGATCTGTGCGAACGGTGAACACACTTCGGCGAGTGAGATAGCCCTCCCGGTTAAGGTCTCTCGGCTCGACCGGTCGCGTATGGCAACGGGGCTCCTCACGACCGATGCTGTCGACCGATTCGTCACCACGTGTCGGGATTCCGTCGGATCGGAACTGCGATCGGTCACGTACTTCACCCGCGACGACTTCGAGCAGGTCTACCTCCGCGACGACCTCGAGCGAAACGCCGATCTGGAGACGTTCATCGGCAACGAGTGGCGCGGGTTCAAGGTCACCCAGGCCGCCTACGAGGGGTCGGAGCTCGGCACCTACCAGTACACGATCCGGGTTTTCGACAACGGTTATCTCCTCCGCGTCACCTCCGACCGCGAAGGCGTGTTCGTCACGACCGACGATCTCACGCTGGAGGAGTTCGAGTCGCTCGCGTCCGTCCTGCACGACGAACTCGAGCGGCGTGCGCTCGACTAGAACTGCAACGCCGTCGCGTCTAGCGGCGATCGGTCGCGCTCGACTCGCGGTCCGGGTCGCGTCGCGCGACCGATCGTTCGGTCTTCGACTCGGTTCCGATCGGCAACCCCGATCCCAGTTCGTCGTGAATCCCGAGCAGTCGTGCGAAGCGCTGGCGCTCTGCGGCGAGTCTGTCCAAAGTCATGCTGACCAACATGCCCAGATCCGTCGTAGTAATGCGGGGCGTGTCGACCGGAAATCGGACCCTAGGTACGCGAATCGGTCCCGACGCCGTCGGCGAGATTCGTCGAAAGCGATCCGTAACGGGGTCGAACGACAGCGTAACATCCTTTTCCGCCACGCCCGTCCACTCCGCCGATGACCGATCTTCCACCCGCCGTCGAGCGCGAACTCGACGCCCACGACGCGTTCCGGCCGTCCGACGAGGGGTACGACCTGACGACGACGGTCTTCGAGACGATCGTCGCCGCCGACGACGCCGAGGGCGAGCGCGACGGGCGCTTTGTCGTCACCGTGGTTCTGCCGACGCTCGACGCCGCGGTGGCCGGTGAGTCCGTCGCCGACGTCGTCGAAGACGGCTGGTTCGAGACGCTCGAACGCCGACTCAAAGACGTCTTCACCGTCACGCACACGAGCACGCACGACGATCCGCTCGTCGATCGCGAGGACGACGAGGTCCGCGTAACGCTCGAGTACGTCGCCTGGGACGCTCGGGAGGGCGTCGAGGACGCCAAGGCGCTCGCCGAGTTCGTCGAGGGAACCTTCGCCCAGGGGATCGTTCCGGGCTACGAGTACCGCGGCGAGGCGGCCACGCTCCTCGAGAACGCCCAGAACCGCGGCCAGTCGGAGAGCGAGGACGGGAGCCGCGGCGGGATGCCGATGTAGTTTCCACCTGTCCTGTCGATCGCGGTGGCCGGGAGCGCGGCTCGAGACATCGAGAGCCGCGCGACTCGGGGAAGGGCAGGCTACGATCAATTCAATCACCGCGAGCGAAGCCACAGGCTGAGCGAGCGGGCCGACGACCGATGTGGAGAACGCGAAGCGTTCGGAACGGAGGGAGGAGCGCTTTTCATCGAAGTTTTGCCGAGGGCCGGCTTCGCCGGTCCGCAGAGCAAAAGTTCGTCTCTAGTCCATCGCGATGTACGTCTGCGTGTCCTCGATGCCCTCGATGCCCTGGATCCGCGTCGCCGCGATCTCCTTGACCGCGGCCGGCGTGTCGACCTGCGCCTTCGCGATGATGTCGACGTCGCCGGCGACGATGTGCGCCGCCGTGACGCCGTCGATCGACTGAATGCTGTCTCGGAGTCGGTCCGCCTCGCCCGTGTTCGCCTTTATCATGACGAACGCTGTAACCATCAGTTGACACCTCCTGAACCCTGTCCGGCGTTCGCGACGGCCTGGGTCGGCGTCTCGCCGACCAGGAGCTGTCTGACGTCGCTCAGCACGTCGAAGTCGGCCAGCACGACCAGCCGATCGCCGTCCTCGAGCGAGAGGTCCTCGTTCGGGATCTCGAGCGGCCGGTCGCGCTTGCCGAACGCGAGGACGGTCGCGTCGGCCGGGAGTTGCAGTTCGCTGATCGTGTATCCGTTGACGGGTGCGTCGGTCGTGATCGTGAGTTCGACGACCTGCAGGTTCTGGGCGATGTCGGCGATCGCCCGGATCGTGCCGCCCAGCAGAGCGTTCTTGGCGCCGATCGCGCCGAGGCGTTCGGGGTAGATCACCTCGTCGACCTCGGTGGCGTACTTGCGGTAGATCCCCTCGCGGTAGGCTTCGTCGATGCGCATGATCGTCCGGCACCCGTAGTGGTCCCCGATCATGCAGGCGGTGAAGTTGACGTTCAGGTTGCCCGTGAGGGCGCCGAGCGCGTCGGCGTCTTCGATGCCGGCCTCCTCCAGGATGTCCTCCCTGGAGCCGTCGCCGGTGACGACGGTAAAGCCCTGGTTCTGGGCGCGCCTGACCATCGCCTCGTCGCGTTCGATTACCGTTACGTCGTGGCCTTCGTCGCGGAGGACGCGCGCCGTGCGCAGGCCGACTCGTCCGGCACCTATGATCACGAACCGCATGGACTGGGGTACGCCCGCCCACGTGAATAAGTTTGCGCCGGTGTCACACACGTCGGCGAGACGATCGGCCAAAGGCTTTAGTCGTGTGATGGTGTACCACACCAGCGAGACAGATGGTTCACGCGTTCATTATGGTGAAGACGGCCGCCGGAAAGTCCGAAGGCCTCCTCTCGTCGATCAGGGAACTCGCGCCGATCGTCGACGCCCACATCGTCGCGGGGAACTACGACATCATCGCGGAGGTCGAAGCCGAGGAAGTCTACGAGGTTCTCAAGGTCGTCTCCTCGAACATTCAGAGTCTCGACGGCGTCACGGATACGAAGACGTACATCGCGATGGACTGACGGTAGTTCATTGCCCTCCTGCGGTCCTCCGCTGATCACACGTATCGATCGGCGGCGATCGTCACGCCGAGGCCGGCGAGGATCGGCGGTCCGACGGCCGTTCAGTATTCGAGTTCCCGAACGTCATCTTTCGCGGTGAACTCCGCGAGCCAGGCCTGCTGATTGGCCAGCCTCGGGGGCAGCTCCTCGTAGACGGGTTCGAACACGTCGCCCTGCTCCGGCAGCGGCGTCGACTCCGCAGTTTCGACCGCCTCGTCGAGTTCCTCGTCGGCTGCGGCCGCGATCTCGTCGACCAGATCGTCGTCGAGCACCCCCGCTTCTCGGAGGTAGGATTCGTACCGATCGAGCGGATCGGCGGTGCGCCACGCGGGCAGGTCCGCCCGGTCGTCACGGTAGCGCGAGGGATCGTCGCTGGTCGTGTGCGCGCCCTGCCGGTAGGTGAGGCTCTCGACGAGGACCGGATCGCCGCCGCGGGCCGACTCGAGGGCGCCCGCGACGGCCTCCCGAACCGCGAGCGGATCGTTGCCGTCGACCCGGACGCCCTCGAACCCGTAGGCGTCGGCCTTCTGGGCGATCGTCGCGCTCGCGGTTTGCCGTTCGCGCGGGAGCGAGATCGCCCAGCCGTTGTTCTCGCAGAAGAAGACGACCGGCGCGTCGAAGACGCCGGCGAAGTTCAGCCCCTCGTGGAAGTCCCCCTCGGAGGTCGCGCCGTCGCCGAAGTAACAGCAGACGGCGGCGTCGTCGCCCTCGTAGTTCGCGGCCATTCCCAGGCCCGCCGCGTGGGGGATCTGGGTCGCGATCGGCACCGACTGCGGAAACACGTTCAGGTCGTGCTCGGAGGCGTACTCGGGGTAGCCCCGCCGAAAGAGGAGGACGTCGCTCATCGGCACGCCGTACGCGATCTGCATCGCGTTCGATCGGTAGGTGGGGACGAGCCAGTCCTCCTCGGCGAGCGCGCGGGCGGCGCCTACCTGCGAGGCTTCCTGCCCCTTGAACGGCGGGTAGCCGCTCATCCAGCCCCGCCGCTGGAGGGCGAGCGCTCGTTCGTCGAACCGACGCGCCCGAACGATGTCCCGATAACAGGCGACGGCCTCGTCCGTACTCACCTGACTCTCTGCGAGCGGCGTCTCACCGATGACGCGATGCATGGCGGTACGTCACCACCGGACGTGAAAGAAATTGCGACAGAAGGCTCGCGGGCGCGCGGTCCCGGTACGGCTGCGCGGCCCGGTCCGATCGACTCGCGAATACCGGACGGCAGGTCAGTCGTCGCCCTCGATCGCCGACTCGAGCGCGGCCGTGACCCGATCAAGCACCGCGTCCGGCTCTCGAGTCGCGTCGACGCGGACGAACCGATCGGGATCGCGATCGATCAGGTGCTCGTAGCGCTCTCGGACCGCCGCGAGGTACTCGGCGCGCTCGAACTTGTTCGTCGTCCCGGCGCGCTCGGCGGCCGTCTCGGGGTCGAGATCGAGGTAGATCGTCAGGTCGGGCGCGATCGAGAACGGGGCGTGGACGTCGACGACGTACTCGAGCGGGTCGTCGAATCGGTCGCCGAGCCGATCGTCGGCCGCGAGCGTCGCGCCCTGGTAGGCGAACCGGGAGTCCGAGTACCGATCGGAGACGACGAGGTCGCCGCGTTCGAGGGCCGGTTCGATCACGCGCGAGAGGTGGGCGGCGTGGTCGGCGGTGTACAGAAAGAGCTCCGCGAGCGGGTCGGCGTCGTCGTCCGCGATCGATCGGTAGACGGCCTCGCCGTACCACGAGTCGTCCGTGGGTTCACGGGTGAACACCGCGTCGGGGTAGCGCTCCTGCAGAGCCTCCCAGACCGTCGTCTTCCCACTGCCGTCCAACCCCTCGAGCGTGACCAGCATGGTCGCATCTCTCGGGTGACGGCTCTTACAATTGTCTGTCTCGCTCCCGCATCTGGTCTTCCAGTAGACTACGACACGGGTGGCGCAGTACTGCGATTATCACGACGAAAGCCCCTGCTGCACTCGACCGAGTAATCGAGACCCCCTCACAGCGTAGCCCGCCACTATTTACCGTCTGAGATACGTATTTCCGATATGAAGGTCCTCGTCGCCGGCGGTACCGGTTTCATCGGAACGAACTTGTGTGCGGAACTGCACGATCGCGGCCACGAGGTCACGGCGCTGTCCCGCACCCCGGAGGGCAACGACCTCCCGGCGGGCGTCGAAACGGCGATGGGAGACGTCGGCGCCTACGATTCGATCGCGGATACGGTTGCGAGCCACGACGCGGTCGTCAACCTGGTTTCGCTGTCGCCGCTGTACGAACCGCGCGGCGATCTCAGCCACGAGGACGTCCACCTCCGCGGGACGGAAAACCTCGTCCGCGCGGCCGAGGCGGGCGACGTCGATCGGTTCGTTCAGATGAGCGGGCTCGGCGCCGACCCGAAGGGTGAGACCGCGTTCCTCCGCGCGAAAGGGAAGGCCGAGGAGGTGGTCAGGGAGTCAGATCTCGCGTGGACGATCTTCCGGCCGTCGGTCGTGTTCGGCGACGGCGGCGAGTTCGTCGAGTTCACGAAGGTGTTGACGACGCCGTACGTGACCGGGCTGCCGGGCGGCGGCGAGACGCGGTTCCAGCCGATCTGGGTCGGGGATGTAGTCCCCATGCTCGCCGACGCGCTCGCGGGCGACGACCACGTCGGGCGGATCTACGAGATCGGCGGTCCCCACATCGTCACGCTCGCGGACGTCACGGAGCTCGCCTACGAGGCGGAGGGAAAGTCGGTCACCATCGTCCCGATCCCGATGGCGCTCGCGAAACTCGGCCTCACCGCAGCCGAACCGCTCCCGTTCGTCCCGTTCGGCCCGGATCAGGCGCGATCGCTGACGGTGGACAACACGGTCGTCGACAACGACGTGACCGCATTCGACCGCGCGGAGGCGGAACTGACGACCCTCCGCTCGTACCTCGGCATCGAACCCCGGCCGGTCGGAGAACAGCGACAGTCGGTCTGACGAACGCCGGGAGGCGCGTTCGTCGCCCGATAGCTTAATATAAACTCCCAGAGTATTTGACAGTAAATCTGCGTTATCGCTTCAATGACGCCCGGTAACAGCGGCTCTTTCTTGCGGTTCTGAGTAATACAACAATATGCGAGAAATTCACATAATCACAAGACTTATATTCTTTATCCATCTGTTACCAATCCAACGGAGCCCCCTGATAGACAATGAAGCTGGCGATGATTGGATTCGGACAGGCCGGTGGCAAAATCGTCGATCGATTCCTCGAGTACGACGATCGAACCAACAGCGGGATCGTCCGCGCGGCGCTCGCGGTCAACTCCGCGAAGGCCGATCTCATCGGTCTCGATTACATTCCGCAGGAGAACCGCGTACTCATCGGCCAGGCTCGCGTGAAGGGCCACGGCGTGGGTGCTGACAACGAACTCGGCGCGGAGATCGCCGAGGAGGACATCGACGAGGTCCAGAACGCGATCGACGCGATCCCGACCCACGAGGTCGACGCGTTCCTGGTCGTCTCCGGCATGGGCGGCGGGACGGGCTCGGGCGGCGCCCCCGTCCTCGCGAAACACTTGAAGCGGATCTACACGATCCCCGTCTACGGCCTCGGCGTGCTTCCGGGAACGGACGAGGGCGGAATCTACACGCTCAACGCGGCCCGATCGTTCCAGACGTTCGTTCGCGAGGTCGACAACCTGCTCGTCTTCGACAACGACTCGTGGCGACAGACCGGCGAGTCGGTCGAGGGCGGCTACGACCAGATCAACGAGGAGATCGTCCGCCGATTCGGCATCCTCTTCGGCGCCGGCGAGGTCGGCCAGGGGCAGGAAGTCGCCGAGAGCGTCGTCGACTCCTCGGAGATCATCAACACGCTCTCCGGCGGCGGCGTCTCCACCGTCGGCTTCGCAAGCGAGGACGTCGAACTCAACACGGGCGGCGGGCTTCTCTCCCGGTTTACCGGCAGCGATGGCGGCGACGACGGCCTGGACGCCGCGAACACGACCAACCGCATCACGAGCCTCGTCCGCAAGGCCGCGCTCGGCCGCCTCACGCTCCCCTGCGAGATCGAAGGCACCGAGCGCGCGCTGCTCGTCCTCGCGGGCCCCTCGGAGTACTTAAACCGGAAAGGAATCGAACGCGGCCGCAAGTGGCTCGAAGAGGAGACCGGTAGCATGGAAGTTCGCGGCGGAGACTACCCGCGCGAGGAACCGGAGGTCGCGGCGGCCATCCTGCTTTCGGGCGTGACTAACGTCCCGCGGATCAAGCGGCTCCAGCAGGTCGCGATCGAGGCCCAGGACAACATCGACGACATCCAGCGCGAGAGCGAAGAGAACCTCGAGAGCCTCGTCGAAGACGACGAGGACGAACTCGAACCGCTGTTCTGATCGCGCTCACGCATTTCGCCGGCCGAGATCGGAATCGATCGCGGTCGTATCAGGGGGCACACCAGGGACCGATCGACGGTTCGGACCGCCGATTCGATCGACCTGGATCACCGACGTTCGATCGAGCGTCGCTGCGTTGCGCCGTCGGTCGGACGACAGCATCGCCCGCGCGTCGGCGACTCCGACGTTCTTTTGAGTCCGTACTGGCTACTGCCGTCAGATGCACGTCGTCGTCCCGTTCGCGGCCGACGAGCCAAAGACCCGGCTCGCGCCCCTGCTCTCGCCCGCAGAGCGATCGTCGTTCGCCCGCGCGATGCTCACGGACGTTCTGACGGCGATCGCGGCGACGGGCCGCGAGCCGACGGTGCTATCGACCTCGCCGCTCGACCTCGCGAGCGAGCACGAGGACGTCGCAGTCGCGGTTGACGATCGACCGCTGACGGCGGCCGTCAACGCGCAACTCGCGGCGACGGACGGCCCGGTCGCGATCGTCATGGCAGATCTCGCGCTGGCGATACCCGCCGCGCTCGATCGACTATTTTCCCGCGAAGGCGACGTGGTGATCGCGCCCGGCCGCGGCGGCGGGACGAACGCGATCGTCGTTCGACACCCCGAGTTTCGGGTCGACTACCACGGCGCGTCGTACCTCGACCACCGCGCGATCGCGGCGGGCGTCGGTGCGCAGGTCGCAACGGTGGACTCGTTCCGGCTCGGGACCGACGTCGACGAACCGGCTGACCTCGTCGAGGTGCTCGTCCACGGAACGGGACGAGCCCCCGATCGACTCCGCGAGTTCGGCTTCGAACTCGGTATCGACGAGGGCCGGGTCGACGCCATCCGGTCCTCCGCGGCGCCCGAGTGAACGGGCGGCCCACGAACGCGGCGCCGCGTCGATCGAGAGCGCGGCGGCGGGAGAGTGAAGTCCTTATGTGCGAGGCGACGACACTCCGAGGTGATGATCCCCGGCGCGAGCGAGTACGGCGTCTCCCTCACGATCGACGACGCGGCCGTCGAGCGGCTCCTCTCCGTCGAGCCGGCCGACGTCGCGGCGCCGTCGGAGCTGACCTTCTCCCGAAATGTCTTCGTTCCCCTCACGACGGCCTGTCGGTACACCTGCACCTACTGTACGTACTTCGACCCGCCGGGTCGGGCCTCGCTGCTTTCGCTCGACGAGGTTCGGGAGATCTGCCGGCGAGGCGCCGACGCTGGCTGTACGGAGGCGCTGTTCACGTTCGGCGACGACCCCGACGATCGCTACACGGCGATCCACGAGCAACTGGCCGAGTGGGGCCACGACTCGATTCACACCTACCTCCGGGACGCCTGCGAGATCGCACTCGAGGAAGGACTTCTGCCCCACGCCAACCCGGGCGACCAGACCCGCGAGCAGCTGCACGCGGTCGCGGACGTCAACGCCAGCATGGGCGTTATGCTCGAGACGACCGCGGACGTGGACGCCCACGCCGGCCCGCGCCGCAAGGAGCCGGGGCAGCGCCTGCGGACGATACAGAACGCTGGCGAACTCGACGTCGCCTTCACCACCGGCATTCTCGTCGGGATCGGCGAGACGTGGCGCGATCGGGCCGAGAGCCTGCTCGCGATCGCCGAACTGCACGGTCGGTACGACCACGTCCAGGAAGTAATCGTCCAGCCGGTCGTCGAAAACGAGCGCTGGTCCGGCGGCTCGCCCGATCCGGAGACGATGCGGCGGGCGACGGCGATGGCCCGCGCCGCTCTACCCGAGGAGGTGTCGGTGCAGGTACCGCCGAACCTCGCGCCCGCTCGCGACCTGATCGACTGCGGCGTCGACGACTTAGGCGGCGTCTCTCCGGTGACCGACGACCACATCAACCCCGAGTACGAGTGGCCCGCGCTGCGGGAACTCGAAGCGATCGCCGACGCGGCCGGACTTCCCCTCCACGAGCGCCTTCCCGTCTACGAACGGTTCCTCCCCGCCGATCTGCGAACCGACGGGTTCGACGGGATTCCCGCCGACGGAACCGCGGGTGCGGCGGGCGATCGGCGTCCGGACGCGGACCGCGAGTGGATTTCGCCGACGATCCGGGACGCGATCGAGGCCGACGACGAGGCCGGAGCGCGCTACCGGGCGGTGCTGCGCGGCGAGACGACGCGGTAGCGCCGGACGAGCCGGCGCCTCGACTCGGATCGCTCGATCGCGCGAGCGGCGCGAAAAAACGGCGGTGGTTGCGTTTCGATCCGTCGACGCCCGTCGATCGCGTTACGAGCCGTCGGATCCGCCGTCGGCGTCTTCGCCGATCCCTTCCGGGAGTTCGTCGTGCGCCGCCCCGCCGTCACTCGGACCGCTCGGTTCGCCGGGCGCTTTGTCCCCGCTCACGAGGAAGTCGATGAGGTTGCCGATGAACACCTCGTTGTCGGCGCGGTTGTACCGTTCGCCGGTCATGAACCCGGCGTCCCCGACGCCGACCGCGTTGTCGCTTCGAACCGCGACGCCGTACTCGCCAGCCTCGCGGGTCTCCGAGTGTTCGGCCGTCGGGTTCGTCGAGAGGAGCGTCGGACCGTCGCCGACGACCCGCGTCGGGCCGTCGAAGACGACGCGATCGACGCCCGCGGTGAGTGCCGCGTCTCCGGTCGGGGTGGCGGCGATCGTTCTGTAGTTGTGCTCGTACGTCTCCATATCGTAGAGGTAGCCGGTGTCGTAGGCGATCCCGACCGAGGAGGAGACCGATTCGATCTCACCGTCGGCCGTCGGCGCCGAGAGGCCGAGCAGCCCGCTCAGAATGTCGGCTGTCCCGCCCGTTTCGGGGCCGGCGGCGAACATGACGCGACCGCCCGCGTCGGCGAACCCGGCGACGACGTCCGCTTCCTCGGCGCTGTACCGCGCGCCCGGTTCGACGACGACGTACGCGTCGACGTCCTGTAACCGATCGCGGAGGCGATCGCGCCGATCCTCGACCGTCCTGTCGGAATCGTGGCGTTCGTGGTAGACGACGTCGTGGCCGCCGGCGGTCAGCGCCGAGACGAACGGCTGGAGGTCGGCCCTCGACACGTCGTTGGCGTAGGCGACGTCGATCAGGACGGTTTTCGACTCGCCGACGTGCTCGTACTCGATCTTGCCGTCGCGCTCGAGATCGTCGACCTCGACCGCGTCCGGCTGGAAGTGCGGCTGTTCGACCGACGGCTTCTCGGTGTGGCCGTGGTCGGTGACGACGCCGGCCGCGCCCACCGCGGACACGGTGAGCGTGACGACCACGACGAACAGCGCGAGCCGCGTTCGGAGGCCGCCACTCACGGCTGTTCACCCCCGCGATCGGCCGCGGTTGCGTTGGTCACGCCGGTCAGGGACGCGTCGCCGTCGGTCGCGTCGACGACGGTCTCGCTGGAGATGCTACCCCACATCGCGAGGAATGCGGGGGTGTTTACCCCGCCGTAGTTGCCGAACGTCTGCGGACGGTGTTGCGGGCTGGCGGTCGGCTGCTCGCCGCCATCTTCGAGCGTAATCGAGAGACTGAGCGACTGCTCGCGTTCCATCGTCACGACGTCGTAATCGTCGAGCCCGGCCCGGTCCGCGGCCGCGCCGATCGCCACCTCGGTGTCGCCGATCTCGTCGGCGAGGCCGTTTTCGACGGCTTCCGTCCCGGTGTAGGTTTTCGCGTAGGCGAGTTCCGTCTCCGTGAGTGTCAACTCGTCTCCGCGGTGGTCCATCACCGTTCCGAGGAAGGTCTGTTTCATCATCTCCGTCTGCTGCTTGAGCTGTTCTTCGCTCGTCACCGCCTTGTCCGGGCCGGTGGCGATCTGGCCTTCGGACATCGGCGCGTCGATGTACGTCGCACGGACGCCGATACTCCCGACGATCGAACTCGGTGCGACGTAGATCCGGTCGCTGGGCGCGCTCAGGTAGTACGCGCCGGAGGCGCCCGTCGCCTGAACGCTCGTCACGACGGGCATCTCCTGGGCGGTCCGTTCGACGGCGAGGTAGAGTCGCTCGCTCGCGGTGACGCCTCCGCCGGGGCTATCGACTTTCAACACCACGGCGTCGATCGATTCGTTCTCTCGCGCCTCCTGTAAATCGGCCGCGACCGCGTCGGCCGTCGGCTCGGTAATCGACTGATCAATTTCGATCACTGCAACGGTGCCGTCGGGGCTACTCGTCGCCCCCCAGACGATCGGAGCGACCGATGCTCCAACGAGGAGGGCGATGACGACGACCGTCACGTACGACCGTGAGATCGTCTTGAGCAGGTTCCGCACGGCGGCAAGTGTATCGCTCATATGTTTGTGCAGGATACAGTCTCTACGAGTAGCATAAAAAACATTTCATCTACGCCGGCGACGCGATTCACTCGGTTCCGAACGTTCTCTCCGGCGAACGGCACGAGAATGAGGGTGCGGTGTGCAAGCGCGGCCCGTAGTTGTCACGCTGGCGGGATGACGGCTGCTCGATCGCTCCCGCACTACCCGCGACGGCTACCGAATTCGGAACTGACCCGATTCGGACTCCTCGAGCGTCGCCTCCTCGCGCAGTTTCACTACCCGGCCCGTCGGGTTCGGTTCGACCTCGGCGCTGGCGTCGATCGATTCGAGCGTTCCCAACAACTGCGCCGTCGGCGGTTTCTGTGCGGCGGCGCAGTCGTAGATCGTGAGCAGGCCGCGATCGCCCGCCTCGCGATCGTAGACCACGATCCGGGCGTGGTTCGGCAGGTGCCACTCGTCGTCTGCGGTCGGAACGAGGTGGTTCACACCGAGTATCCGTCCGGGGACGGGAAAAACGCTCGTTCGATCGCCGGGTATCGACCAACGGCACGAGAACGCGGCCGAAGAAGTGACGATCCGATCGCCGTATGACGGTTCCGGCAGCGCGACTCAGTCCACGATCGCTATCGCGTCCGTTTCGGACAGCTCTTCGTCGGCGTTTTCCTTCGGATACACGCGTACCTCGTACGTGTATTCGCCGAAATCGACCGCTCAATCGTCCGCTGCGATCGATCGATCCTCGGACGCCAGCAGCGGCGTTCCGTCCGCCTTCGGTCCTAGCTGCGGTCCGAACGGCGGGTCGTCGGGATCGATGACGCGCCGTTTCTCGTAGTCGGTCGAGCGCTCGACCGGCACGCGCCCGATCGAGGTGATCAGCTCGACGTAGTCCGCGAACGATCGGAACTCGCCGTACCCGCCGCCGGCGCGCTTGGTGATCTCCTCGGAGAGGATCGTCCCCATGAAGTCGTCGGCGCCGCAGGTGAGCATCTTGAGTCCGCCCTCGTCGCCGTACTTGACCCAGGAGGACTGGACGTGGTCGATGTTGTCGAGGAACAGTCGCGAGACCGCGATCATCAGTTCGTCCTCGTCCCGCGAGGCGCCACCGGAAACGACGTCGTGCTCGAAAAGCGGCGTGTTCTGGTGGACGAACGAGAGCGGAACGAACTCCGTGATCGCACCGTCGACTCGCTCTTGCAGGTCGCGGACGCGTTTGAGGTGGAGCGCGCGGTGGGCCTCGTTCTCGACGTGGCCGTACATGATCGTCGCCGTGAGGCCGAGGCCGACGTTCGCGGCGGCCTCCATGGCTTCGAGCCACTCGTCGGTGCCGATCTTGCCGGGACAGATTACGTCTCGGACCTCGTCGACGAGGATCTCGGCGGCGGTTCCGGGAACCGTATCGAGGCCCGCCTCCTTCAGCCGGCCGTAGACCTCCTCGTAGGACCAGTCCGTGCCGCGGCGGGCGTGGTACCCTTCCTCCGGGGTCATCGAGTGGACGTGGACGCCGCCGACGCTCATCGCCGAGATCTGGTCGACGTAGGTGCCAGGGCTCGTCTCGTACCGTTCGGGCGGTTTGTAGTTGACGTCCTTCGGATCGGGGTGGCTCTCGAGGATCTCGCGGTGTTCCTCGTCCAGCGCGAACGCGGGGTGGAGCCCGGAGACCGAACAGACCTCGTAGATGCCGCGATCGACCGCGTCCGCGACGATCTCGCGGGACTCCGCCGACGTCTTCGTGAAGCCGGCGGTCTCGACCTCGCTCTCGCGCTCGAAGGTGTGGGCGGCGTCCTTGAAGTTACAGAACAGACAGCCGACGTTGCAGGCCGTCGTGACGTTATTGTTCAGGTTCGCGACGAAGGTGACCTCCTCGCCGACCACCTCGGCCCGGCGCCGATCGGCCGCCTCGAGCACCCGCTCTTTGCGGTCGCGGCGGATCCCCTCGGCGTCCGTTCCCGCGGTGAGCAACTCGATCGCGTCGTCGACGGTGAGTCGATCGCCGTTACGGGCTTTCTCGAGTGCGTTCTCGAACGATTGATCGGTCTCGGGAACGTAGTCGAACGTGAGGTCGGTTTCGGTCACCGGTCCGTCCATCGTGGTGACGATGTCCGTACAGCGAGAAAAGGGTGATGAATGGTCGATGGACTCGGATGTGTCGGATTCGAAAGTCCACGCCGGGGTGCCAACTGGCACCCCGGATGCCAGAACCGCTGGGTGTAACGCGAGCCGGTGCAGGGGCCCGCGTTACAGAGCGAATAGACGGTGTGGCAATGGTGGGGGGAAGGGTGCTGTGGTGGGGTTGCTGGAAGTCACGGGGAAAGGCTGTGGGTGCCTTCGGTGGGGTCTGCCCGTCGACCTCCACTCCTCTCTATCGGCGGGATGCACTTGAACAGCGGCGACAGTATACGAGTCTTATATCGAATTCCACCGAATTTAAACCGAATTCAATCGCTCGAAAAGCCGTCCGAGAACGTTCATACGGCAGAAGTAGCTAAATATAATTGTTTTATGTTGAAAACTAGGCCAGCGAACACGCACGCCGGCGTCGTGAATTCGAAGACAGAAACCCGATTCGGTTAGCCGACTAGTTCCTCGGCGACGACTCGCGCGTCCATCAGTCGCGGATCGATCGCGAGATCGAGTTGGCCCTTGACGAACTCCGGGATGGTCCGTCTGGCGTACGTGACCGTCCGCAGATCCTCGTTGAGATCGACCGCGATCGGGATCGTCGTCGCCTGATCGATGTCCGTCAGCACGTACAGGTCCGCGTCGACGATCCCCGCCCGTTCCAGCGCCGGGCGGGAGACGACCCCGTTGAGCCGGGTGACGTCGACGCCCTCGGCTTCGAGCGCCGCGGCGATTCCGTCGTCGTCCGGGCCGGTGACGATCGCGTCCATATTCATTCGTACTCGATCGTGGCGGGCGGTTTGTGCGTCACGTCGTAGACGACGCGAGCGACGTTCTCGTTAGTGCCAGTGATGCGGGATTGGATGCGCTGGAGCGTCTCCCAGTCGATCTCCTGGGCGCGGGCGGTCATACCGTCCCGCGACTCGACGGAGCGGACGGAGACGACCCAGCCGTGAACGCGGTTGTCGCCTTTGACGCCCGTCGCCTTCCCGATGACGGCTGCAAGCGCTTGCCACGGCTCGTACGCCTCGAGTTCCTCCTCGACGACGTGACAGGCGTCCCGGGCGACCTCGAGTTTCTCCTCGGTGACTTCGCCGATCACGCGAACGGCGAGCCCCGGGCCGGGGAACGGCATTCGCTCGGCGACGATCTCGTCCAAGCCGAGGTGGCGTGCCACCTCGCGCACCTCGTCCTTGTAGAGGTCGCGGACGGGTTCGACGATGCCGTCGAAGTCGACGACGTCGGGGAGGCCGCCGACGTTGTGGTGGGACTTGATCCCGCCCTCGCTCTCGATGCGATCGGGGTAGATCGTCCCCTGGACGAGGTAGTCCGCGTCGGCATCTTTCGCCTCGCGCTCGAACTCGCGGATGAACTGCTCGCCGATGACCGCCCGCTTCTCCTCGGGATCGGTGACGCCTTCGAGGGCGTCGAGGAATCGATCCTTCGCGACGACGATCCGCAGCGACTCCATGTAGTCGAACGTCTCGCGAATCTGATCGGTCTCGCCCTTGCGCATGAGGCCGGTGTCGACGTACACCGGCGTGAGCCGATCGCCGATCGCCTCGTAGGCCAGGGCGGCGGCGACCGAGGAGTCGACGCCGCCCGAGAGGGCGATGACGGCGTTCGAATCGCCGATTTCGTCTCTGATCTCTGCGACTGCTTCCGGAACGAACGTCTCTGTTTCGACCATCAGTGGGTAACCTCCGTTTCGGCGTCGGTTTCGGTGCCGTCGGCCGACTCGGACGCTGTTCGATCGACGACGGCCTCGACCAGCCCGAGGAACGGGGGACTCGGCTGGCCGGGACGGGACGTGTACTCGGGGTGGAACTGCGTTCCGAGGAAGTAGGGGTGTCCGTCGAGTTCGAGGATCTCCATCCGGTTACCCGCGGTGCCGGAGAAGACGAGAGGTTCGTCCTCGAACGCGTCGAAGTACTCGGGGTTGACCTCGTAACGGTGGCGGTGGCGCTCGGAACAGGACGTGTCGCCGTAGAGCTCGTAGGCGAGCGTCTCGGGTTCGATCACCGTCGTATGCTCGCCGAGTCGCATCGTGCCGCCCATGTCCTCGACCTCGTACTGTTCGGGCAGGATGTCGATGACCGGGTGGGGCGTCTCCCCGTCCATCTCCGCCGAGTGAGCGCCCTCCAGCGCTAGGACGTTCCGGGCGTACTCGACGACGGCCATCTGGAAGCCGAGACAGAGCCCGAGGAAGGGGACGTCGTTCTCGCGGGCGTACCGGACGGCCTCGATCTTGCCTTCGGAGCCGCGCATCCCGAAGCCGCCGGGGACGATGACGCCGTCCACGTCGTCGAGTTGGCCGTCGTGGCCGTCGGCGATCTCGCCGGCGGACACCCAGTGGACGTTCACGTCGACGTCGAGTTCGAAGCCCGCGTGTTTGAGCGATTCGTGAATCGACATGTAGGCGTCCTCCAGATCGTACTTGCCAACCAGCGCGACGTCGACAGTGCCGTCTTTCTCCGTCGTGACGATCTCTCGCCATTCGTTGGTCCGCTCGCCCTCCGGCAGCGCGTCGCCGGCGAGCCCGAACCGTTCGAGCACGTACTGGTCGAGCCCCTCGTCCTCGACCATCAGCGGGACGTGGTAGACGTCGTCGACGTCCGGGTTCGAGAAGACGGCTTCAGTCGGAATGTCGCAGAACAGGGCGATCTTTTCCTTCGTCTCGGGGGCGAGTCGGTCCTCACAGCGGCCGACGATCACGTCGGGCTGGAGGCCGATCGATCGGACCTCCTTGACGCTGTGTTGCGTGGGCTTGGTCTTTTGCTCGCCGTTTTTCGAATACGGAACCAGGGTGACGTGGACGAACAGGACGTTCTCCTCGGGTTCCTCGTGGGCGAACTGTCGCAGGGCTTCGAGGTAGGGCATGCCCTCGATGTCGCCGACCGTGCCGCCGACCTCGACGATGCAGACGTCGGTTCCCTCGGCGGCTTCCCGAATGCGGCGCTTGATGTCGTCGGTGATGTGCGGGATGATCTGGACCGTCTTCCCCAGGTAGTCGCCGGCGCGCTCTTGCTCGATGACGTGCTGGTAGGTCTTCCCGGTGGTGATGTTGTGGTCCGAGGTCATGTCGACGTCGAGGAACCGCTCGTAGTTCCCCAGGTCGAGGTCGACCTCGCCCCCGTCCTCTAAGACGTAGACTTCCCCGTGCTGGTAGGGGTTCATCGTCCCCGCGTCGACGTTCAGGTACGGATCGATCTTGACGGCGGTGACGTCGAACCCGGCGTTCTTCAGGAGTCGGCCGGTACTTGCGGCCGTGATCCCCTTCCCGAGTCCGGACATCACGCCGCCGGTGACGAAGATGAACTTGTTCCCCAGCGAGGGGTCATAATGAGTGTCCGATTCCGTCGGCATACCGAGTGTCCGAGTGAACAGTTGAAAACGATTTCGGAGAGGGGCGGGAGCGCCAGTCGCTACCATACGACGGCTGCTCCGCATTTGCGATCGGAACGCGAATCTCGTAGTCCCGCGATAACCGGAGCGCGTCCTGTCCGGTGACGCACGATGAAGTGCACTCTTGACCGTTGCAAATGACCGTTACCGGCGATCTCGGAGCTGAAGGTCATATCCACATCGTGTCGAGATCCGATGTACGGCCTCGCTGAATGCTGCCATCGTTTCTGCGTCGGGGAACCGAATCTCCGACGGCCGTCGTTCAACCCGACTTCCGATCTGTCGACGTATTCGCGCCGGTACCGAATCGTCTCGGATGGACCACGTGAGGGCGGCGACCGGATCCCTCCCGTCGAACTCGATCGCTGCAATGTCTTCTAGTTCGTACACCCGCGACTGGGTTTGCGTTTCCACAGCGAGTTCCACGCCAGTTGTCCCCGGCTGCGGTTCATAGCGGCAGTCGTCGCCCTCCCAGGAGGGCGCGTCCGATCACAACTAGTGCACGTGACGATGCGTCTAACGGTCCAGTATGACTGCTGGGACGGGATGTCAGTAGCGAGGTCCCCAGCGTGCGATCGCATACCCGACTGCAGCCGCAACAGCAGCTGGAATGTACGATACCCGCGGATCTGCTGTCGTATTTATTGTCTTCCGTCGCGCTCGCTACTGTACTGACTCCGGGGGTACCATCTCCCTCACGGTATTCCCGACGCCGCGTATACTTACGGTTCCTCGTCCATCTCCACCTTTCCCTGCGGATCGTCTTCCTTCGACACCTTACCCTCGGCCGCTCCCTCTTCTACCTCCAGGTCCTGAACCTCGACGATTTCCGCCTGGTCGAGATACTCGATGCCGCCGCCCATTCGGAGTTGGATCGTCCGTCCCGGGAGATCCGGATCGTCCGCGTCGGTCGGCTGTTGCGGTACCGAGACGGCGGTGACCCCTTCGATCGTGACGGAGCGTTTCTGGATCGGATCGTCCTCGTACTCGACCGTCTCCCACGTCTCCATGTCGAATTCGTCGATGTTCTTGCCGAAGTATTCCTCCGGTTCCTTGTTGACGGTATCCTCGGTCTGGGACTCGCCGGTCGTCCGGTTGTCGTCGAACTGGACCTCCTCGTGTTTGTACTGTCGAAGGTGGACGAGCATACTCGAACCCATTACCTGTGACGTGTTAATCCTTGACGGGGAAACTGCTGGCAACCCCCGCCCCGAAACGGCCGAGCATTTACCGATCGACAAGACCGAGGTTATTTTATCCGTGGGATCAAACACTGCGAACGTTGTGGAATCACGCACGGACTACGCCCGTATCGAGATCGGCGAACCCGACATCGGATTCCAGGCCGGATTCGGGTTCTACCTCGGACTCGTCGCCGCCGGATTCGCGGCGATCGCCGGGATACTCGCCGACCTGACGACGGCGGCGCTGCTGGGTCTCCTCCCGACTTTCGTGACCGCCGTGACGATCGTCGGCCACGTGCTCGCAAAGCGCGCCCACGGCCTCCCCGAGGAGATCGGCCGAAGCCGTCGCCTCCGCCTCGCCTGCTACCTCCCGCCGGTTGCGGCCGTCGCGACGTTTTACGCCGCTTACGCCGGCCTGATCGAAGCCGGCGGCCGGTTCGCCCTCGTCACGGCGCTGACCGTCCTGCTGACCGGCATTGCGGCGTTTGGCGTCGATCGGATGTCGCGCAACCGGTACGTCGACATGGTCACCGCGGACGAACCCGCGGCGACCTGGACCTATTGGCGGACCTCCTCCGGGTTCTCTCAGCCGGTCTTCACCGTGATTATGGCTATCACGACGCTCTTCGGCGCCGGAACCGCACTGACCGGACACCCGCAGGGGCTGTTCTGGTCGGCGTACGGTCTCCTCATGCTCTATCTGCACCACTCCGATCGGTACGCAGACGAGTTCGGGTCCGGCGATCGGTGGACCGCGCCGAAACTGCGCGCTCACGAGGCCGGACTCGTCGTCGGCCGTCCGTTCGCGAAGACGCTCGTCCCGTGGGACGACGTCGAGGACGTCCGACTCACCGACGACGCGCTCGTCGTCGAGCGCCGACGCTTCGGCCGTCGGTCCCGCTGGTTCGATCTCCGCTGCGACCGCGAGGCGATCGACGATCCCGAGGCCGTCGCGGAGGCGATCGAAGCGGTGCGCTCGCCGCTCGCTGCTCACTCTCGCTAGCGACTCGCGAGGGTCCTCTCGAATCGGATCGATATCGTCCGACTCACGAGTTCCGCGGGGCGTTTCCGAACCGCCGTCTCCGTCGGACGCTGTCGGAGAGCAGCGACCGCTGGAGGATTGCGAGGAAGGCGAATGCGCCAGCGAGCGCGAGGAACTTCGTCGTCGATCCGATCGCCAGACTGTAGAACAGTCCGGTACCGAGGGCCACGTACAGTACGACAAGAAGCCAGACGATCCGGATCATGGGAGTAACACGCGAGGAGGAACGATAAGGATAGTGGCTGGCGGTGTCGGTTTCCGCGCGCGGTCCGTTACCGAGCGCCGTCAGTCCGTTTCGTTTGCGCCGACGGGAGCATCCGACGATGGAGACGGCCGGCAGACCTACTACGAGCTCCCCACCTCGGGCGACAGGAGATCGACGCGGATTACCGCAGCGTCACCGGATCCGATCCCGCGCAGTAGCTGACGGTCGAGGAGGAGTCGAGGTCCCAGTTCGGACGAAAACGCCGAATCAGTGGACGGTTACGTGGTTCTTCGAACGGTTTTGTTCGATTCGAGACGACGGACTCACCGCTTACTTGCCCCAGAACGGATCGCGACTCCGGAGTTTGTCGAGGTACATGTTCAGCGCTTCGAGTTCGTCGCCGGGGATCTCGCTCGCGAGTTCCTGTTCCAAGATCTTCGCGTGCTTCTCGGGGAGTTCCGCCCAGAGTTCGTCGTCCTCCTCGATCTGGCGGCCGACGGTGGGACCGTCGATCGCGACCGAGACGCGGTTGCCGGCACGGGCCTCGTCGACGTCCTCGCCCTGCTCCTGAATCCCCTTGATCCGGCCGACGCGATCGGGCTCGTTGCCTTCGAATTTGACGACGTTCGTGTTATTCTGCAACGTCCCGGAGTTCACTTCGACGCCGACGACCGCGGGGTCGTTCTGGCGGAAGGTGTGGTCCGGCAGGATCCGGAACCGGGCCGGTCGGACGATGTTCTCGAGGATGGTGTCCTGTTGGGCGCGCTCGATCTCCTCGACGAACTCCTCGTACTCCTCGATCAACTGGTAGATGACCTGGTCGGTAAAGACCGTCACGTCCTCGATCTCGGCGCGCTGATTCGCGTCGGAGAGGACGTCGACGTTGAACCCGAGGATCACCTGCTGTTTCGGATCGTCGGCCGTCGACGCGACGGAGACGTCCCGCGGGGCGACGTCGCCGACTTCCGCGCGGACGATCGGCACCTCCGCCTCCTCCAGAGCGTCGGCCATCGCCTCGAGGCTCCCCAGGGTGTCGGCTTTGACGACGACGCCTTGCTCTTCGGTGTCGACGGCGATGTCCGCGAGTTCGGCCTCGACTTCCTCGATGACCTCGTCGAGATCGCGGTTCCGGACCACGCGGACGGGCGCGCCGGCCATCGCGTCCCCGAGGTCGGGCGCGGCGACCTTGATCCCGGCCGCGGCGCCGACCTCGTCGACTTTCTCGAAGCGGCTCTCGGTGCGAATCTCGGCGAGCGGTCGCGGCTGGAGCAGCGCGCGAACTTCGGTGACGATCGGATCGTTCTGTCCGCCGACGACGATCGTGTCGTCGGCTCTGATGGTGCCGTCGTAGAGGACGATGTCGACCGTCTTCCCGAAGCCCTTCTCCTCTTTGACTTCGAGGACGGTCCCGACGCCGGGGCCGGCGACGTCGATCTCCATCTCCTCTTTCATGTACCGCTGGGAGAGCCCCATCATCACGGTGAGCAGGTCCGGGACGCCCTCGCCGGTCATCGCCGAGACGGGGACGACGCCGACGTTTCGCTGGAAGTTCTGGACCCGCCAGTACAGGTCCGCGGAGAAGCCCTCGTCCGAGAGGTTCCCGATGATCTCGTAGAGGCTTTCGTCCAGTCGTCCCCGGACCCGATCGGACTGAGACTCGTAGGTCGCGGTGATCGGTGCGTCCTCCGTCGGATTCCAGCCGGGGACGGTGTCGATCTTGTTCGCGGCGACGATAAACGGCGTCTGCGATCGCTTGAGGATGTCGAGGGCCTCGAGCGTCTGGGGCTGGAACCCGTCGTTGACGTCGACGACGAGGATCGCGATGTCCGCGAGCGCGCCGCCGCGCGATCGCAGCGTCGTAAAGGAGTGGTGGCCCGGCGTATCGATGAACAGCAGGCCGGGCAGATCGAAGTCGTCGGGATCGACGAGGTCGCCCGCGATCGTCGAGACGATGTCGAGCGGAACCGCGGTGGCGCCGATGTGCTGGGTGATCGCGCCCGCTTCGCCCTCGATGACCGCGGAGCCGCGGATCTTGTCGAGGAGACTGGTCTTACCGTGATCGACGTGGCCGAGAACGGCGACGATCGGCGTTCGAAGAGATGTGGGATCGTGCGTATCCGAATCAGACATGGTGAACCACCCGAGAAGGTCTTAACTAA
Source organism: Halosolutus gelatinilyticus (assembly GCF_023028105.1). Lineage (NCBI taxonomy): Archaea > Methanobacteriati > Methanobacteriota > Halobacteria > Halobacteriales > Natrialbaceae > Halosolutus > Halosolutus gelatinilyticus. Next base: position 2,340,240 of record NZ_CP095491.1, read on the forward strand.
CACGTCGGTAGAGCGGTAGTTAAACCCATCGTCACGCCGTCGATCGCCGTCGTAGGAGGGGCTCCGTCGCGCGGTTCGCCTCCTACGATTCCGCCACGACCGGCAACTCGATCGTGACAACCGTTCCCTCGGGATCGTTGTCTTCGACCTCGATCGAGCCGCCGTACCACCGGACGAACGTCCGAACCAGATGGAGTCCTAATCCGGACCCGGCGCTGTGCTCGCCTTTGACCCCGCGCTCGAAGATTTCGTCCCGCATCGACGCGGGGATTCCAGGGCCGTTATCGGAGACGTGAACGCAAACCCGATCACCGACGGCGTCGACGGAGACGTCGACCTGCGGCGTCTCCTTGTCGTTGTGCAGGACGGGGTTTCGAAGGACGTTACTGAACGCGGAGGAGAGCGCCCTATCACGACGACATCGACGTCCGGAACGTCTCGGAGCGCGAACTCTGCTTCCGGGAACGCCTCTCTCGCCTTTCGGACCTCGTCGCCGAGCGTGTCCGCGAGGGAGATCGATCGGTTCCACTCCTCGGTGGGCGTTTCAAGCGGCTCCGAGTTCGGTCGCGATCTGGGTGAGATCGGCGATGTGCCTGACGGACTGATCGATGCGGTCGAGAAATGGAGCCGTCTCGGTTTCGAACGGCGTCTCGTCGAGAACTTCGGCCCACCCGAGCGCGACCATCGTGTCGTTGCGGATGTCGTGGCGCAGCATCTCGTTTAGCGTCTCGAGTTGCTCGTTGTGCCGTTCCATGAGCCGGTCGTACTGCACCTGCTTGGTGACGTCCTGGATGACCACGTGGCGGCCGTACTCGACGCCCTGGACGTCGGCGAGCGGTGACGTCGACACGCGGTAGATCCGATCGTCGATCCGCAGCTCCGGCCGCCGCTCTCCCGTGATGATCGCGTCGACCCGTTCGGCCGCCACGGGATCGATGCGAGCGCGTTCGATCGGTCGATCGGCTGACAAACGTCGGACGCCCCGTGGTCTTTAATAGCAACTAGTAAGTACGGGATAGCATGAGCGATATACTCGCTGAAAATCTCTCGGGGAAGTCCGTCATGGGATCCGACGGCACCGAGTTGGGACTGCTCTACAACATCACGATGGACCTCAAATCGGGGACGCTCCGAAATCTCGTCGTCAACCCGGACGAAGAAGTGTCCCCCCGGAACGTCGACTTCGAACTCGACGATACCGGCCGCTTCCTGGTCCCCGTCAGCCGCGTGCAAGCGGTGAAAGACTACATCGTCGTCCAGCGCTAACGGTATGTACGTTCTCGATTCCTCGGCTTTTATTCACGACTTCCACACGACAGCGCAGACTGCAACCATCCCGCTCGTTCGCGACGAACTCGAGGACGAGAGCGCCTATCGCTACGACGCGATGGAGGGCTCGGGAATGCACATCCACATTCCCAACGAGGACACGACCGAGAAGGTGCGGCGCGCGGCGCGGGAGTCCGGCGACCTCGAGGTCCTCTCCGAGACGGACGTTCGACTCGTCGCCGCGAGTTTCGAACTCGACGGGACGCTCGTCACGGACGACTACGCGATGCAGAACGTCGCCGAGAAACTCAACGTCGACGTCGAAGTGATCGCGCGCGACGGCATCGAGGAACAGCGCCACTGGCACTGGCAGTGTCAGGGCTGCGGCCGCGAGTTCGACGACCAGAAGGACCGGTGTCCGATCTGTGGCTCCCCGTTGGCTCGCAAGAACCCCTCGTAGGAGACGACCGATCCGAGGTACCGTTCGAGAGTCGGGTGACGAAGAGCGGCGGTCCCGCTTTCAGGCGTAGGTGACATACATGTTCGCGAAGAGGATCGCGTCGTACAGCCCGTGGACGAGCGCCGGAACCAGCAGGTTCTCGGTCCGTTCGTAGAGCGTTCCGAGGACGATCGAGAGGCTGAAGATCACGGTCAAGCTGGCGATGATCTGGCCGGGGCCGGCGGTTCCGTATGCGAGGACGTGAACGACGGCGAAGATCACGCTCCCGACCACGACGGCGCCGTAGCGGGAGAAGGTCTCGTACAGTGATTTCTGGATGACGTTCCGGTAGAGTAGTTCCTCGAACGGGCCGATGATTAGGATCGCGGCCGGGATCAACACCAGCATGATTGTGGGGTTTTCCTGGGCCTGCTGGGCGGTCCCGTGTTCGGCGCTCTCGACGCCGGCCGACTGGAAGACGAGCGAGATCGATATGAGCGCGCCGAACAGGACGAGCAGCCCGCCGATCGTCCAGAGGAGGTCCCGGAGCGTCGGCACCTCGAGATCGATGTACGAGCGACCGTAGTCGTACGCCGCGAAGTAGCCGATCGCGACGGCGCCCGTCCCGAGGGCCATGCCGATCTGGCTGATCGCGATCAACTGAACCTGCGTCAGGGACGACCCCACGACCGACAGCACCGGGAGCGCGAGCAGAATCGTGACGATCTGCGCGGCGAACAGGCCGGCGAGACCGACGAGCAGCAGCGTCGTCGTGTGAACCCCGCGTTCTTTGAGTCCCGGACCGCCGATGCCGAAGAAGTCCGCGACACCGATTCCGGTCGCGATCCCTGCGGTGACGAACGCCGCGAACAACAGCGGTATCGACCACTCAACCCCCGGGAGCGCCGCCGGCACCGAGACGCCCCGGTTCAGGGCGTAGCCGGAGAGCAGGACGACCGCGAGGCTGGAGCCCGTGGCGATCGGGCCGGCGATCCGTCGATCGATCCGTCCGTGGCGACTGCCGAGAAAGGCGACGACGGCGACGATCGCGAATGCGGCCCCGCTCCAGACGACTGGATCGTCAACCCCGCGACGGACGGGGACCAGCATCGCGGCGGCGGTGAGGGCGGAGAGGCCGATCCCGACGGCGGGCGCGGCCCTGGAAGCGTACGGGCCGGTATCGTCGACCCGCGCAGTCTCGGTCATGTAGCCTGTTTTTTCGCGGACCCTCATAGGGCCACCGCAACCGGCCCGTGTCTCCGTCGTTCCGTCGCTCCTGTCCGGCGATCGAACCGATCGACCGACCGTCGACCGGCGGCGCCCCGATCGACGCCGCGCGGCGTCCAGGTCCGACGCTGCTCGTCACTCGGTCAGCGGAAGCACGACGCCGAAGCCGAAGACGGCGACGAAGGCGACGGCGATCCCGATCGCCATCATGTCGACGGCGAGCGTGAGTTCCCACTCGGGAAGGGTGCCAAACACGCGCGATCCGAGTCCCGCGACCACGGCGCCGAGAGCGAACGTCACGAATCCCGCGAGTAGCCCGCGTTTCGTCCACCGACCGTAGTCGATTCCCATGTTGTGTCCCATAGCCGAATCGTCACCGCGGTTCAGTATGGACTTTTTGATCGCCGGCGTCGCGTCCGTTCGTGCGGGCCGGTCACACGACGGCGGCGCGATCGGTCGCCCGTCCGTGACGGCGCGAACGGCCATAGCGGTGCGATCGATCGGCCATGGCGGTGCGGTCGATCGGCGGGCGGTCAGCGCTCGATTCGAAGCGCCGTCTTGTCGGCGACCGCCTCGGCTTCCTCGAACCGACCCCCGCCGAGCAGTCCCCGGGTCGCCTTCTTCGCCCACTCGACCGCCGGCTGTTCGAACGTGTTTACGCCGTACAGTTCGCCCGCGAGGACGCAGGCGGCCTCCATCCCGTACAGCAGGCCGCCGAGTTCGTACTCGTCGACCCGATCGATCTCGACGCGGACGTTCGGTCGGCCGGCGGCCGCGAGGCTCGCTTCCGTTGCCTCGAACTCCGCGGTGAGCAGGTCGCCGAGCGTCGAGTCGCCCAGGTACGCGAGGTCCTCGACCTCGGTTTCGGGGATCGATCGATCCGCGGTCTCTCGGGGCCTGACGAACGTGACGACCTTGTCGCGCGGACCGGCGCGGTAGAGTTGCAGCTGGGAGTGCTGGTCCGTCACGCCGAGTGCGCGCAGCGGCGTCTGCCCGAGGTCGTCCTTGCCGAGGCTCTCCGCCCACAGTTGCGCGAACCACTCCGAGTAGGTCTCGAGCGACTCCGCGTAGGGGACCATCGCGTTCATCGCGGCGCCGCGGACGTCCAGTGCGTAGGTCGTCGCGCCGTAGGCGTAGGCCGGGCACTCGAACAGGGAGCCGGTGAGGGTCTCGGCCTCGGCGGCCGCTCCCGCCAGCAGCGCGTCGAGATCGTGGTCGCACGTGGCCGCGGCGACCATCCCGACCGCGGAGAGCGCCGAGAACCGGCCCGGGACGCCGTCCGGGACCTTCAGTGAGGGCAGGTCGTGCCGATCGGCGAGGTCGCGAAGCGGTCCCGACTCGCCGGTCGTCACGATCGTTCGCTCGGTCCAGTCGACGCCGGCCGACTCGAACGCCTCGCGGACGACGAGGAAGTTCGCCAGCGTCTCCGCCGTCGTCCCCGATCGGGAGACCACGTTGATTGCCGTCGCGTCGAGGGGGAGCCGATCGAGGTGGGCCGCGACCCACTCGGGGTCGACGTTGTCGAGGAAGACGGTCTCGGTGTCGCTTTCGAGGGCGTCGACGATCGTCGCCGCCCCCAGCGAACTGCCGCCGATGCCGATCGTGAGCAGCGCCCCGGCGTCGGCGACGGGATCGACCGCCGCGCGGATCTCGTCTGGGTCGGTCCGCTCGGGAAGGTTGAGCGCCTCGTAGCCGTGCTCGGCGTTCGCCCGGCCGGTCTCGATGCGTTCGTGGGCGTCCGCGACCTGCTCGTCCAACCGATCGAGCGCCTCGCGCGAGACGCCCGGGGAGGCGACCGACGCGAGCGCGTTTCCGATGTCGACGTCCATATCCGTGGAGGCGATAGCCGGGTGTAAAGGCGTTCCGTCACGCGCCGGCGACGGCGGCGGAATCGGCCGCCGCGTCGGAGGTAAAGGGTTTTGTCTCGACGGACGCACGGGTTTGCATGGATCCGCGAGGAACCGTCGAAGAGATTTACGTCGCGCCGGATTCCGGCGAACCGATGCGGACGGTCGACTCCGTCGAGGCGGTCGACGGCCGCGGGCTCCGCGGCGATCGGTACTTCCGCGAGCGGGGGCTGTACGATCGGCGCGACAACCTTCAGGATGGAACCGACGTCACGCTGATCGAACGGGAGGCGCTCGACGCGGCGAAGCGCGACGACGGGACGGAGCTTCGACCCCGCGAAACGCGACGCAACATCCTGACGCGGGACGTACCGCTGAACCACCTCGTCGACCGCGAGTTCCGGGTCGGCGGGGCGACGCTCGTCGGGGTGCGGCTCTGCGAACCCTGCAGCTACATGCAGTCGCTCGCGGAGACAGAGGGCGCCGTCGCCGCGCTGGTCCACCGCGGCGGTCTGAACGCGAACGTCGTCGAGACGGGGACGATCGCGGCGGGCGATGCGATCGAGTACTGAGCGTCGATTCCGGGCCACCATTATAATCCGCGTCCAACCGCTATTGTGCCCCTTCTGGCCGACTCGACTATGGAGTGTGCGTTCTGTTCCGCGCCGGTACAGTTCAACCAGGAAAAGGTGGCACACCAGATCTGCGACCTCTCGGAGCCGGAGACCAAGCGGTGGCTCTGTCGCGACTGCGCCGAGATACGGGACGAGGGGTACAAGACCGAGGGCCTCACCGACGCGCGGGGCGGGCGCGTCGACTGTGACGAGGAGGCGGACTACGGCGTCGCGATCGTGAAGAAGACCCCTCGCGGCGACGTCGAAACCGACGGTACCGTCTTCGACGTCCTCTGCGAGTCCCACTTCGAGGAACGGGCCGGGTGAGCGGTCGACGGAACGAGGGCCGCCGGCCGAACGAGGAGCGAACTCGAAACCCGGAAAACGGGCCGCCTCCTATCGCCGTTCATGACCGAAAAGACGGGCACGTTCGTCGTCACCCACGCTGAGAGCGAGTCGGCCGTCGTCCGCGACGTCGACACCGCACAGGTTCACACGCTCGCGTCCAACCCCGGCCTCGACGTCCACGACGTCCTCGAAGGGACCGTCGCACCCGACCCACCGCTGGAGGTGACGTGGCAAGTGGTCGACGTCGACGATCGGCGATCGATCGACCTGGTCGACAGCGACCTCGAGCCGACGGCCCGGGAGAAAGAGCTCGCGGCCGACGCCGACGTCGGCGACCTCGTCACGCGGGAGCGGGCGGGCACCGGCGAGATACACGTCCTTCGCCTCCCCGAGGACGAGACCGAGGTCGAATCGGCGGCCCGGGACGTCCTCGACGACGACGAGACGATCGCGCGCGCGGCGCGACTCCAGGCGGTCCGCGTTGAAGTGCGCCGCTCGGCCGACGACGGCGTGGTGAGCGTCCGGTACCTGCCGGACTGAGCGGCCGATCGGACCGTCTCTATCGGGGCACGGATACCGATCTGCGATCGTCAGGCCCGGTTCGGGCCGCCCTTGCTCTGGACGCGCCAGCTTCCCTGAATATCGCACGCCTCCCGTACGTCGTAGGTAATTTCGGTAGTCTCGTCGATACGGTTTCCGCCGTCGACCCGCTCCACGCGCAGTGGGACGTCTAACGTGTTGCCGCAGCAGCCGACGCCGACGAACTCCTCCCAGACGTCGCCCTCTCGGGCGCGCTCGCGCGTCTTCCGGAGGAACGCCCGGAACGACGGTTTCTCGACCTGGAACCGACCCCAGTCGGAGAGGTCGGCCGGGTACGAGACCACGACCCGATCGGCGACCGCGCGTGCGCGATCGATGTCCTGTGTCATACCTGCACGCACGCGTTCGATCGGTATCAGGGCGTCGCTGGAATCGATCGAAACCGCGGATATGCTGGCGAAATTGGGAAAGCTTACACGGGCCGACCGTCAGTATCCGAGTATATGGGGTATTTCGACGTACCGGAGATCGATTACACCCGGTACACCGACCGTCAGCTCGCGACGGTTCCGCTCGCGGTTCTCGCGGTCGCACTGCTCGTCCTCGGCGGTACCTTTCTGCTGACCGGCACGCCGGTGCCGCTCGGGATGGACTTCGCCGGCGGCGCGGAGCTAACCGTGCAGACGACGACGCCGGAAAGCGAGATTCCCGCGGCGTTCGACGTCGAACCGGAGTCGGTTCAGGCGGTACAGGCGCCGGGTGCGGAGAACCAGTACATCGTACGGTTTGCGGACGTCGATCAGGCGGCCATGCAGGACCTGACGAGCCAGGCCGAAGCCGAACTCGAACAGGACGGCGATGCGGCGATCGTCCAGTCCGAGTCGGTCACGTCCGCGAGCTTCGGCCAGCAGACCCAACAGACCGCGCTGCTGGGGATCGGCGTCGCGTTCCTCGGGATGAGCGCGATCACGTTCCTGCTGTTTCGGACGTTCGTCCCGTCGATCGCGATCATCGCCTCGGCGTTCTCGGACATCGTGATCTCGCTTGCGTTCATGGCCATCGTCGGGATTTCGCTGTCGCTCGGGACGGTCGCGGCCCTGTTGATGCTGATCGGCTACTCGGTCGACTCCGACATCCTGTTGAACAACCACATCTTACGGCGGACCGGTGACTTCTACGAGAGCACGCACCACGCGATCCGGACCGGCGTGACGATGACGCTGACGTCGATGGCGGCGATGCTCGTGATGGGCGTCGTCGCGTGGCTGTTCGGCGTCGAACTGCTCGCCTCGATCGGGATCATCCTCTTCGTCGGGCTGGCAGCCGACCTGATGAACACGTACCTGCTGAACCTGAGCCTGCTTCGCTGGTACAAGTTCGGGGGGGTGCGATCGTGACGGGCCCGATCGCGGCGATCAAGGCCCACTGGCGGGTTGGACTGCTCGTCCTCTTCGTCCTCGCGGCGCTCGTCGCGCTGTTCGTCCCCGGCGGCATCATGGCCGACGACAGCCTCGTCGAGGCCAACGAGAGCGGCCCGACGAACCTCCAGTACGGGCTCGGACTCGACGGCGGGACGCGGATCAGCGCCCCGCCAGTTGGGATGACCGCCGAAGACATTGACATCGAACCGGGCGAGCAACAGAACGTCGAGAACACGCTCGTCAAGGAACTCGGAATCGACTCGGCCGACGCGCGCGTCACGTACAGCGAACGCGACGACGCGTTCCACGCCGAGGTGTTCACCGACGAGGTCAACGAGAGCGAGTTCGCGGCCGCCTTGAACGGGGCGGGCGTCGAGTACTCGGAGGATGACATCAGACGCGGCGTCACCCAACAGACCCGCGACGAGATCATTCAGACGATCGAGTTGAAGATCAACGAGGCCGGCCTCTCCGGCGGGAACGTCTACCAGGAGGCGACGGTCGGCGGCGAGTACTACATCGTCACCGAAGTCCCGAACATGGGCCCCGGCGAACTCCGAACGCTGCTCCAGGAGCGCGGCATCGTCGAGATCGTGGCCTACCACCCCGGCGGCGAGAACGGCACGCAGGTCAACACGACCGTCCTCGAACGGGACGACCTCGACAATATCGGCGCCCCCTCGTACGACGACCAGCGCGACCTACACTACGTCTCGGTAACGGTGTCGGACGCCGACCAGAACGGGGAGAGCCCCGCCGAGCGCTACCAGCGCCAGATGAACGAGTTCGGCTTCACCGGCGAAGGGGTCGAGCGGTGCAACCTCCACGATCGGGCCGCCGGCGAGTTCAACTACAACCAGGACCAACAGCAGTGGTGTCTGGTCACCGAGGTCGACGGCGAACCGGTCGACGCCCACAGCATGGGGTCGGACCTCGCCCAGAGCATGGCCAGCGGCACGTGGGAGAACGATCCGATCGTGCGGATGATCGTCCCCTCCCAGCAGGACGCCCAGTCGCTCGCGGTCAACCTCCAGGCCGGCGCCCTGCGCGCGCCGCTGGACTTCGATCGCGAGCAGACGTACATGGTGTCCCCCACGCTGGCGGAGAACTTCAAGACGTACTCGCTGCTGATCGGCGTCCTGTCCGTGCTGAGCGTCAGCGGGATGGTCTACCTGCGGTACAGGGATCAGCGGGTCGCGCTGCCGATGATCGTCACCGCGCTGGCGGAGGTGGTCATCCTGCTCGGCTTCGCCGCGCTGATACGCATGCCGCTGGACCTCTCCCACGTCGCCGGGTTCATCGCCGTCGTCGGGACGGGGGTGGACGACCTCATCATCATCGCCGACGAGGTGATGGACCAGGGCGACGTCAGTTCGCGGCGGGTCTTCGAATCGCGGTTCCGCAAGGCGTTCTGGGTCATCGGCGCCGCCGCGGCGACGACGATCATCGCCATGTCGCCGCTGGCCGTCTTGAGCCTCGGCGACCTCCGCGGGTTCGCCATCATCACGATCCTCGGCGTCCTGATCGGGGTGCTCGTCACCCGGCCCGCCTACGGCGACATCCTCGAGCACCTGCTGACCGACCGCTAACTCGAATCCGCGCGGTTTCCACGCCTTTCAGCCCGCGGAATGCACCGGTCGTCATCGCCGATCCCGATCGTCCGTCAATCCGACAATTCATACGACGGTTATCTATTGGAATTATGTGGTGGGATTGAGCAGTAAAATACGGTTTCCAGCCGTTAAACTGCCGTATTGCGCGCATTCGGAACGGTGATACCGACGGGTAGTTAGCCGCTCGCCACGAAGGGACGATAAGGTGGAAACAGTGAGTACCAGCGCGTGGATCGTACGAGATACGGGAAGTGGAAACGAGCGCGAATTCGACTCGAGAGGAGAAGCGGAGACCGCAGTCGAGGAGCTCGAGGAGCTCGGTATGGACGTCGAACTCGTTCCGCCGGACGCATCCGACGCGGCGTCGGCGGAGCCCGACGTCATCGACGTCGAGTCCGACGCGATCGACCCCGCGGCGTACGACCTTCCGGAGCGGTCGATCTCCGACGACCCGCTCAAGTGGGTTCCCGGCGAATTCGTCGACGAAATCGACGGCACGCAGGCGATCAACCGGAAAGGGTTCGAAGTCCTGTCGCACTTTTACGACATCGACGTCGAGACGGACGTCCAGGTCTCACCACACGAGACGGATTTCACCTACTGCCAGGTGAAAGCGGCCGCGACGACGCCCGACGATCGCCGATGCGAAGCGCTGGGGAGCGCACACGTCGATCGCGGCGACGATTCGGTGTTGCTACTCGAGCTGGCCGACACGAGAGCTCGCAAGCGGGCGCTGTCCATCGCGACCGGCGTCGGCGCCGTCGCGGTCGAGGAACTCAAGAACGAACTGGACGGCTGAGAACGTGATCGGTAGCGAACCGGCGACGAGGACGCCGACCGGGACCGCCACAAGCAGGTCGAAGATGTTGCTCCCGAGGACGTTCGCGAGGCTGACGGTCGCGCGACCGCCGCGGGCGGCCACGCTGACGAACGCGTCGGGACGCTCGAACCGGCGGCGACGACGATCATCCCCCAGAGAAACGCGGGCGTGTCGAACGCCTCTCCGAGGCCGATCGCCGCCTGGACGAGGCCCTCCACGCCGACGATGATGAGCGCCAGCCCGAGGAGGGCGAGGACGTCGATCATGTCACCACCTCTGATCAACGCCCGCTTAAATCCGCCGCACCGCGGGCGAGACGAAGGATGAGCACCGTAACGCCGCGGTCGCCCGACTGGGCGTTCTTCCCTACGAGTTAGTCGACGAGTTCGAGAACTGCCCGAGACCCGTCTGTTCGGCCGCGGCGAGCAGCGTCTCGCAGGTCGACCACGACTCGCGGGCGAACGGCGGTAGCTCGCCGGAGTCGCCGACGTAGGTTTCCAAGAACTCGCGCGTCGTCGGATCGCTCGGATAGCCGCTGCCGATCGGGCCGTACTCGTCGGCTACCGCTTCGGCGAGCCGGGCGACGTGTGCGTCGCGTTCGACTTTGGCGACGATGCTGGCCGCGCCGACGATCGCGGAGTCGTCGTCGGCGCCGTGTCTCGCGTCGACGTCGATCGACAGCGAGCAGGCGTCGGTGACGCGGCGGGCGAACCGATCGGCGTCGGTGTCGCAGGCGTCGCAGAGACCGATCGGGACGTCGGTCTCGCCGCCGCGGCTGTCGTCCGAAACGGAAGCCGAAATCGCATCGGCGACGGCCGCTTCGATCGCGTCGGCGTGAGCCGCGACCGCCAGCGAGTTCATGTCGGTCGCGGGATCGTCGATCCGATCGGTCGTGATCTCGGCGACGCCGACGCGGATCCGGTCGTCCGCGTACAGGGCCGCCGCCAGTTCCTCGCGCCGGTCGGGTGCGAGCCGCTTCGAGTCGGCGATTCCCTCGGGTAAGGCCGACGGCTCTTCCAGCCAGATCGCCGCGGCGAACATCGATCCGATCGCCGGTCCCTTCCCCGCCTCGTCGACGCCGAACGGCATATGCCGATCCCTCGGCGGGCGATCGAATAACGGTTGCGGGTTCGCGGTCGAACGGGGCGGTCGATCGCGTGCCGGACCCGACCGCGTCGCGGATGCACCATTGTCATTCAGTGGCACGGACGCGCAACGCATATTACCGTCGGCTGAAACGAGTCGGACGTGACTGACCGCACGGAGATTCCGCTGGACGCGTTCTACGACGCGACGCGGATCACGGACGTCGCAGTGTCGCCTGGCGGCGATCGGGTCGCGTTCGCCGCGACGGAGTACGACCAGGCGGCCGACGAGGCCGTCACCTCGCTGTTCGTCGCGCCCGCGGACGGTTCCCGGGACCCGCACCGGCTGACGACCGTCGCCGGCGCGTCGAACCCCGCCTGGAGCCCGTCGGGGAACGAACTGGCGTTCCTCGCCGCACGAGAGACCGACGTCGAACGCCGCGTCGGGTGGCAGGATCGCGACGACGAAGCGACCGATGACGGTACCGACGACGAGACGGACGCCGCCGAGTCGGACGAGCAGGACGGCGACGAAGGTCCCGACGAGTCTGCCGGGGACGACGAGCCGAAACAACAACTGTGGATGTTCGACCTGGCTCGCGGGGGCGACGCCCGCCAGGTGACCGATCGCGACGAGGGCGTCCGCGACTTCGACTGGTCGCCCGACGGCGATCGGTTCGTGATCGCCGCCCGCGACCCGACGGACGAGGAGCGCGACTCCCTCGAACGGCGACGGGACGGCGGGCCGATCGAGACGACGCGGCTGCAGCACAAGATCGACGGCGTCGGCTGGACGGACGACGTGACCACCTACCTCTTCGTCGCCGATCGTGAGACCGGCGAGAGCGAACGGCTCGACGACGCTTACGGGGGCGGTGCCTTCGAAGATCTGTACGGGTTGGAACCCCGCTGGGGGCCGACCGATCGGATCGCGTTCACCGCGTATCGGGGCGATCGACCCGACGACACGGCCGTTCGAGACGTCTACGCGATCGATCCGGACGGCGACGGCCTGGAGCGACTCACCGACGGCGATCTGACCTGTTCGATGCCCCGGTGGCGAGCGGACGGCGCGATCGGGTTCGTCGGCCAGGACCCGGAGAACGCGTATCGCCCGTCGGAGGCGTACGTCCACGACGGCGAGGGGTACCGGTCGCTGACTGAATCGCTCGACCGGACGATCGCCTACCGGGGCGAGATCGCCTGGATCGACGACGCCCTCTACGCGCTCGTCGGCGACGACGCCCGGACGCGACTCGTTCGGGCGGACGAGTCGGGGGCCGTCGAGCGTCTCTTCGAGACCCAGGGTGACGATCGGGCGATCGCCGGCTTCGACGTCTCGGCCGACGGCTCGACCGCCGCGCTGGTGCTCTCCCACCCGCGGGAGGGGATCGACGTCTACAGCGTCGCCGCGGACGACCTGGACGCTTCGACGGAACCCGACTCGTTCCGGCGCCTCTCGCGGTTGAACGAGTCGCTCACCGACGAGTTCACGATGCCCGAGGTTCGCCGCGTCGAGTGGGAGTCGGACGACTGGACGATCGACGGCGTCGTCTACCACGATCCGTCGATCGACTTCGACGCGGACGGCCCGCACTCGCTGGTCGTCGCGATCCACGGCGGGCCGATGTCCTACGACGAACCGGAGTTCACCTTCGCACACGCGGCGCTGACGAGTCGCGGCTACGTAATCCTCCGGCCGAACTACCGCGGCGGGACCTCCCGCGGACGCGAGTTCGCCGAGGTTCTCGAGGGGCGGTGGGGAACCGCCGAGGTGGACGACATCGTCGCCGGAGTCGAGAGTCTCGTCGATCGCGGCTGGGCCGATCCCGATCGCGTCTTCGGCTACGGTCTCTCCTACGGCGGGATCGCGCAGGGCTACCTCGTCACGCGGACGGACCTCTTCGCCGCCGCGGCGCCAGAACACGGCATCTACGATCTGCGATCGCTGTTCGGTACCGACGACTCGCACGTCTGGTTGGAAGCCGAGTTCGGCCTGCCGTGGGAGGATTCCGAGACGTTCGACGCGGCGTCGGCGCTCCTCGACGCCGACGCGATCGACACGCCGCTGCTGGTGATGGCCGGCGGCCAGGATTGGCGCTGTCCGCCCTCCCAGTCCGAACAGCTCTACGTGGCAGCGCGAAAGCAGGGCGTCGACGCGAAACTCGTCGTCTATCCCGACGAACACCACAACGTCGGCGACCCCGATCGGGCGATCCACCGGCTGGAACAGTTACTCGAGTGGTACGAAAAACACGATCCGGCACGGGACGACCAGAGCCGATCGGACGAGTTCGAGGCGTGAGCACGGCGGGCGCGATCGGTAGGAGTCGCTTCGGTGTCCGTCCGCGAGCGGTGCCGGAGATCGACGTCGGCTCCGGTGATCGACGGCGTTACTCGGCGTCGTCGCGCGGCTCGTCCCGGAAGTACGCCTCCAGTTCGAACGGCTCGTCCTCGCCCTCGACGCCGGTGACGTCGAGCGCCGTCACTTCCCCGTCGGCGTCAAGCAGGCCGGCCAGGCTCGGCTCCGTCCGATCGCCGTCGCCGCTGACGAGTTCCTTGATGTAGAGGCCGCCCTCGCCGTGAACCCGGACCTCGGCCCGAGTCGGTTCGAGTAATTCGCCCTCGATCGCGTGAACGGTCCGCGTCCGGGTCAGGTTTGCCCGTCGGTGATCGACCCGCTGGGGGGTGTACTGCTCGACCGTTGCCCCGTCGAGCGTTTCGATGGCCGTTTCGAACGAATCCTCGTCGACCGAGTCGGCGAACTCGACGTCCGCGCGGTAGCGTTTGCTCGCGTCGTGCTCCTTGACGCGCTCGACCATCTCGTAGGTCGCCAGCCGCAGACCCTCGACCTCGACGCCGTCGGTCGCCTCGTTGATCTCGCGCTCGAGGCCGGCCGGATCGGGATCGCGCGTTCGCGGGCGCTTCACCTCGAGCACGAACGGCCGGCCCTCGCCGAGCATTCGGGCGTCGACGTCCTCGCGACCCGCGCCGTGGAAGGTTCCCTCGTCGCCGTCCATCGCCTCGACGACGTGCGGGCGAACGACCTGCTCGACGCTGGTGTCGTACATATAGCCCGATCCGCCGCAGTGGTCGCAGGGCTCCTCGCCCGACTCGCCCAGCTGGACGCCGCTGCCGCCGCACTCCCGGCAGGGCCACTCGGTTTGGGGGATGTCCCGCTTGAGCTTGCGGTAGCGCCCGTAGACGAACGCCGGATTCACCTGCAGGTCGATCGCGTGGCTCGTCACGGACTCCCCGTCCAGGACGTCGAGCGGATCGAACCCCGCGAGGTCGACGATCGCGAGCACGTCTGGCCGCTCGAAGCCGACTTCGGCGCCCGTTTTCGCGCCCACGCGACGGCCCACCTCGCGGTTCGTCTCGCGCTTCATGGATTCGCCCGCCTCGGGGTCGAGGCCGGCGTCCTCCCGGAGGAGCAATTCGTTTTCCTCGACCAGCGGCGGCACCTGCGTGCCGACCTGGTAGGTGCCGAACTCGACGCCCTCGAGCGCGTCGCCGATCGTCTCGGCGATCGCGTCGAAGGTGCCGCAGTACCCCTCGCAGACCCAGCACTCCTCGGGATCGACGGATTCGAAGTCCGCGTCGTCTTCCATCGCGACCGTCGTTCGCAGCGCCCGGCCGCGCTCCGCGTTGGTCAGCCCGAAACTCCGATCGGCGAAGGGGCGGCCCAGACAGGAGTCACAGACCGGCCCCGTCGCCAGCAGTTTGCGGGCGTCGTCCGTACTCATGGCCAAGACTCGGGAGGCCGCGGGTAACACGTTTTCCCTTCGACCGTGAGTGGTTGGTAGTCTCAACGCAACCGAGAACACCACGAAAGCCCCTGCCGTCTACGGGAAGACGGACGACGTAAGCACTGGAGCGACCAACGGGAGCGAAGTCGTTCGGAAGACGCTTTGCGTCTTTCGTGATCTTCAAAAGAGCGAGTTGCGCTCTTTTGGACCTCGCCGAGCTTCGCTCGGTTCAGTGACGAGAGACCGCAGGTCTCTCGAACCACGCGCAGTGAGTCCATCGATCGCGCGGACAGTCCCCCGGAAGTTCATATAGGTGGGGTTCCACCCGACGGACATGAAGGAGATGCGATCGAGTCGTCGGGCGTTTCTCGGGGCGATCGGCGCCGGCCTCGCGGGTGCCACCGCGGGCTGTGCCGAACCCAAAAGCGATCGCTCGATCGAGGGGAGTTCGATCCGCGACATCAATCGGGAGAATCTCGCGGACGGGTCGGCCTACACCGACGTCTACGAGGCGATCATCGACTCCGTCACCCAGGTTCGGGTGTTCGGCGTCGACGATCCGCGAACCGGCGAGGAGGGACGCGGCCAGGGGTCCGGGTTCGTCGTCGGCGATCGGCACGTGGTGACGAACGATCACGTCGTCGCCGGCGGCGAGGACGCCGACCTCCAGTACATCAACGGCAACTGGACGAGCACGCGGCTCGTCGGGACCGACTACTACAGCGACCTCGCGGTGCTGGAGGTCGATCACGTCCCCGACGTCGCGACGCCGCTCTCGTTCGCCGAGAAGCGCCCGGTCGTCGGTCAGCAGGTCGCCGCGATCGGCAACCCGTACGGCCTCGAAGGATCGATGTCGACCGGGATCGTCAGCGGTGTCGACCGCACGCTCGACCCGCCAGAACGGGACTTCTCGTTTCCGAACGTCATCCAGACCGACGCCGCCGTCAACCCCGGCAACAGCGGCGGGCCGCTGGTCGATCTGGGCGGTGAGGTCATCGGCGTCGTCAACGCTGCGAGCGCCGAGAACATCGGCTTCGCCATCTCGGCCGCGCTGAGCCGTCGAGTCGTCCCGGCGCTCATCGACGACGGCGAGTACCGCCACGCCTACATGGGGATCGGACTCCGGACCGTCGATCGACTCGTCGCCGAAGCAAACGACCTCCCCGAGGCGGCCGGTGTCATCGTCACCGACGTTGTCCCCGGCGAAGCCGCCGCCGACGCGGGTCTCGAGGGGAGTCCCCGGACCGTCGAACGCCACACCGAACCGGTTCCCGTCGGCGGGGACGTGATCACCGCACTGGACGGCGAACCGATCCCGGACCGCCACGCGCTGTCGACGTTTCTCGCCCTCGAGACCAGCCCCGGCGACACGATCGCCGTCGACTTCTGGCGCGACGGCACCGAACGGTCGACGATGTTGACCCTCGGCGCGCGACCGCCGGTCGAGTAATTCCTGGGCCTCGTTCGTACTCTACCACTGTCGCTCGCGACACGGGCTCGATCGTCCCTAGCGGCGGGGAAACGATCGCCTACGCCGATCCATCCCGACGGGGCTCGTCCATCGAACGCCGTAGCGGCGCCGTACACGTCGCGATTCGATACGTTCTCGACGTCCGAAACGACGGGCGAAATCCGAATCGTCCGCGTCGCTTCCGTCCGTTCGAAGCGGTTAGCTAGTCGATAACAATAGGTGGATAGCGGGTACGTTCACTCGGCGCGACCTCCCGCCGCCTGGATTCCGATGACGAACGATATCGATAAGCACGAGACCGATACCCTGCCCGTCCGCCGCGAAGAACAGCCGATCGACCTCGAACACGTGACCATCGAAAACCCCGACGCACCCGACGAGTGTGCGATCTTTCCGCGAGGGGCGGACGATGACGAACTGATGACGACCTGGATCACCGCCCACGACGACTCGTTCGTCGATCTCGCATCGATGCGCTAGAGGATGGCCCAGTCGCTCACCGCCGTCGGGTTTTGGCTCGGAACCGTCCTCCCGATCGTCTACGTGCCGATGGTCCTCGTCGGCATCGACTCGATGACTCGGTTCTCGCTGTTCGTCGGCCTGCTCGTCCTCCACGCCCTCGCGCTCGTCGTCGGGCACGAGTACGACGGATCGCGATCGAGCCGATCGTGATCGTCGCTCGCAATCGATGTGGTCAGGCCGCACCGCGGACCCGATCTCGCGGGCGCAATACGGTTAATTTCACGTTACTGACTGACAACCGAACAGGTAAAAAACGATAAATATTACCTTGTGTGGGGTAATCAAATGGGGTCCGCTGTCCGCTCTGTCGACGATCGAGTCCGAGCGACGCACGGCGACGGTGCGAGCACGGTCAGCCGATGGATCTGCGATGTTCAGCGGCCCACGAGGGCTGGCGTGCCGTCCGCGGCGACGACGCCTGGATCGGCGCGGTCGAACTGATCAACCGTTAAAATTCGAACCGCGACCGAAGCGACTACCAGACCTGAACGTGCGGCGTCTCGCAGGTGTTACAGACCACCGCTTCGTTGTCCTTGTAGACGTCCCGTGTTAGCTCGCCGTCCGGACAGTACGGGCACGGCCGTCCCGCGAGCTTCGACAACAACTCCCGTCCGTTCGATCGCGACACCTGTGAGTCTGCCATATATGTGTACCCTGCTCTGTGATCGTGGAAACCGTTGGCCCTGCCTATGCAACGCGATTCACTCTCGATATCGGGGCCCGTCGCGAGTCGATACATCTATCGGGACGCCCGGAATACGTCCGCGGGATGTGGCCGTGGGGACACCTCGCCGTCGCGTATCTGTGCTACGCCGTCTGGACACACGTCCGGTTCGATCGCCCGCCGCGAGCGCTGCCGGCGATCGCGCTCGCGATCGGATCGCAGACCCCCGACCTGGTGGATAAACCGCTCGCGTGGACCTTTGGCGTCCTCCCCGGGGGCCGGACGCTCGCACACTCGCTGTTCGTCGCCACGCTCGTCGTGTCCGCCAGCTACGCGATCGGCGTCCGCTTCGACCGCCGCGAAATCGCCGGCGCCTTCGGGCTCGGCTACTACTCGCACCTCCTCGCGGACCTTCCGCCCGACGTCCTCACCGGCGACGTCTCGGGGGCCGCGTACCTCCTGTGGCCGATCCTCGAGCAGCCTCCCGAAGAACCCGTCAGCGGCCTCCTCGACGCGATCTTCAACTACTACGCGATGGGACCCTACCAGGTCTTCCAGTTGGTCCTGTTCGCCGTCGCCGCCGCCGTCTGGTACGTCGACGGCCGCCCCGGCGTCGGCTACGTTCGCGCTTCGATCGATCGTCTCGGGCGACTGGCCCAGTCCTGACCGCCGCGCGAATCCGACACCGACGACCGAAACCGTGGCTGCTTTGCCGGCCGTCCCGTTTGCCCACGTATGCGTCACTTCGTACTCATCGGTCACGACGCGCCCACGGAGCCGGACTTCTCGCTCGACGACCTCGCGGGGGGCGCCGGACGGCTCGACGCGCTCTGCCGATCGATCACGTCGTCGTTCGTCACCTCCCACGGGATCCGTGAGGACGTTCGCGCGCACCTGATTCTGCAGGACGAACTC
Source organism: Halosolutus gelatinilyticus (assembly GCF_023028105.1). Taxonomy (NCBI): domain Archaea; kingdom Methanobacteriati; phylum Methanobacteriota; class Halobacteria; order Halobacteriales; family Natrialbaceae; genus Halosolutus; species Halosolutus gelatinilyticus. Next base: position 2,358,784 of record NZ_CP095491.1, read on the forward strand.
ACGATCCGCTTCGACGGCAGCGAACTCCGCAGGCTCAATCCCGACGAACGCAGCACGGCGGCCCTCGTCCGAACCGCGCTCGAACACCGCGACGAAGCGATCGGCGCGCTGCCCGCCGACCCCAGTCCCGGCGTCGAACTCTACCGGTGCGGCTTCGAGGCCACGCTCGACGACCTCGCGGATGCGGGACCCGTGATCCAGCTCCACGAAAACGGCGCGCCGATCGCCGACGTGCGTATCGCCGATCTGGCGGATCCAGTTTTCGTCCTCTCGGACCACCGCGATTTCACCCCCGAGGAGGCGGCCGTGCTCGAGAACCGGGCCGACCGGCGGCTCCGACTCGGCCCGCGACTGCTGCACGCCGATCACGCGATCACGATCGCCCACCACTACCTGGATACGGCGGGCTACGAGCGGTTTTGATCGACGGGAAGCGCCTCGCAGTCGGGCGATCCGGGATCGGTTTTCGGAAGCGTTAAACGACCCGCCGCTCACAGTCCACATGCGGGCCGGTGGGGTAGCCTGGTATCCTTCGGCCTTCGGGTGGCCGTAACCGCAGTTCGAATCTGCGCCGGCCCACTTTCTCCCGCACCGCATCACGAGGAACGTAGTGACGAGTCTGCGGTGCGTGGGAAATACGCGCAGTTCGAACACGCGAGTCGCAGCGCGCGAACGAAGTGAGCGCGATCGTCTCGCATACATTCGAATCTGCGCCGGCCCACTGGATATACCCCTTTTTCCGCATTTCCTTACGCGTAGCGGCGGTTCTACGGGATGGTGCGCGTGACGATCGCGCCCACCGCTGTGGCGAGTGCGATTCCTACCGGCGACTGAGCCGCGGCTCCGCTGCGGGGAAAGACGTCGCGATCCCCCATCCGGAGACGTCACCCGGCCGGCACGGAGGTGAGGCCGATGTCTGAGTCCGTCCCGGCGAACCAGCTGTACGACGTCGTGACTCAGACGACGATCGCTCATCCGGCCCAGCAGGCGACCGACGAGCGGGCTCGTCGTGCTGTTGAGAGTCAAGACCGAGAGATTCGGACGGACGGCGGTCGCTCTACAAGCGCAACTGATTACGAGTATCTACGGTCGGAAGCTGATTGCCAAAGAAACAGGGGGACTGCACCGGTTTCAAATGGTGCTGTTCACCTGAGTGATCGGAATTCCGTGGATCCGCAGCGACAGGAGTTGACTCCTATCGGCCGGATCCGTCCGTCCGAAAGCACTCTCGCTGCGTATGCTGTTTCACAGCGTCTACAGACGGCCACAATGCGATTGTGGTCGCCCAAGGCGATCACCCCGAGGATTAAAAAAGGTGCCAGCAACTTCAACCTCTGTAATAAATATCATGTAGGTCCCTGGTGCGGGAAATTCGTTCCAAAACACCCGCTCTGCACGGCTACGGAGCAATCGTATTCAGATTCCGAGAATCCCACGAGAAGCGAGGAGGGTGAAAGATGAGCCGCATTGTCGACTTCGACGAGTGCGAACGCTGCGGCGATCGGATCACCGGCCTTCGCCGTCTCTGCGCGGACTGTACGCGCGCCGGTTCGTGACGCGTGCGAGGGGCCGCTATGAGTTCGCGGACGTCGACACTCCTCGAGCTGAAAGTTCCAATCAAAACCAAGAGACTACTGATCAACACGGTTGCATACCGAACGGTTCCTCCTGCAGGGATGTGGTCCCGCAAGGGGGTTATTTTGAGATGGCCTCAAAGTTTGATGCGCCACACCGACAACCGCCCTTCTTCCCGATCGGGTGGACAGTGCCATTAGAAAGAACCCACGCGGAGTAGACTGCACCGCACTCACAACACCTCCCTGCTACTTTCTGCCGGCCGTCGGTCGTCTTCTCGCTGGTTTCGTATGCACGTTGGGTCTCTGCCATGTATGCATAAACAGCTACCTTGCGGAAGAGGTACTTGGTTGTATTGACTACCGTATGACACATGATATGGAAATTCTGCTAACAGTAACTCATTCATCATCCGGGTGGGTGAACGTCAAGGTACTCGTGATAAGGTTCTTATGCGCCGCGTGAAACCGCTTTGAGAGTGCCTGTTGTGAGACTCCCATCTGGGCAGCCAGTTCGCTCATCGAGATCGTCTGAGGGACTTCGTAGTACCCTTCTTCAAGCGCAGTGACCAGCGTCTCGCGTTGCTTCGTCGTGAGATCGTACTGGGCGCTCGCCATCGGCTGTTCCTGCTCCTGTATTCGGTTGAGTTCGAACGAAATGCCGTTCTCCTCGCAATACGCTTGGAAGTCGGAGAGGCTCTCTCGATCGTCGAACCGCATCCGGAGTTCCCAGTTCGTGTCCCGGCCGATCGCTTGCAGAATCGATGACCCGAGTTCGATGTACGCGTAGACAATTGTTTCGACGTTCTGCGTCCACTCGGCGCGATACAAGATGGCTCCATCCACTTCGTCGATGGGAGCAACGTTCGTCACCGATTCGTCATTCTCGAACGCCGCTTCGAACTCCGCGTGATCGCCGCCGCTCACCCAGAAGTACGGCATCACTTTGTCCTCCATCGTCGCCACAACCTGCTCGATCTCGGCGACCATGTGCGGTGCTTCTGTGAGGGCGTGATTTAGTGCAAAGTCGTCGGATCTAACAGAAAACTCCGCAACGATACTCATACCGCTGGTTCGCGTCTGAGAGGGTTAAAGCCGGTGTCGAATTGACTGACCGACTGGAGATAAATTCATGTTATTTCGAGTAAAGTCAGTGCTATTTATGGCATCTGTCCGTAACACGGATACCGGGATTCTATCAAAGCTAGATGATTTCAAGAGAGACGTGATCTCATATATTTAACCGGCGAGTTAGGAAACCGCATTTATCGGAATCTTTGTCTGCTTGGTATCGCGGTGATTGCCACCGCCGTGCCACCGGAACACGGGCAGGCTCGCCGCCGCGATCGTCCTCGTGCTCGCTCGCGTAGTCAACCCCGACGAGATCCAGCGCCTGGAACACGTGTGAATCCTCATTGCGCCGGTTGACTGCAAACAGCGGCTGGTAGTGTTGCTCCGCGATCGAGCCACCGGAAAGCACGTTCGCGATGAGCGCGTTCAGCCCTGTAAACTCAGGATCGTCGAACTCGATGTCGAACCACCCACGATTGTGTGCCGTCTCGATCGCTCGGGCGGCATCGGGAGCGCCACCGTCATCGATCCATGTCCGAAGCCGGCCTCGGGGAAGATCCAGTGCCGATGCCGTCGCACTCGATTTACAGTCGTTCGTTCGGGCATAGTCGATCGCGCGTCGATACTGTTCGACTGCTTGCCACGCATCCGGGTAGTACCCGCCGTCGAAGGTGCGCGCGAGCGCCTCCTCATTGATCGAACTCGAATCTCTCATGAATCTGAGGTGGAACCGATCGGCTATAACGGTTATTGCGTAGTTCTCGCCGAATCAAAACCGCAAGATGGTGGCGCTTCAAGGGGGTGCTGTAACCCTTCTATGTGGGTCTGATTATCACTTCTGAAAGCCTTTTCAGCCACTGAGACATTCACGATTCCTTAATTATATATCCCCCCAGGAGACTGGTTGCTACCAGCACCGAAATGCGGGGCGGCAGGAAGGTGCGCGCAGGGATGGTGTGGAAAGCCCCCATTCCCGGCGCGTCTCGGGCTACCATAATCCTGGGTATAAGCTTCCCTACCGTTCAGCGGTGCTTTGATTACACATGTTAGACACAATCGGCAAGAAGCTGATCGGAAATGAGGAGGAGCGGGCAGTATCACCCGTTATCGGCGTAATATTGATGGTTGCCATAACCGTCATTCTCGCGGCCGTGATCGCGGCGTTCGTGCTTGATCTCGGCCAGAGCCAAAGTGTGGGTCCCGCGGCTGGCATTCAATTCGACGAAAACTCAGATGGTACTGAGGTGACAGTTACGTATATCCAAGAAGACCGTGTTGATGGTGATGTTACTGTACATTGTGACGGAGATACCTCTACCTCTTGTACTGACCTAAGTGTCGGCAGTACAACTACGTGTTCTGGCTCCGAACTTGACACTCCAATTACAGCCACCGCTACGTACGAAGGGACGGACGGGACTGTTGGCAACTGGAACCCATGAGAATGATTGAAAAGAACAAACAGAAGAACTCCGAGGAGGAGCGAGCAGTATCACCTGTTATAGGCGTAATCCTAATGGTTGCCATAACCATCATTCTCGCGGCCGTGATCGCAGCATTCGTGCTCGATCTCGGTCAGAGCCAGAGTGTCGGACCTGCTGCCGGTATTCAGTTCGACCACGAACCGGCTTCGGGTGGTCCTGGTGAGGTGACAGTCACCTTTATCCAAGACCAGTGGACCGATAATGGAGAGGTCTGGATCCAAGACGGGAACAATTGTGTGGATAGTGGCGGGAATCCCGTCAATAGCGGTAATCCACTGTCAATAGGCGGGACTGCTACCTGTGTTGATGACGCGAGCATCACAGTCGTCTCAGAATATGAGGGAACTTCAGGTACTGTTGGGAACTGGAACCCATAGATAAGCCATCGTTTCATTAATTTCTCATTTTTGCGGTTTCTGAGGCTGGGAACGAGCCAGTTCGAACGCTTGGAGCGATCATGTTCGCACCCGAAAGAGTCAACTGCGATCGACCGGTGCCGTCGGCGGATGCTGCGATCGCCGTTACGGCCGACATCGGCGCCTCGAGCCGATCAGCGTCGGCCTCGACCCTGGTCGCGCAGTATGTCCCTTCGACAGTCTAGCCGGTTTGAGACAATGGTAGACGACGTACAGCCAGTGGCGCTCAACGAGCTCACTGACCGCGGTCAGAGCGAGTTCGAGAGCTTACTAGTAGATCCAGGCGGCAGAGAACTGATCCCGCCTTACTCGAGATCGTCAGCATCGAGCTCACCGTTGAGGTATGCCCGACCGTGATCGGAGATCCGGTGCAGCCCGCGATCTTCGTCGTAGTACTCGACCAGTCCACCGTCCTGTAACGCTCGGAGACGACGGACGTGGGAGATTTTGTAATCAACGTTCGCCTCAACGGTGGATGGGTTCACCACGATCGGTTCGTTATCCTCGTTCAGAAGGAACTCGAGAATCGCATCGTCGGCTCGCGTCATCCAATCCGCCCGTGGCCGTCGCATTCGCTTTGCAAGACACGGAACACCGTGTTAGACCGATCGATACGATGGTATTTGTACATCGTGTAAAGGCTACAGCCGAGAGTACGCTGTACGCGGGTAGTTTCTCGCTGCGCCGGCCCATTTTACTCCCACACTTACACTATCGAGCGGCACGCAGACGCCGATCGGTCGTCGAGTCCATCAGGCGATCGGCAAATAAGTTCGTCGCGCCACCGAGAGCGAAGATCGAGGGATAGACCGGACGGTGGTCGCTCTACAGGCAGTATTAATCAGTTCCCTCCACCGGTATCATCGTCTGCACCGAACTCGAGGATCGTTTCGCCCTCGACCTCGACGAACGTTGAGTTTCCGCACGAGCACCCGTTTCGAGCTCCAATCGGAAGGAGCGTGTCGTCTCCGGTCCTGCGTGCGGCATACGCGGACCCACACTCGGTACACTGTACCATCAGCCGACCATTATTCTCTTCATCCCCCGCCACCATCGCCAGTGAGAAGGAAGGTACGGGGTTTAACAATACTGTTGTTACAGGAGTAACAACACAGGATCACTCCTGAAGTACGTTCGCCGAGCAGGACGGTGATTCTCGATGAGCCGTCTCGTCGGCGCCGACGGGCGTGAGCGCCGCGACGATCGCCGCGACACTGACTACTCGAGCGATCCGCTCCGCCCGTCCGCACAAGCCGCCGATCGAGCTACGAACGCTCTGGGGCCGATCGCGCCCCTCACCCGAATCGCCGAAACTCCTCGCTCCCGCAGGAACAGCGTCCCGCGGTCCCGATCGGGCTGATCGTCCCGTCGGGACGCTCGCGAGCGGCGAATATTCCTCCACAGTCAGCGCACACGGCGGCGATCTTCGGCATCTGAGAGAGGTTCATTTTCGAGTGGACGCTCGATCGCGCAGACTACAACTCTTGCTAGGTGGTCGCAATATCACTATAGAGTACACCCGAGACGCCAGTGTCGCACCGATCGAATACGCGAAACGGCCATCGATGCCGCTTTCGGCCGGAACCGAAGCGGTCGTCGGCCCGCGACGACGCTCGCGGGATGACGCGCGTCACACGAACCTATTCGGTCCTGGAATCGGAATGGACGGGCGATGACCTGGACGCTGCGGATCGACGATCGCCACGCCGTGGGACTCGTCCACGATCGCGGCTACCGCCTCGCCGCGATCACGAACGTCGGCTCGACGTTCGACGCGAAGTGGCTGTTCGAGGTGACCGATACCGAAACCGGACAGGAGCTGGTGAGGGTGTGCCACCGGGTGGCCGACGAGACGCATCTCTGGACGCTGTTAGACGACTACGCCGATCGGTATCCGCCGTGAGACGCCGAATTGCAGTCCGAAGCGCCGACTAACCCAGCAGCGTCGGCAGCACGTCGAGCAGGAGGGCGACGAGCTCGACGTAGAGGATGACGCCGAGGATCGTGACCCCAAGGGCGACCACGAAGGGGACGACCGTTCGGATCTGGATTACCGCGGTCCAGCCGAGTTGCTGCGAACCGCTCATGAGTCTCCGAAGGTCCGAGACTCGGTTCCCCTGCGACGACGGTGCTCCGGAGCGCGGCGGCGTTCTTTGCCGGCGATCGACGGTTGTGCGGCCGGTTTGCGCGATCGCGGCGATGCCGGGACCGGGGCGCGACGGACGTCGAGCGGTTGTGGGTTCCACTTCGAGCGAGGGTGAGGGCGGCGTGGTGCCATACACTCCAGGGCCACAGCCACGTGCTTGAAAGTCAGTCAGACACTCGTGTGACACCTGCACCTGTCGGGACGCGTCAGTCGATCGGCGTCGGCGAGGCGATCGCGACGGCAGGACGCCGCAAGTCGCAACCGTTACCCCCTGTCGGCCCCTCCCGAGTACAATGACCGACGGACTCGAGGCGGACGTCGACGACGCGGCCGACGTCGCTCGGCGGCGGGACGAACTGACGACGCGCGTTCGGGCTCACGCGGGACAGATGGCGCGGGAACTGGCCGTCCTGCAGGGCGGCGACTACGGACAGGAGACGTTCGAGACCGCCGGCGGGAAGTGGACGCTCAAGTACGAGGCGGGCGACGTCCAGTACCTCCGTTTCAAACCGAAGTCGGGCTCCGAGACCTACGTCGTCTCGAGCAAACAGCCACCGGAACCCGAACCCCTGGAGAGCGCGATGGCCGACTACGAGAACCTTATCGCGACGTTCAACGATCACCTCGCCTCGTTCGACGGGCTGCTCGCCGAGACGCCCGACGAGTTCCCCGAGGTCGCGTCGGCGGCCGACCTCGTCGCCGAGCGCGATCGCATCCTCGATCGGATTCGGGACGTGGCGAACGCGATGGCGGGCGAACTCCACCGGTACGAGGGGGAGTACGGCTCCTACGCGACGCGGGTGTCGGGTCGGCGCTGGGAGCTGAAGTGGGACGGGGACGCGGCCTCGTACCTGCGCGTCGGCGGCAGCGACGGCACCTATCTGGTCTCCCAGTACGGGCCGGCCGCCGCGCCGGACGTGCGGCGACTCGCGGGCGACGTCCCGGCGTTCGTCGCGGCGTTCAACGAGGAGATCGACGAACTCGAGGCCGATCTCTCGCGGGTGTCGTTCGACGGGCAGTAACGATCGCCACTCCCCGACGACGCGGCGATCGCTCCTCGGTTTTGAACCAAGCTCGGACCGTCATTCCGTAGCAGCGGCCGCGTGAAGCGTCTCGACGGGGCGTTCTGACTCGGAGCTATGAGGCGTCGATGCGAACAGAAGACGACGCGAGCGGTCGACTAGACGTCGACGTACTGGTCGACCCACTCCTGGCGCCGCTGTAACGCGCGCGTGCCTTTCGGCGTCAGCGCGTAGTAGTTCGTCCGACGATCGAGTTGCCCCTTCTCGACGAGGTCCTTCTCGACGAGAGTGTCGAGGTTCGGATACAGCCGGCCGTGGGTGACCGGCTGATCGATGTAACTGTTGATGTCGTCGAGGATCTCCTGGCCGGACGGTCGATCTTTGCCTGCGATAACGTACAGCAAGTCACGCTGGAATCCAGTTAGCTGATCCATGGATCACCCTCTGAGTGACGACGTTCACCGATTCGTGGCTTTGTTATAGACATGATACACTGTCCGAATTTGCTGGAACGGACCGCGTAGAACGGTCGCTCCGAGCGCGAGCGGAGCGTTCGATCGCGGCTGTCGGCGGTCGCGGCGTGACGCGGCGTTTTTGTCGTCGACCGCCGTACCGGCCGGTATGCCGACGGATCCACTCGCCTGGGAGACGCGCGATCGCCGAGTAGCCTACAGTTGCCCAGGATTCGACGTCGTTAACGAGTCCGTTCGTCTCCCGGACGGGACCGAGACCGATTTCGATTACCTCTCCGAACCGGCGAGCGTTTGCATTCTCCCGTTCGCCCCCGACGGCGACGTCGTCTGCATCGAGGAGTGGCGACAGGCAGTCTCCCGAATCAGTCGTGGATTGCCCGTCGGCGGGACCGAACCGGACGACGACGACCTCGAAGCCGCCGCTCGCCGCGAACTCGCCGAGGAAACCGGCTACGAGGCCGATCGACTCGATCCCCTGATCACGGTCGAGCCGGCGAACGGGATCGCCGATGCGGTCTTGCACTTCTTCGTCGCCCGCGGCTGTCGGCCGACCGCCGAACAGCAACTCGATCACAACGAGAGCATCCGCGTCTCGACGACGCCGTTCGAGGACCTGCTCGACGCGGTGCGGGCGGGAACGATTCGCGACGGGCGGACGGTTCTCGCGGTCTCGTACTACCGGCTATTCGGCGACGAGTGAGACGCCGCCTCCGGGAGCGGCGACGGGTGAACACGCGCTACCGTCGGCGTCGATCGTAACTCCATACAGCCCAGCATACCGGCCGAATTCGGCTAAAACGGGGCGACTGTTACGGGATTATCTCGACGAAACGGCGTGTTAGAACGCGTACAACCGTCGCTACGTCCCGGACCGCGGCTCCGACTCGGTCCCGGCGGTCTTCCCGAATCGAGGTCCCCAACGCGGCCGATCGATCGCAAACCTTCACTGACTTACGTCGGACCGCCCAACGGACGATCGATGCGCGAGTGCTTCGAACTCCGGGACACCGACGCGGGCGGCCGAATCGGCGAACTCACGGTGCCGCGTGCGGACGTCACCGTCGAGACGCCGGCTCTCCTGCCGGTGATCAATCCGAATTTAGATACGATCAGCCCCCGCCGACTCGCCGAGGAGTTCGGCGCCGAGATTCTCATCACGAACTCGTATATCATCCACGGAACCGACGACGTCCGGGAGCGCGCCCTCGAGGAGGGACTCCACGACCTCCTCGACTTCCCGGGTGCGATCATGACCGATTCGGGCTCGTTCCAGCTTTCCGAATACGGCGAGATCGACGTCACCACCGAGGAGATCCTCGACTTTCAGTACCGGATCGGCTCCGACATCGGGACGCCGGTCGACATCCCGACGCCGCCGGACGTCTCCCGCGAGCGGGCCGAGCGGGAACTCGAGCTCACAAAGGAACGCCTCGAGATCGCCGAGACGGTCGACACGGGCGATATGCTGGTCAACGCGCCTGTTCAGGGATCGATCTACCCGGACCTCCGGACAGAGGCCGGCCGACACGCTGACGCGACCGGTCTCGACGTCTTCCCCGTCGGAGCGGTCGTCCCGCTGATGAACGACTACCGCTACGACGATATGGTCGACGTCGTCACCGCCGCGAAACGCGGCCTCGGCGCCGACGCGCCGGTCCACCTCTTCGGCGCCGGCCACCCGATGATGTTCGCGCTCGCGGTCGCGATGGGCTGCGATCTGTTCGATTCCGCCGCCTACGCGCTGTACGCCCGCGACGATCGCTACCTCACCGTCCGCGGTACCCGCTACCTGGACGACCTCGACTACCTCCCCTGTTCGTGTCCGGTCTGTCTCGAACACACCCCCGACGAGCTTCGGGCACTGCCCGACAAGCCCCGGGAGAAGGAACTGGCCGCGCACAACCTCCACGTCACGTTCGCCGAGCTCCGCCGGATCAAGCAGGCCATCCGCGCGGGCAACCTCCTCGAACTCGTCGACGAGCGCGCCCGATCGCACCCCGCGATGCTCGACGGCTACCGCGCCATGCTCGATCACGCCGACCAGTTGGAGCACACCGACCCCGTTTCGAAGGGCTCGTTCTTCTACACCTCTCACGAGAGCGCCCGCCGGCCCGAAGTCCTGCGTCACCACCGGCGGCTCGATCGACTCGCCGTCCCCGACTCGCTGCTGCTCACGACGGGCCGGTCGGTCGACGACGCCGACTACGACGAGTCCTGGCGCGTCGAGCCCCCGTTCGGCCCGTTTCCGCGGGCGCTCTCGAAGAGCTACCCGCTCACCGCCGAAGTGCCGAGCCGGATCGATCGGGCGGCGATCGAGACCGCCGCCGCCGGCGTCGCGCGACTGGCCGAGGCGAACCCGGAGACGGAGTTCGCGCTCGCCCACGACGGCTGGCACAACGCGGCGCTCGAGCGGATTCCGGACGAGGTTGTGTCGATCGATCTGACCGCGGATTGAGGCGCGATAGCGCGCCGAGCGGTTCGCTTTCGCGACGGGATCGCGGTACGTCGATCGCGCAGCGGTGGCAAAGCGTTATCTCTGATGGTGGCATGCGTTGCCCTGGTGATTCGATGCCCGCACAATCCCCGCTGGAAACCGTCCGCCGAGACGTCGAAGAGATCTGGAACGGCGACGACCTGGACGCGATCGACGACCTCGTGAGCGACGACTTCGTCTACCGGAATCCGATGGTCGAAGAGGACGTTCGCGGCCCCGACGAGTACCGATGGCTCGTCGAGAACTTCCGTGGCGCCGTCCCCGACTTCGAGATGACCGTCGAGGAGATGATCGCCGACGGCGATACCGTCGCGACGCGATTTCGGACCACGGGAACGCACGAGAAGGAACTCCTCGGGGTCGAACCGACCGGGAACGAGATCGACGTCACCGGCATGATCTTCGATCACGTCGAAGACGGTCGGATCACCGAGCGGCGGGTCAACGACGACGCGTTCGGGTTCATGCGCCAGCTCGGCCTGATCGACCAGCAGCCGTTTTAATTTCGATCGGTTCGGCCCGCCGCCGATCCGGTTGCGGTTCCGGACGGATGCTCCGCAGTCCGCCGTCGAGACGAGCTAGCCAATGAGAGCAGCCAACAATCCGATCCCGCCGAAGAGCGCCATCCCGACGCCGCCGACGCGCGTGAGGGCCACCTTCCAGTCCGCCGGTTCCACTTCGGACCACGATCGCTTGCTCCCGATCGAACCCGGAACAGCGAAGAGGGACGGACCGCCCACTCCGTGTATGATCGCGGAAGCGTCGATCGTCCTCGGACTGCTCGTCACGGTGTTGTTCGCGTCGTGGCTGGTCGGGCGAGTTCGCGGCCCGTCCGGGGACCGGCGGGAGTCCCGGAAGCGACACGAAGCGGCAACGGAGCGCGAGCCGCCGGTCGACATCGGCGACGTCAGGACGGTCGCGATCGAGGAGTTCACCACCCACCACTCCGGCGAACGCCACGCCGTCTGCAAGGTGGAGGGGTTCGTCGTCTTCGTCGAGGATCTGCCCGACGGACTCGAAGAGACGGACGTGATCGGTGTCAAAGTCCTCTCGTTCAACCGCGGCCACACGTCCGCGAGCGCGAGGTTCCTCGAGCGGGCCTGAGCGACTCGGGTCGCCGCTCGCGACCGGTAGCGTCATCGTAACGTGACGGTGTCGATAGTACATACGTTCTACTCTCGATAAATTCGTCCATAGTGATACGACCGCCCGTGAACGCCGTTCGAAAACGGACGGCGATTTTCGCGTTACGCGACGCGGGGTTCCCGCGACCGACGCCGCCGGAGCGCTCGGATCGATCGTCGGGACGGTCTCGACGGGTTCCGAGACGCGGCGGCGCGCTCTGATCGCCGTCGAGAGGCAGTCGCTATCGACAGCCTCTTTCGCGCTCCCCGGTCATATCGGGTATGACCGAGTACTTCGAAGTACACGCACGCGACGGGGCCGCGCGCGTGGGCGAACTCCGCCTCGAGTCGTCGCGGGCGACGCCCGGGCTCGTCGACGGCGTCCTCGAGGACGCGGGGTCGCTCTGGAGCGCCGATCGCGAGGTCCCCGACGGCGACGAGTCGACGCTCACCGTGCTTCCCCACCGATCGTTTCCGGGGGGCACCGCCGCGGAAGTCCAGGAGTCGTTCGCCGTCGACTATCCCGATGTCGACTACCCGAGCGTCGCCGTCGTCTCGAGCGAGAGCGCCGACGACCACGGCACCGACGCCTACGTACTCTCGAACGTCCAGTCCGTGATGGGCCACGGCGCGGCGCTCGTCGAGGCCGTCGTGAACGTCCGCGAGGCGATTCCCGCCGACACAGCCCTGCTCTTTTCGGGCGTCGCGACGCCCCGCAACGTCGCCGTGCTCGCCTACGCCGGCGTCGACCTGTTCGACGAGACGGCGGCCGTCGTGAAGGGAACCGAGGGTCGGTACCTCACGACCGACGAGGCGTACTTCCTCGAAGACCTGGAGGAGCTCCCGTGTTCTTGTCCGGCGTGTCAGAAACCCCGCGAGGAGTTCACCCGCGAGGACTGCGCCGAGCACAACGTCAACGCGCTCCTAGCCGAGTTGGGGATCGTCCGCCGGCGAATTCGCGACGGCCGGCTCCGCGACTACGTCGAGGGACAGGCCCGCCACGACCAGTGGCTCACCGCCGCGATGCGGGAACTCGACTCGCAGTGGGGGTACCTCGAGGAACGAACGCCTATCCTCCGCGACGCCGAGATCAGCGCCGCGACCGAGGACGCGCTTCGACGGGTCGAGATCCAGCGCTACGCCGATCGCGTGACGACCCGGTACCGAAACCGGTTCCGGAACCCGCTCGTGCTCGTGCCGTGCTCGGCGGCGAAACCCTACAGCGAGTCCCAGAGTCACCGGCAGTTCCACGACGCCATCCAGTGGCGCGCCCACCTGGTCTCGATGACCAGCCCGATCGGCGTCGTTCCGCAGGAACTGGAGACGACCTACCCGGCCCAGCACTACGACACGGTGGTCACGGGCCGGTGGTCCGAGGACGAGAAGGAGTTCGTGAGCGAGGTCCTCCGGCGGTACCTAAAGCGTAACGAGTACCCGTCGATCGTCGCCCACGTGCCCGACGAGGGGTACCGCGACATCGTTTCCCGGGTCGCGGACGATCTCGACCTCGAGATCGAGTACACCGTCCCCGAGGGCGGCCACCCCACCGACGACGAGTCCCTGTCGAACCTCTCGGAGGCGCTGTCGGGCGAGTTGAAGTACAGCAAACGCGAGCGCGAGCACAACACCGTCCGCGCGATCGCGGACTACCTGCTCGGCGACGGCGCGGGCGACGACCTCTTCTCTGACATCCAGACGACGAGTCGGTACCCGAAGATTCAGGTTCGCGATCGCCAGGACACCCAACTCGCGACGATGGTGCCCCAGTACGGCACCCTCTCCTTTACGCTCGAGGGGGCGAACCACTGGGTCGACAGCGACGTCCCGGTCAAACGCGTCGAGATCGACGGTTTCGTCCCCCACGGCAGCGTCCTCGCGCCGGGAGTCGTCGACGCCGACGAGGAGATCCGCGTCGGCGACGAGGTCGTCGTCGAGGGCCCTAAGGCCTTCGGCGTCGGCCGCGCCGAGATGTTCGGCCGCGAGATGGCCGAAAGCACCCGCGGCATCGCCTGCGAGATCCGCCACGTCGAGGAGACGTAGCCGATCAACGACCCGGACACTCCTTGAGCAGGTGCTCGCGATAGACGGCTGCGGGGACGCGATCGCCGCAGAGATCGCACTCGAGTCGATCGGCGCTCTCGGTAGCACCGTGGGTATCGCTACCGCTGCCGGTATCGGCGTCGCCGCCGGTCTCGATGTCTCCATCGGCGCGATCGTCGCCCATAGGCGACACTACGCCGACGGTCGACGTAGGTTCCCCGGTTCGATTTTCGAGTAACGAACCGAACAGATCGACGATCGAAAATCGGAAGATATCGTTCACAGCGCGTCTCAATCCCGTTTTCGGACCGGTCCGGTATCGGGATAGACTGTCAAATCGGTAATCTGCTTTATATACTCTTGCGGCGTAGTTATGTCCGGTGAATCACATGAGTGATGCTACAGTAGACTCACAACCTGGATACTCCCTCAAGCGCGGATGGCGAACGCTCGCCCTCGCGGGCGGCGTCGTCGCCCTTATCGGTATCCTTGCGATCGCACTCCCGTTCGCCGCGGGCATCTCGGTAACGCTCGGACTCGGCGCGCTGCTCGTCGTGGCAGCGGTCGTCCACGCCGCCCACGCGGTCACCGCACGCGGTTGGAGGGGCTCGCTCTGGCAGCTCGTCCTCGCCGTCGTCTCGGTGATCGCCGGGATCTTCCTGCTCGTCAACCCGATCGTCGGCCTCGTGACCCTCACGATCCTGCTGGTCGCCTACTTGGTGGTCGACGGCATCGCGGAACTGTACATGGCGATGCGGATGGCCGACCAACCCGGACGCGGTTCCGTCGCGTTCAGCGGCGCGATCTCGCTCGTCCTGGCGGCTCTCCTCTGGACCGCGTTCCCCGCGGACACCCCCTGGGTCATCGGCCTGCTCGTGGGCATCAGCCTCTTCATGACCGGCCTCTCGATGGCGGTCGTGGCCTACGAGGGTCGGAAGATCGACGACGCGTCGGCAACCGTGAGCGAGCCCCGCGGCGCCTGATCCCACAACTATTTTGCGCGATTCAACCCGATCGAGACGCTCCCAGAGAGCCCTCTCGATCGGTGCTTTTTAAAAGAGCGAGCGGCCGTCGCCGATCGACCCCGTCCCGATTCAGGGGCTGTACTCCGGCGACTGCGCCTCGATTGTTTCCGAGACGTTGTCGAGTTCTTCGCCGATCGTCGCGACGAGGTCGTCGAGCGTCACGATCCCGGTCAGTTTGCCGTCGCCGTCGACGGTCGGGAACCGACGGACGTTGTGCTCGTCGATCATCCGCGAGATCTCGATCGGATCCTCGTCGTCGCGGATCGTCGCCGGGTTCTCCGCCATGATCTCCTCGGCAGTGACCGACGCGAGGTCGTCGTGGCTGTGGATCGCGAGCGCGGCGTCGCGGTCGGTCACGATCCCGACGGGTTCGTCGTTTTCTGTGATGACGATTGCGCCGACTTGTTCGTTCTCGAAGGACTCCGTCAGCGCCGGCAGTTCGGTGTCGCGGCTGGCCGTTACGACGTTCTTGGGACCGAGTTCTCCAACAGACATGGGCACGCGTATCTCCGTCGTGGAGCCGCTTCAAATCGGAGCTTTCGAATGACGACGATCACGTTCGGACTCCGAAGGGGTAGTTGTGTTCTGCGCAGACGGTAACACAGCGGACGCGATCGACGACGCCACGAAAGCCCCTTTCATCCCTACCTGTAGCAGTCGGACCAGCCGCTACGGGTGGGGATGAAAGGGGCTTTCGTGTCGTTCTCAATCGTGGAGCGGTCAGAGAATCACGCGACCGCAGCGAACGATGCCGATCGAACTTATTCCCCGAAAACGGAGTCGAAGAACTTCCGTTCGGCCGTCCGGAGGTGCTGGTTGAACGTCGCCGGGGAGATCCCGAGCCGCTCGGCGATCTCCTCGCCCGTGCTCTCGCGGGGCCAGTCGAAGTAGCCCGCGAAGTAGGCCGTCTCGATCGCCGCCCGCTGTTTCTCCGTGAGTTCCTTCTCGAGGACCGACGTCGTGCCCGAGCCGCCGGGATCGTTCCGCTCGGTCGTCCGCTGGGCGAGGTAGGTGATCTCGCTGTGTTGCTCCTTGATGAGTTCGATCATCTGCCGGGTGTCCCGACCCTGAGGGAGTTCGACGACGAACCGGAACTCGCCGTCGTCGATCGTCGCCGACCTGACGCGTCCGCCGTGGGTGGCGATCGTCTCGAACAGCGAGGCGGCGGCCGGAGCGACGAGTTCGAACTCGAAGGCGTTGCGGTGGGCCCCGAGCACCCGGACGTCGCTGATCCCGTTCGTCTCGTCGACCGTTTCGCGGAACATCTCTTCCGAAACGTCGTGGGCCGAGCCGTACGCCAGCAGCGTCTCGTCGCCGCGGATCAGCTGTTCGAACTCGATCCGACACGACTCCTGTGCCGAGAGGCGGACCAGTTCCTCGGCCATCTCCTCGATCCGGAACTCGAGTTCGATGACGGCGTCGCTCACTAATGCGTCACGCCGCTCGATCGCGGTGATCGCGTGGGCAATGATGTCGCCGATCCGCGAGAGGATCGTCGTCTCGGGCGCCGTAAATGCGCGCGCCGATGACGAGTAGATGTTCAACACGCCGTAGACGAGATCCTCGTGGACGATCGGAATCGCCGCGGAGGACCGGTAACCGCGTTCGTACGCCGGGTCGCTCCACGGATCGAACTCGGGGTCCGACCAGGTCTCGTTGGCGACCTGCACCTCGCGGGTCCGGATCGCCGTCCCCGACGGTCCCTGACCGGTCTCGTCGTCTTCATCGGTCGTGACCACGATCTCGTCCAGGTAGCCGTCCTCGACGCCGGCCGCCGCCTTCGGAACGACGCGGTCGTTTCCGGGGTTGACGCTTCCGACCCAGGCGAACCGGTAGGCGTCGGACTCGGTCAGCCGATCGCAGACTCGCTGTTCGAGTTCGGCCCGCGTCTCGGTCGTGATGACCGCGTGGGTGATGTCGTGGCCGATCCGGTTGAGGCGGTTCAGCGCCTCGAGCTGTTCGCGCTGGCGGAGTCGCTCGCGCTCCTGGCGGGCGCGCTCGATCGCGTGGTGGATCGTCCGAACCAGCAGTTCGCTCGTCACTTCGTCCTTGACGAGGAAGTCCTGTGCGCCCCGTTGGATCGCCTGCACGCCGATCTCCTGGTCGCGCAGGCCGGTCAGCACGACGATCGGCGTGTCGTCGTCCGCCTCGCAGACCGTCTCGAGCGTCTCGAGTCCGCTGCTGTCGGGCAGGTTCAGATCGAGCAGGACGACGTCGGTCGGCTCCGCGGCCAGCGTCTCCAGGCCGTCCTCGAGACGGGTTTCTCGGACGACGTCCGGCGTCTCGCTCGACGAGTCAACCAGGTTGACCCGCTGCGTGAGCTCCTCGGTGTCCCGGACCATCTCCTGGATGAGCCGCGCGTCGCCGGGATTGTCCTCGATCAGCAGGATCCGGAGCGCGCCGGCGCTGTCCGCGGGCCGGTCGCGTCGCCACTCGGCGCGCTCGCCGCGTTCATCGCTCTCCGATCGGGTGTCGGTTTCGCCCATCAGCGGTTCTCCTCCGGTGGAAGCCGCACGACCGAGAACCAGAACTTCTCGAAGGCGCGGACGGTCTCGATGAACTCGTCGGGATCGACAGGCTTCGTGAGGTAGGCGTTCGCGTGCAGTTCGTAGGATCTGACGACGTCTTCCTCGGCGCGCGAACTCGTCAGGACGATCACCGGGATCGACCGGAGTTCCGGATCGTCTTTGAGTTCCGCGAGGACCTCCTCGCCGTCCGTCCGGGGGAGGTTGAGATCGAGCAAGACGAGATCCGGCCGCGGCGCGTCGGCGTACTCGCCGCGCTGGTTGAGATACTCGAGTGCCTCCGTCCCGTCGGAGACGGTATAGAGGTCGTTCTCGATCCGGCCCTGCTTGAACGCTTCCTCGGTCAACCGGACGTCGCCCGGATTATCCTCGACGAGGAGTATCTGTGCTGGCTCCGCTTGAAACGTACCTGACTCACTCATTGGTTGCTGGCTCCCGTGTTGGGGTGTGGAAGGATGACGGAGAACGTCGATCCGTCACCCGGTTCGGAATCGACCTCGAGCGCCCCCTCGTGGCGCTCGACGATCCGCTGACAGAGCGCGAGGCCGATCCCCGTACCCGCGTACTCGTCGGCGCTGTGGAGGCGGTTGAACACCCGAAAGATGTCGTCCGTGTCGTCCGGGTCGATGCCGATGCCCTGATCACGAACCGAGACGATCCTCTCTGTAGCACTCTTCTCGGCCGACACTGATATACGTGGGGCTTCGTCGCCGGCGTAGGTGATCGCGTTATCCAACAGATTTTGGAACAGCTGTCGGAGCTGCCCCTCGTCGCCGAACACCCGCGGAAGCGCGTCCCAGTCGACGTCGACTTCGGCGCCGGTCTCCTCGATTCGCACTTCGAGATCGATCAGTACGTCCTCGACGATCGCCGCCGTCTCGACCGGCCGAAACGGATCGCCCTGCGTGTCGACCCGCGAGTACGCCAGCAACCCGTCGATCATCTCCTGCATCCGATCGGCGCCGTCGACGGCGAACGCGATGAACTCCTCGCCGTCTTCGTCGAGTTCGTCCGCGTACCGGCGCTCGACGAGCGTCAGGTAGCTCGCGACCATCCGTAACGGCTCCTGTAAATCGTGGCTGGCGGCGTAGGCGAACTGCTCTAACCGTCCGTTGGACTCCTCGAGGTCCGCGACGAGTCGTTCGAGTCGCCGCTGGGTCGCCCGTCGCTCGGTGATGTCCCGGCCGATCGCCGTCAGCACCGGATTCCCGCTCGGATCTTCGAGCGTCGACGCGACGAACTCGTAGGGGATCGACTCGCCGTCGCTCGTCAGCACCGTCGCTTCGACGCGCGTGGTGCCGGACTCGAAGGCCTCCTCGATCGCGCTCGCGATCGCGTCGCGATCCTCCGGGGCGAAGAACTCGAGCGCGTGCATCGACTCGATCTCGGCCTTCGAGTACCCCGAGACGTCGCTGGCGGTCTCGTTCCACCGCTGGAGGTCCCCGTTCGCGTCCAGGATGTAGAAGACGTCGTCGATCGCGTCGATGACGTCGTCGGTGTACTCCCCGTACCGCTCCAGGTCGTCCTGATACCGCTGGCGCTCGAGTTCGTAGCTGACCCACTGGGTGGCGAGTTCGACGAAGGACCGTTCGGCGGGCGTAAACGGCGTCGATCGCGGCGACTCGTCCACGAAACAGAGCGTTCCGTGCAGGTCGCCGTCGACGTCGACCCGGCCGCCGAGGTAGCACTCGATGTTCCACGCCTCGTAGGCCGCGTCGTCGATCCCGGACTCGATCGGGGAGTCCACGAAGCCGAGCACGCCCGGCGACTGGATCGTCACCTGACAGTACGTCTTCGACAGCTCGCTCTCGATTCCGGACTCGAACCCGTCGGTCGCGGCGCTCGCGTGCGTCACCTCGAACCGATCCGCGGACGCGTCGATCGTCGCCAGGAACCCGATGTCGACCCCGAGCCGATCGCGGCCGAGGTCGAGGAGTCGATCGACCTTCTCGTCGAACGATCGCTCCCGGTCCGCGGTGATCTCGTACAGCCGCTCGAGGGTTCGGTTGGTCGCTCGCAGCTCCCGTTCGGTCTCCTTTCGATCGGTGACGTCGCGGAAGTACACCGACAACCCCGTCTCCGAGGGGTAGGCGTTGACCTCGAACCACGTCTCGAGCGGCGCGAAGTACGCCTCGAACGACGTCGGCTCTTGGCAGTCCATCGCGCGGCGATACTCCCGCTCGAACGTCGAGTCGACCGTCGCCGGGAACACCTCCCAGAGAGTCTTGCCGACCAGCCCCGACCCGTCGGGATCGATCAGTTCCGCCGCGCGATCGTTGACGTAGGTGAACTCCCAGTTCGTATCGAGCCCGAAGAACGCGTCCGAGATCCGATCGAACGTCGCCTCGAGCTCGGCCGCGAGGCGGCGCCGCTCCGTGCGATACCGCCGCTCGGCGGTGACGTCCTCGAACTCGGAGACGACGCCGGTGAGGTCGTCGCTCTCGACGATCGGCATCGCGTTCTCGAGGATCCAGACCCGTTCTCCGTCGGGTCGACGGATACCCAACTCGGCGTCGAACACCGGCGCTCCGGTTTCCCTGACGCGGTTGAACGGCACCGCGTCCGCCGGAAGCGGATCGCCCTCGGAATCGACGAGGTCCCACTCGTCGTCGCCGTGGGACATCCGGGCCAGTTCCTCGCGGTCCCGCCCGGTGATCTCCTCGGCTCGTCCGTTCGCGACCGTCATCGTCCCGTCGTCGTCCGCGACGATGATCCCGATCGGACTCGCCTCGACGATTCGGTCCTTCAGGGCCGTCTCCTCGCGAAGCTCGCGCTTGGTTCGCTCATTATCGATCGTCGACGCGAGGACGTTCGCGACGCTCTCGACGAAGCGAACGTCGTGATCCGCGAACACTCGACGGTCCGCCGTGTGAACGCCGAGAACGCCCCACGGATCGTCGACCGACCCGACGACGACGCTGATCCCGCTCGTCACGCCGTGCTCGCACAGCAGTTCGGGGCCCGAAAATCGCTCCTCGTTCCGGAGATCGTCGACCACGATCGGCTCCGCCGCCAGCGCGCGTCCCGCCGGCAAGTTCCGATCGGCCGGCACGGTCGCCGAGCCGACGGCGCCGTCCCGCCAGCCGACCCCCTGTCTGAGACGCAGCGTCGTTCCGTCGGAACACAACTCGAGGACCGCGCAGTAGTCCGCTGCGAGCGCGTCGCGGACCGCGACGGCCGCGTCGGACAGCAGCCGATCGAGGTCGTCGCACTCGAGACCCTGCTGTCCGAGTTCGGCGACGACTTCCTGCTGGCGAACGCGCGACTCGAGCTGTCCTGCCGGAGGATCGGACGGAGCCATGGAACGGATTGCTACAAAAAAGCCCGCTAACAGGGATAAATGTAGTGCCCGAACGGTCGATTCCCGGCGACTATCCGCTCGAGGAGACGGTTCGGTCGCGACCGCGCGGGTCCGCCCCTCGGCACACGCGTCGAGCCGGTCCGCCGACCGTCCGGTACTCGCGGGAAGCCGGCTCGACCGGCCGTACGGCCGGTCTCGTCGACATCTCGGTCGAGCGACTGGATCTCCGCATCGGAACCCGGACCGAAACACGGGCGGTCGACCCGCGGCTCGAAACCGGACCGCTCAGTCGCGATCGGACTCGTCGTCGACGAGCCGGTACGTTCGTCCCCGGCGTTGGCCGACGGCCTCGATCAGGTCGTAGTGGACCATCTTCGTCAGGTAGTTTCGCAGCGTGCGATTGGTCTTCGGGTCGTCGACCCGTCGTTCGTACTCCGCGTAGAGGTCGCCGGGCTCGATCTCGTCCGCCTCGGCGATCACGTCGTAGAGGATCCGCTGGTGCTCGATCAACCCCTCGACCGTCTTGCGGCGGATGGCCGTCCGCGCGTCCGGGATGGCCGCCCCCACGGCCTCGTCCGTGATCGACGCCGCACCCGAGCGCTCCGCGCGGCGGGCCGCCGATCGGAGGATGCCGATCCCCACGCGGGCGTCCCCGGAGGCCGCGTCGGCGATCGTTCGCAGCTGGCCCTCGGAGATCGCGTCCGGTTGGAGCCCCTGAGTCGCCCGCTCGGCGAGGATCGCGACGAGTTCATCCGTGCCGTAGCGGTCGAACTGCACCCGGGTGCCGGCCCGCAAGCGCGATCGGACCCGATCGTCGAAGCTCGCGAACAACTCCTCCTCGCGGTTGGCGATCAGCACGAGCGAGACGTGGGGAAGCCGGTGGAGATCGTAGAGGGCGGCGGTCTCCTCCAACTGGTCGACCTCGTCTAAGATGGCGACGATCGGTCGATCGTCCGTCTCCGCCAGTCGCCCGAACAGTTCGTCCTTCGGGCTCGATCGGTGGATGTCAACCGTCCGGCCCACCGCCTCCAGCACGCTATAGAGCACCCGGAACCGGGTGTACTCCTGCCAGCAGTTGACGTAGGCGACCTCGACCGACGGTTCCTGCTCGCGCAACTGGGCGAGCGTGTAGCGCGCGATGCAGGTCTTGCCGACGCCGGTCGGGCCGAACAGAAACGACGGTTCCGGTCGCCGATCGTACAGCAGCGGCTCTAGGGTCTCCGAGAGGAGGTTCACCTCGTCGTGGCGGTGCACCACCTCGCTGGGCACGAAATCCTCGCGCAGGACGCGGCCGTCGACGATCACACCTTCCTCTTTCGCACGAACCCTCTTAAGCCACGGCGGGTTGCTTCCGAAACTTCCGAAAGTCAACCCAAGTCAGAAGTCAGCGAGGTGGATTCGTCGTGCATAGCTCCCGCGGAAGTTATGCTGCCAGGATTAATTTCGGAATTTGTCGATCATGATAACTACCTCTATCCAAATTCAGATAACCACGGATTGGATGATCTTTGCTTCTGCCCGCTGAAGATGGTCTCCGATCGTCCGTTGTGACAATCCGAGTTCGGTCGCCAAGTCGCGCTGTGTTGTACGCCGTGGGACGTCGTAGTATCCCGCTGCGATCGCTGCACGCACGATCTCTTTTTGCCGGTCGGTGAGTTGCGCCACTGGGTCATCCAACTGTGGTTGATACTCTCCTGCCCGCTCGAGTCTCAGGTCCATCTCATCAGGGATACTCGCAATTAGTTGCTGGAGGGCCGCGTCCTCACCGAAGAGCGTGACTTGCACCCCGTCAGCAGTCTCTCTCACCGGCCAGTCGATGCTGATCGCTTCGGTATCGATCACTTCGGAAATGGCTCTTTCAACCTCGTCAGGCTCGTAGTGCAGATACGCCAGCCACGTCTCACCACCCGTCACGGTGCACGAGATGATCTCCGGAACTTCGTCTTCCAGCTCAGCGAGCCGATCAGCATCACCTCGAAATTGCACGATCGCAACGGCGGTCCCATCATCGAGAAGATTGCCGTAGTGTATCGCTTCTTGGGTCGCGACGAGCGTATCATCGATCCATATCTCTCTCGGATCGTCGGCGGTTTCCAGCATCTGTTGGTCGCTGCTCGATCGAAGGTATTCCTCGGTTGGGGCGATGACGACGGTTATGTATCTCATTATAGTCGAGGTTCACGTACTCTATCGCATTATTCGTTCTCGCTCGAATCGTCTCTCTGGATGAAGTGCTACGGACCGTATCATGCACGCGAGTGAGAATGGTGGACTTATAAACATCACGCTCATGAGCGGAGTAATCCTGGAGGGGAAACGGCGTCTCTCTCCCTCCGTGAGACAGAAAATGCAGACGCGAGAGATCAACAAAAGATGCACCGATGCTCCGACAGGAGTTACTGGACGACTGGCAGATGATACACTCGTGACTGGCAGCGATCCAGCCGGATCGTACGAAGAGCAGCGAGTTAGCTCTCCCCTGCTGTGGACGACGACTCCGACGGGATTTCTCGCGGTCAGTGATGTCGAGATAACGAACGAAGTGCTAGAGAACGGCGAAGGGGAGGAGGAAGTGTGACCGTGCCTATCGCACCAACCGAGACACAGGAGACGTCCTCGACGGCGATCGTAGCGCGGAACCTCGAACTCACGTACTCGGACGGCACCCGGGCGGTGCGTGGCATCGACCTCGACGTCCCGAAGGGCGAGTTCTTCGGGTTTTTAGGGCCGAACGGGGCGGGGAAGACCACCGCGATCAAGACGTTCGTGACGTTGCTACAGCCCACTGCCGGGTCGGTGACCGTCAACGGCTTCGATGTTATTGACGACTCCCGCGCTGTCCGCTCGTCGATCGGCTATATGGCCCAAGAGACGAGCGTGGACGAGGAACTCACCGCCCGCGAGAACATCCAGTACGCGTGTGAAACGTACGGCGTTCCCCGAAGCGAGCGCGCCGAGCGGATCGACGACCTGTTAGATCTCGTCGATCTCGCGGACGTCGCCGACAAGCAGCCTGGAGAGTTCTCCGGTGGGATGAAAAAGCGCCTCGACGTTGCGACCGCGCTGGTTCACCAGCCACCGCTCGTGTTCCTCGACGAACCCACGACTGGGTTAGATCCGAGAGCCAGAAACCGCCTGTGGGAGCACTTCCGTGAAATCAACGAGCAAGGGACGACGATGTTTCTCACGACCCAATACCTGGAAGAGGCTGACGAGCTCTGCGACCGTCTCTCGGTGATTCAAAACGGACAACTCATCGCCACTGATTCACCGAACGCGCTCAAATCGCAGGTCGGCGGCGACGTCCTCGATATTACGCTCGAAGATCCGACTGCCGAGACGCGTAACCGAGCCCAGGGCGTAGCACGTAACTCGGGGCTGTTCGAGAACGACATCATCGAACGCACCGACGAGGGCATCGCTATCACGTCCGAACACGCACGCCAAGCCGGGACCGACCTCTTGGTCGCACTGCGAGATGCTGGCTTCACGGTCACCGGATTCGACGTTCGGTCGCCGACCCTCGACGACGTCTTCCTCGCCATCACTGGCGAAACAGCGAGCGAAGAGACGGCCGACGAAGACCAGCCGGGTGACACCGTCCAGACGGAGGTGGGTCGATGAGTACGACCGAAACGGAGCGGGTAGCCGAACACCGGGCGGCTGGCAACAGTTTTCCTGTCGATGTCTGGATCACGCTCAAACGCTGGCTTCGGAAAACCGTCCGTAACGCGTCCGTGGTGTTCGAGGCACTGTTAACGCCCTTTATATTTCTGATATTATTCACGCAGGTGTTCGGGCAGATTGCCGAAGGGCCAATCCAAGAATTGATTGGAGCGGATGTTACCTATATCACCTTCCTCACGCCAGCCATCGTCATCCTCTCAGCCATGACGGTAGCCATCCACTCTGGATTGGGGTTGATCGACGACATGGAGAGTGGCATGTTCGAAAAAATACTCGTCTCACCGACCCACCGTGGGGCGATGTTTCTTGGAAAAGCCCTCTCTGATGTGATCCGAATTATCATTGAAACGGCGATGATTCTCGTGCTCGGATACCTCATCTTGTGGATCGATTCCGGCGGCTCGGTCGAGACCTACATCCAAACAGGACTGGGAGGCGTACTCGGAGTTTTCGCCATCGCCATCGTGTTTTCGCTGTGGTTTGTAGCCTTCTCAAACATCGCTGCGCTCGTGACGAAGAATGCTACATCGACCGCGATGTGGGCGTATATGTTGCAGTTTCCTTTGCTGTTCGCTTCGAGTGCATTCGTCCCGGTCAGCGCCCTGCCGGAGTGGATGCAGGTAGTGGCGACGGTCAACCCGGTCACGTACGGTGTCGATGCCGTCCGTGCGCTGATGCTCGGCCAGGATGTCCTCACGGTGATCGATGTGACGGCGTTCTCCGGTATCTGGAATACCATTGTGCCAGCGGTAGTAGTGCTTGGTGTGTTTGACCTCGTGTTTGGTGGGATCGTCGTCGTCTTGTTGCGACGCGTGGCGAGTTCACGAGTTAGCTAACTGATTCACTAGATGGCGCTCGTCGGACCGTCCCCCCGTTGTTTGCTGTTGAATCCGATGGGACAAATGATGATATCAACGAATTCGTCTCAGCGGTCACGACTATTGTGCAGTCGTGGTGCGAGCACACGACCGTCTATGCTGACATCGAGACACTGGTCCGTCAGCTACCGATAGATCAGTGTACGTTCGCGCCGTACTCGGGGACGTACCCGATGACGATCCTGGTCCGAGTGTTTCTCCTCGAAAAACTCAACGGCTGGGACGACACTGCACTCCACGACTACCTATACGTGAATCCGTCGCTTCGTCGGGATCTCGGCTCCGAGACGTTCCCGGCTCAATCGGCGTTCTGGCGAGCATAGAACCACCGCTTCAGCCACGAACTGCGTGATGCCGTCCAGAAGTGTGCTGACAGTAATCGGTTCTTCAATTTTGCGTAATTGAGCACCTCAAGTGCTGTCCGTCCTGGTTTCGTATCCGTACTTTATACTCTGATGCGTGGTTGGGTAGAAACGGAGATAGTACTGTATGTTTGCATTCGCCACGGAAATTCATCCAGATACGAAGAAGCTTGAACTCCTCGTAGAATCATTTTCTGAGGCATTAACAGAGAGCCCACCGATGGTCACAGTTTGTTCCCACATTCTTTAATTTTCACCCGGAAATCGGGTTTAGAACCCCGACCGCCCCTGACGATCGCGGTGAAGCCTGCGTGAAACAGGTCTGAAACACCTCATCCTCCGAAACTGTGTTGCGCCGATTCTGCGATTTGATATCGTGATATGTGATTTATCGCACGGCAGTCGCTGCCGAGCGCCGACGCCGATAGGCCAGGCGCTCGACTCGCTCGTCTCGAACCGACGGCGAGCGCCTCGAACGGCGCGATCCGCTATCGATCGAAGGCCTTGCGCATCTCAACGACAGGTCCCTCGCGTCGTGGAACTCAAGCGAGTGTTCGGCCACGCGATCGTAACCGTGCGCCTCGTAGAACGCCACGGCGTTGCGGGACGCCCACAGTCCGAGCACCTCGACACTTTCTCGCCGGGCGTGGGCTTCGAGTTCGTCGTGAGTGCGCGATCCGACGCCGCGGCGGGTGATCGACGGATGGACGTAGATAGCGGTAATCTCTCCCCGGATCGGGCGCTGAAAGTAGTCGTCCGCGTCAGGTTTCATCCAGCCGAAGCCCACGATCCGATCGTCGCGTTCCGCGACGACGAAGTACGTTCCATCGGATTCGATCGGATACCGCTCCAGGTCGTGGTCGTGCGCCCACGCTGCGACCTGTTCGTCGATGTAGTCCGTCCCCGCGACCCCTCGATTGATGCGAGATGAACGTTTCGGACGCCGCGAGCGTCGGCGGAGACTGCCGTCCGTATACCGAGATCCATATCGTCGGATTCCGGTACGAACGCCAAATATATTCGCACGCCTACAGGAACTGGTCGCGCGTTCGACTGGGGTCGCGGACGACCCGGGTCGACAGTCGAAGCTGCGAAGTACCGAAGGGGCGTCCTCAGCTCGCGAACCCCACTTGAGGGTCTCGAGATCGGAGTTCTCGATCGGACCGATCGCCGTCGTTTCGGAACGCTTCGGTGAGTCGAGGACGTCGACCGCGCGGGAGTCGGCGCGCGACGCCGCGTGGCGGTGTCGGTACCGGCGTGCAGCGATCGCTCCTTCCTGTTGCACTGGCGGGTCGAGAGTCAATCGGAATTTCGCCGACCGCACTCCGGTTGCTTCCGTCGATCGCGAACGATCACGTTCGCGAGCCCTCGCCGACTGGATTCGTACGGCCGTCGAAGTGAGTTCGGGGTCGGACGCGAGCGACTCGCGCGCAGCGCGTCGCTCGCCGAACTGCGAGCGAGAGCGGCTGTACGCGACGGATCCGTTCGGCGATTTCGACTCGATCTGCGGAGTAACGCACAGAATACATCGTATAGCGCTATACGAAATCCCGTGTGGCTCACCGTTGCGAGAACCAACCGGATTCGCGCTCGCTGTGCTGCGAGGGCAGACGATCTGGTACTGCAGGAATCGAGTCGGCGGATCCGCGACGGCGGGTATCGAACGGCCTGAGGTTTCTTGCCGGCGGGGTCCGTACGCGATCGTATGGACGAGATTTCTCTCGGCGTGCCGGAACCGCTGCTCGATCGCCTGCCCGACGACGACGCGGTCGCCGGCCCGGACATGCAGCAGGCGGTCGCGGGGTGGGAGAGACGACTGAACCAGGCGATCGAGGAAGCCGACGACGAGCGCGAGGCGGCAGGGATCGTGCTCGACGCGATCGATCGGTTCGAGGACCGCCACGAAACCTACGACGACCTGGTCCCGGAGCTGCGCGCGTGGGGACAGTCGCCGATCTACGCGATCGCGTGGCGGACGCTGTACGCCGACGTGATCGCCCAGCTCTACGAGCACGACGACCTCGCCGACCACCTCGATCGGGAGCGCAACCAGCGACTGGTCGAGGACGGCATTCGTCTGCGGGATCTCTAATGGATCGTCCGTCCCGCCGAACTGGTCGGTTTCCTCGAGCGTCCGCCTCGGCCGCGGGAGTCCGCGAATTCGCGACACGGTGACCCTCTCCGCGCGCGAATCAGCGAACGTGAACGTTTGTTGTCGAGTACGCTGCGTGTGAACAGGCACAAGCCACAAGGGCTTTGACCGCGTGCTCGATAGCCGTACTGTGGCAGCGATTGACGGACGACCGGACGACGATCGAAACCGGTCGCAGACGATCGATTTGACGACGCGCATTCGGCGTCGCGTTCTCCCGACGCTCCACCGAGTCAAGGAACCGCTCGGTGGGTTCGCACAGTGTATCCAGCACCCCGACGAGTACGTCGGCACGGCCCACTACGGCCTCGATGAGTTTCGAGCGCAGCTTCAGGAGATGGCGTTCGAACCGGAACCGATCGCGTCCCTGAAAGTACACGAGGACGGCCGGCTCTCCGCCGGGAGCTGGGTCCGACGGAAGTCGCCGATCGCGACGTGGCAGTTGCACGTGGCGCTGTTCGAAAACGGCGGCGACGCGGTCGACGTGTTTGCCCACCGCGAGTACTCGTGGCTCCGCCACCCGCTCAAACACTACCGGGGCGACGGCTGGGATACGGCTACTGGCGTCAAACAGATGCGGTCGCTCCTCTCCGCACACGACATCGCGTTTCGAATCGACTGACACGCGTCGTGGCGGTCCGGACCGATCGAATCGCACCGCGGCAATCGGATCGGTGCGGCGACCGGATCAGCGGGACAACCGGATCGATCGGCTGGACGAGTTCGCGCGCGTCAGCCGGCCGGCGTCGACGTATCGGTTTCACAACCAATTTGGTTCGCGACGAGAAACCGCCGAACGATGGCCAACACGGCGACAGTCACCGCGTTCACGGACCTATATCTGCCGACGGTCAACGGCGTCACGTACACGGTATCCCTCTGGCGCAAGCGGTGGCCCCGATGTCGGGAGTCGATGGACGTTGTTTTCCCCGAGATGGACGGCTACGAACCCGGTGACGGGGAGTACGCGCTCCCGAGCGTGCGAGCGCCGCTGTACCCGCAGTACCGGCTCGGACTCCCAGCGATCCCCGACGATCTCGAACCCTCGGACGTCGTCCACCTCCATACGCCGTTTACCGTCGGGATCGCCGGGCTGCGCTTCGCCCACGAGTACGACGTTCCCGTCGTCGCCTCCTACCACACGCTGCTGGCCGATCGCGCGGACCAGCACGTCCCCGACTCGCTGGTCGGCGGCCTCAAGTGGATCTGCCGGGGCTACGAGCGATCGTTCTTCGAGCGCGTCGACCACGTGATCGCCCCGACGTCGTTCGCGCGCCAGCACCTGGTCGATAACGTCGACGTTGACGTCAACGCGACCGTCGTCTCGAACGGCATCGACACCGAGTTCTTCCGCCCGATGGACACGACGGCGTTTCGACACCGGTACGATATCCCTTCGGGGCCGCTGCTCGGCTACACGGGCCGACACAGCGAGGAGAAGAACCTGCGGGAGGCGATCGACGTCGTCGACGGAACCGACTGTGCGCTCGTTCTGGGCGGCGACGGCCCCGATCGCGAGGCCCTCGAGGCGTACGCCGCGAACGCGAACGCAGACGTTTGCTTTCTCGGTTTCCTCGAGCGCGAGGAACTCCCCGAGTTCTACTCGGCGCTCGACGTCTTCGTCTTCCCCAGTCCGGTCGAGACGCAGGGGTTGGTGGCGCTCGAGGCGACCGCCTGCGGGACGCCCGTCGTCGCCGTGGACGCGGGCGCGCTCACGGACAGCGTCATCGAGGGCGAGACGGGCTACCGGTATGAATCCGGCGACCTGGCGGAGTTCCGCTGGGCGATCCACCGGGCGCTCGCGGAGAACGATCGACTCTCGGATCTCTGCCGGCGCCGTCGGGCGATGCTCTCGGTCGAGCACTCGCTCGAACAGGTGGCTGGGGTCTACGACTCGCTGCAGTCCTGACCGCTCGGGGCGGCAGCGGATTCTCACCGGTCGGAATCGCCGATCGCGACTCGCCGAAAACGGGAACGTTTTCGTCTCCGCCGACAGGTTTTGCGTATGGTCCTCCCGCTGGAGATGGGGTGGCGACACCTGTTGTTCGAGAACTGGCCGATCGACGCGTCCCTCCTCGACGCCCACGTTCCCGATCGACTCGCCGTCGACGAACACGACGGGACGGGCTGGCTCTCGGCGGTCCCGTTCACCAACGTCGCCGTTCGGCCGCGTGGACTTCCGATCGGTCTCGGCGTCGCACTACCCGAACTCAACCTGCGGACGTACGTCACCTGCGACGGCGAGCCGGGGGTCTACTTCTTCAGCCTCGACGCCCAGGGGATCGCGAGCGTGATCGGCGCTCGCGCGTTCCACCACCTGCCGTACTACTACGCTCGCATCTCGCTCGAGTGGGACGACGGCCGGGTTCGGTTCTCGAGTCGGCGCCGTCATCCCGGCGATCGCCCCGCGCGCTACGAGGCCAGCTACTGGCCGACCGGAGAGCCATTCTCTGCGCCCGAGGATCCGCTGGCCCGGTTTCTCGTCGAACGTTACCGGTTCTACACGGAGGCGCCGGACGGTACCCTTCGGACCACGACCGTCGACCACAACCCGTGGACGCTCTACCCGGCCGATGCCGTCGTCGAGACGAATACGCTGCTCGCGGCCAACGGCTTCCGACGGCCGGACCAGGAGCCGATCCGCTACTACAGTCCCGGACTGGACGTGATCGCCTCGCGAAGCGATCGGTGGACGGGCTGAGTCTGACCGAGGGCGCGATCGGACCCGATCGGGATATCGGTCGGATTGCTGACGGGTAGACCCGAGACACGTTCACGCAGCCCAAGGGTTCAAATCCCAGCATTGGGTACAGGGGGCATGGAGTTTGCCGTGTCTCGCGAGGGAACGACGCTCGTGACGCTGCACGAGGGGACCGACACGACCGCCTGCAACGCCGCCGCCGCGGAACTGACTGCGAATCTCGAATCGCTCGCGGCCGAGGGGACGATCGCGAACTGGGCGATCGACGACGCGACGGTGTACGAGCACCCGACGGCGCCGTTCGATCCGTACACGATCGCGGTCGCGTTCACCGTGACCGTCGTCGTCGACGCCGACGATCCCGCCGCCGCGACGGAGATCGGCGCGAGCGCGATCGACGACGCCCTCGAGCGCGCGGACGTTGACGCCGTCTCCTACACGTCCTCGCCGGCGGCGTCGGCCCCCTGAGCGCGGATCCCGGCCGGCGCCCGCTCTCGATCCGCGAATCGCCCCTGGCGAACGCTTCCCGCCGATCGCCCGGACTTATGTCGCCGCGGGACGAGAACCGAATATGGAGATCGAACTTCGGTTCTTCGCCACCTTTCGTGAGGCGGTCGGCACGAAAGAGCGAACGCGTACGGTCGACGACGACGCGACCGTCGGCGACGTTCTCGCGGGCCTCGAAGCGGAGTACGACGGCCTCGACGGACGGTTGCTCGCGGAGGACGGCGACGCGATCCGCCCGCAGCTAAACGTCCTCAAGAACGGGCGAAACGTGGTTCACATGGCGGGTCCGGCGACCGACCTGGACGACGGCGACGTGGTGTCGGTGTTCCCGCCGGTCGCCGGCGGGGCGGCGTAACCGATCGATTCTCGCGGTCGTCTTCTTCGGTCCGTCGGATCGTCGGACGGACGCGACGCTCCCCGTCGCGCCGGTCTCGACGACCGGGTGTTCCCCTTTCGAGATCGCTTTACGCGTCGCGCTTCGAGGAGGATGCAATGCGATCGGAGTCCCGGACGGGCGACGAGGCCGCACGACTATCGACCGCGACGAGTCGGGAGGCAGGGCCGTCGGACGAGACGGACGGCGAGCGAGCGGCAGGTCCGGACCGCGCCCCCGTCCCGTTCGATCGGCGGGGGGTCCGCGCCGGCTTCCTCACGTGCGTCCCGATCGCGCTCGGCGTCGGCGGCTACGGCATCGCGTTCGGCGTGCTCGCCACTCAAGCCGGCCTGAGCGTCGCAGAGGCGGCGATGATGAGCGCGCTCGTCCTGGCCGGCGCGTCGCAGATCGTCGCCGTCGAACTCTGGGCGGACCCGATCCCGATCGCGGCGATCGTCGCGACGACGTTCGCGATCAACCTCCGGTACTCGCTGATGGGCGCGGCGTTGCAGCCGTGGTTCCGCCACCTCTCGGCGGGACGGCGCTACGGGAGCCTCCTGCTCATGGCCGACGAGAACTGGGCGCTGACGATGCGCGACTTCAAGGCGGGCAACCGCCGCGGCGCGTTCCTGCTGGGCAGCGGGATCGCGATCTGGATCTTCTGGGTCGGCGCGACGATCGTCGGCGCGCTCTTCGGCGGGACTGTCGGCGATCCCGCGGCGTACGGCTTCGACTTCATCCTCGCGGCCGTTTTCGTCGCGCTCGCGGCCGAACTCTGGGAGGGCCGATCGACGCTCGTCCCGTGGCTCGTCGCGCTCGGAACGGCCGTTCTCGCGGCGGACCTCCTCCCCGGCCGGTGGTACATCCTGCTCGGCGGCCTCGTCGCCGCCAGCGTCGAGGTGATCCGGTATGATCCATGAGGGCGCTCTCGCGCTCGATCCCCTCGTCGTCGCCGTGATACTCGCGATGGCCGGCGTGACGGCAGTGACGAAGGTGGGCGGACTGTGGCTCCTGAGCCGGATCGAGGTGAGCGATCGGCTGGAAGCCGGCCTCTCGGTGTTGCCCGGCGCGATCGTGATCGCCATCCTCGGCCCGGAACTGGCAGCCGGTGGCCCGGCCGAGTGGGGTGCCGCCGGTCTCGTCGTCCTGGTGATGTGGCGAACCGAGAATATCCTGCTCGCGCTGTGTGCCGGCGTCGGCGCGGTCGTGCTGTTCAGAGCGATCGGCTGACCTATTTCGGAGTCTGCGTGGTGAGCGCTGACGCGATCGAGAACACCACGAAAGCCCCTGACACGCTCGACCACCTGGGTGGTCGAGCGTGTCAGCCCTTTCAGTCCCACCCGTTTCGGCTGACCGGGATGCCATCGCGGGTGGGACTGAAAGGGGCTGGCGCTGCCGGCGAACCCGGGCGACACAAGGACCGCAGCCGAACGGAGTGAGGCGAGGACCGCAGCGAGCCTGGGAGTCGGCAGCGCCAGGGGCTTTCGTAGTGTCCCCATCGATCGAAGATACCGTACAGTAGTTCCAGAACGGGACTCCGTGCCGTCGAACGCGATTTTATCAGGCTGGCGATCGAAGCCGCGGTATGGAACGGCGAACGCGTATCGAGCGCTCTTTTCGCGGCATCTCCGAACGCCTCGCGATCCGCTATCTGACGAATCTGGGCGGCGAGCGCGTCGACAACGGCGCGGTCGAGGGCGACGACTGGTCGGCGACCCTCTCCTCCGAGCAGGTCGGGATCGGCCCCTCGCTGACGCTGACCGAAGTGACGGTCGTCTTCGAGGGCGACGAGGAGACGCTCGAACCGCTCGTCGATCGGTTCGCCCAGAAGGCGATGCGCGCGGGTGGCTGATGGCCGGCGAGCCGATCGAGGGGCAGGTGCTTCTGCTCACGGCCGCGAAGTCGAGCGTGCAGCCGGCGCGGCTGCCCGATCTCGTCGACCTCGTACAGGAGCGGCTGACGGCGGACCGGGAGCGGTATCGCCGCGAGTACGAGCGCGTCTACGAGGGCGAGGCGTTCGAGGCGTTCTTCGTCGACCGGAACCACTGGGAGCAACTCGGCGACGATCTCGGGTTCAGCGATCGCGAGCGGTCGGCAGTCCGCCGCGCGCACGAGGAACAGCTGCTTCGGGTCGGTCGGCGCGCCGATCGCGAGGACGAGTTCGAGACGGCCCTCGAAATCCGTGATCCGCTGTTGATCGGGCGGGACGACGCCGATCGAGAGTAGCGGCCGACTCGTCGTCCGCTCGGGCTTTCGGGGGGAACGAACCGGCGACGAGCGATCGAACTGCGTTTTCGCGGTCGTCCGTGGGATGCACTTCGTCCGGGTAGCGGAGCACGAAGAGGAGGACGGACCCGTCCTCGCCGCGCGAAAAGAGAATTCTGATCAACGCGATCGTCTTCGATTCGTTTTTCCGGATAACGTCGGAAGAGGGCGTCAGGACCGTCTATATCGCGGCCGGACTCGTCTCGCTGGGTATCGGGTACGTCGTCGTGAGGTACGGAGATCCGCTGGGCGGATAGCATGGAGAACACGATCAAGGTCCACCGTGCGATGAAGGACGTGACCCAAGAAGAACTCGCGCGAGAGATCGGCGTAACCCGACAGACGATCAGCGCGCTCGAGCGAGGGCGGTACAATCCGTCTCTCGAACTCGCCTATCGGTCGGCCGATTACTTCGAGTGCTCCGTGGAGGAGTTGTTCCCCGAGAGTAGCGTCCGTCGATCGACGGTCGCTATCGGTCGACCCCGAACGGGCCGTTCGATACCATCGGTCGTGCTTTTTTCAGCGCGGGCGGCGTATCTCCCGCAGTGATCGCCAGTGATCGACGCGTCGGATGTGCTCGCGCGGTTCGCACGGCCCGAGTACACCGGTGAGAACCGCTGTTCGCCGTGTACCGCGGTGAACGTCGCGATCGCGATCGGCCTCGCGATCGGCCTCGGCGTCGTCGGCTCCGCCCCCGTCGGCGCGCTCGCGTTCGCCGTTTTCCTGGCAATCATCTACCTCCGCGGCTATCTGATTCCCGGCACCCCCGCGCTCACCCGTCGGTACTTCCCGGCGTCCGTCCTGTCCTGGTTCGGTAAGGCTCCCGAACGAGGCTGGGAGCGACCGACGATCGAGACGGCCGACTTCGAGGACGCCGTCGCCGCGCTTTCGACCGCCGACGTGGTGATCCGGGAGGCGGGCGACGTTCGGCTGACGGTCGAGTTTCGAGCGCGATGGCGCGATCGGCTCGATCGCGAGACGAACCCGACCGACGACGTCGCCGCGCCCGACGCGGACGCGATCGCGGCCGCGTTCGACGCCGACACCGTCGATCGACGCGGGGACGCGACCGTCGAGTTCGACGGCGATCGGCTGGTCCGGTGGGAGTCGGACGCGGCGCTCGCCGCGGACGTCGCCGCCGATCGCGAACTCCGCGACGAACTCGACGGCTGGGCCGCGCTCGATCCGGACGATCGCCGCGACGTGCTCGCGGGACTGCGGCTCCTCAGGGAGCGCTGTCCCGCATGCGACGGCCGACTCGACGCTCGCGTCGAGCGCCTCGAACACTGCTGTCGACGCCCGAAGATCGCCATCGACGTCGCGTGCGAGGCGTGCGGGCGATCGATCGTCTCGCTGGCCGTTCCCGAGTCGAGTCCCGTCCTCGAGTGGGTGCCGGACCGTGCGGTATCCGACGCGTAACGGTCGGCGAGCGTCGACTCGTGCCGAACGCGGTCGGTCAACTCACTCCCGCCAGTCCGGTTCGGTTCGCGGCGGCGCGAGAACTCCGAGGCCGATCGCAGGTTCGTCGCCCCGGTTTTCCGCGCCGTGGCGCTGCCCGCTCGGAAACCTGTAGGCGTCGCCTTCCTCGAGGCGTACTTCCTGCCCGTCGACGATCGCCGTCAGCGCCCCCCGCAGCACGTAGCCGATCTGTTCGTGCTCGTGGCTGTGAGTCGGGAGGGTGGCCCCCGGCTCGATCCGCCAGTACTTCATGCTCGCCCGATCGCCCGTCGAGAGGTCGCCCAGGTAGACCCCGGTCGTGACTTCTTCGAGTTCGGCGTCGGCCGCCCGGACGTGATCCATGGAACCAACCACCACGGTATGGGAACACGATGATCCGGTACGTGAATCTTATCCCGTCCGGCGATGACAGTGTCCGGGACCGACGTCTCGTATAAACGTTTCCTAGAAACGTTTTATGGCACCACTTCCCGTCAGCAGCATCGTATGTCACTTAGTGACACGCTACGGGTGTTTCACCTTCCGTTCTCGTTCATGCTGCCGCAGCGAGTCGCAGCGCGGCGGGGGTACTTCGCGGACCAGGGGCTCGACGTCGAGTTGATCGAGCGCGATCGGCGGCGCGTCGACTGGAAGTACGTTCCGGGGGACGAGACCCTGACCGGAGACGCGGACGTCGACCTCTACCCGGTCTGCAAGTGGGAGAGCCTCAAGCGGACCTGGTCGCTCGATGACGGGCGGATCGTCGCCCACGGCGCGTTCGCCGACCTGCCGTACGCGCTGTACGTCCGACCGGAGACGTCGATCGAGGAACCGAGCGATCTCGCGAACGTTCCCGTCGCGGTGAACCGCAGAACCGGCCAGGAGTACACGGCGATCCGGGCGCTCGAGGAGCACCTCGACCCCGGCGAGATCGAACTCGTTCACCAGGGAATGCCGACCGATCGGCTGCGGGCTCTCCGCGGGGGGACGGTCGACGCCGCAACGCTGCTCGATCCGCACAGCGCGCTCGCGGACCACCTCGGCTTCCGGCGGATACTCGAGTTCGAGAACCACGTCGGCGTCGTCGGGACCGAGGATCTCGACGACGACGCGCTGGCGGCGTTCATGCGAGCGTACGGCCGCGCCGTCGAGGAGATCAACGAGAACCCGTCGGCGTTCCGCGCGCAGTACCTCGAGATGCTCGAAGCCGATCTCGAGGTCGCGCCCGATCTCTTCGACGACGTCGATCTGGCCGCGATCCGCGAGTCGGTCACCGTCCCGCGGTACGAGGTTCCCGAACTCGCCGACCCCGATGACCTGGCCGCCCACCTCGAGTGGATGAAAGACCGGGACCTGATCGACGAGCGGGCGGAGATCGGCGCGATCGTCGCACCCCACTAATCCACGAGAACCATGGATATCGACACCCAACAGGCGGCGCTGGACGAACTCCACGACGACCCCGGCGACCTGCCGGTGATGCGCGCCCGGTTCGAGCACAACGGCAGCCCGCGGTATCTGCTGTACGCGATCAAGCGATTCGGCTTCGATCGCGACCACGGCTTCCACCTCGACGTGGAACTCGTCTCGGACGAACTCGAGGACGGCAAGGAGACGGTCGAGGCCAAACTTCACGGCGGGGACGCGGACCTGATCGATATCGACTACATCTCGACGGCACGCGAGCGGGCCGGCGGCGCGCCGATCGTCGCCGTCCACCCCTACGGGCGGACCGTCGGCGGCCTCGTCGTCCCCGAGGCGTCGCCGATCGAGGGGCTTTCGGACCTTCGGAACTGCCGCATCGGCGTGGTCCGTCGACTGGACAAGAACTGGATCCTGACGCGGGCCGCGTGCCGGGAGTACCACGACTTCGATCCAGAGGACGAGGCGACGTCGGTCGAGTCGGGATCGAAGGTCCAACTCACGCGCATGCTGCGCGACGGCGAGGTCGACGCCGCCCTCCAGTTCTGGCAGATCGTCCCCGAAATCGTCGAGACGGGCCCGTACCGCGAGGCGCTCCCGGTGGCCGACCTCGTGCAACGTCTCTCGGGCGCCGACCGGACGCTGCCGATCTCGACGTTCCTCACGAGCGAGCGGTACCTGACGGCGAATCCTCGAGCCGTCCGCGGGTTCAGAGGCGCGTACGCCGACGCGGTCGATCGGCTGCGCCGTGACGACGATCTCTGGGCGGAACTCGCCGATCGAATGATGTACGAGGACGACCCCGCCGTCGTTCGCGGAATCCGCGACGGGTGGCGGGAGATGGTCGTCACCGACTGGGACCGGGAGACGATCGCGGCGATGGGGCGGCTGTTCGATCACCTGCTCGAGGTCGCCGGCGCGGAGGCGCTCGGCGTCGATCGCATTCCCGAGGACACGTTCCGGCTGGAGGTGCCGCCGTCGCAATGACGTCCGAACGGTCCGCCGACGCCGCGACCGCCGACGAACGAGCAGCGACCGAACCGACGGCCGTCGACTTCCAGCTCAACTGGGAGCCGAACGGGTTCCAGGCGCCGTACTTCCTCGCCCGCGAGCGGGGTTTCTACGGGGACGAGGGCCTCGACGTGCGGTTCGTCGAGGGCCACGGCTCGCCGTTCGCCGCGGAACGGGCCGCGAAGGGGCGAGCCGAGTTCGCGCTTGCGGGTGCGAGCGCCGTCCTCTCGGTTCAGAGCCGCGGCCTCGATCCGCTCGCCGTCGCCGCCGTGACGGGGAAGACGCCGGCGGCGATCTACACCCTTCGGGACGTCTTCGGCGAACCGCTCGAGCGTCCGGCCCAACTGGTCGGTCGGACGATCGCCCCCTCGGCGACCAAGACCCGAATCCTGACGGCCCAGTTGCTCGAGGACGAGGGCATCCGCGACGAGGTCGAGTTGCTCGGCGTCGACGACCACACCCACCACCGCGTCCAGCACAAACTCCTCGATGGCGAGGTCGACGCCGCCGTCGGCGTCGTCACGAACGGCTACGAACTCGAGCGCGAACACGATCGGACCGCCGACGAACTGCCGATCGGGAACCACCTCGACGTCTACGGCATGACGATCGTCTCCAGTCCCGAGTTCGCCCGAGAGAATCCGGAGACGGTCCGCGCGTTCCTTCGCGCGACGGCCCGCGGGTGGGCGACGGCGACGCGCGATCCCGAGGCGGCGATCGACGTCCTCGTCGAGCGCAACGCCACGCTCGAGCGACGACGCCCCGTCGAGCGACGGAAGTTCGAGACGGCCGCGACGGACCTCCAGTTCACCGACGCCGTCCGCCGGCGAGGGTGGGGCACCCACGACGGCGACCGGTGGCGCACGCTCGGGCGCACGCTTTCCGAGACCGACCTGCTGGAGGGAGACGTCGACCCGAAAGCTGTGTGGACGAACGACTTCGTCGACAGGGACGCCGAAGTCATCCGGGACTACGCCGGACGGGTGGAGGTCTGAGCGGATCATGGACGCCGTCGATCACGTCAACGTCGACGTCGACGACCTCGAGACCTGCTACGCGTTCTACCGCGACGTCCTCGATCTCGAGGTACTGCGGGATCCGTCGGACTTCCAGGGCGCCCACGCGATGTTCCGGGTCGGCGAGACCGTCGTCACGCTCGTCGAAACCGGGCGCGCCGATCGGTGGGACGAACGCGGTCTCGATCACCCGCTCGACAAAGCCCACCTCGCGTTCGAGACCGATCGAGACGCCTACGAGTCGCTGATGGCCGACTTAAACGACCAGTTTCCGAAGCAAGGCCCCTACGACTGGGGCGAATTCGAGGGGTTCTACTTCCTGGATCCGAGCGGCAACTTGCTCGAAGTCGTCACGTACGAGGCGCCCGCGGGCGACCGCGATCGATCGCTGCTCACCCACGACGACGTCGAGTGACGGCTGCGAATTCAGGCCGTCGCCTTATCTCAACTGGCTGGATAGGAGTGACG
The DNA here is from genome assembly GCF_023028105.1 of Halosolutus gelatinilyticus. NCBI lineage: Archaea > Methanobacteriati > Methanobacteriota > Halobacteria > Halobacteriales > Natrialbaceae > Halosolutus > Halosolutus gelatinilyticus. Next base: position 2,397,758 of record NZ_CP095491.1, read on the forward strand.
CTATGGTCGGGTTTGGTGTACGCTTCTCGATACTGGCTGGTGGCGCGACCACGGTCGCGATCGTGACGGTGTTGATCGCGAGCGGAACGGTAGCACTCGGGACGGGCGAGCGGTGGGTCTCGAACGCCCTCCTCGGCGTCGCCCTGTTCGCGCTGGCACTGCTCGTCGCGATGTGGTACGAGCCCGCGGAAACCGATGAGTGACCCGACGAGGTGGCGATCAGTCGTCGACCGCTCGGTCAGTCGTCCGCCGCTGACCGTGAGTCGCCGGCGGGTTCGATGCCGACCTCGATCTCTGCGGCCGCGGCCTTGTACTCGGGGATCTTCGCCCGCTCGTCGAGCACGTCGTTCGTGAGCCGGTTGGCCGACGCGGCGGCGAAGTGCGGCGTGGTCCAGACGACGCCCTCCTTGGTGTCCTCGGTGACTTGCGCCTCGACGGTGATCTCGCCGCGGCGGGACGTGAGGACCACCTTCTCGCCGTCTTCGATCCCGTAGCGCGCCGCGTCGTTCGGGTGCACGTCGACGAAGTTCTCCGGGGTCTGTCTATTGAGCGTCGGCGATCGGCGGCTCATCGTCCCCGTGTTGTAGTGCTCCTCGAGACGCGCGGTTGTGAGGATCAGCGGGTACTCGTCGTCGGGCGTCTCGTCCGGCGGAGTGTGGCGGACGCCCTCGATGTGGCCCAGGCCGCTTTCCGTGTCGAACTCCGCTTCGTAGAGGAACAGGTCCCCCTCGTCGCCGGGTTCGTAGCAGGGCCAGTGGACGCCCTCCTCGCCGAGGATGTCGTAGGTCATCCCGTGGTAGATCGGACAGACCTGCCGCAGTTCCTCGAAGACTTCTTCGGGGCCGTCGAAGTCGAACTCCTCGGCGCCGAAGAGCCGAGTCCCGATCTCCGAGAGGATCTCGAGGTCGTGTTTCGTATTCTCGTGGACCTTATCGACCCCGCGCATCCGCTGGACGCGTCGATCGGTGTTGGTGACGGTGCCGTCGCGCTCGGCCCAGGTCGTCGCCGGCAGGATCACGTCGGCGTACTTCGCGGTCTCGGTCATGAAGATATCCTGGACTACCATGAACTCGAGGCGCTGGATCCGTTCGGCGACGCGGTTGGCGTCGGGTTCGGACATGACGGGGTTCTCGCCCATCACGTACAGCCCGTGGACGGACTCGCCGAACTCGTGGGAGAGCTCGACGTTCGTGAGCCCCGGCTCGTCGGGAACGTCGAAGCCCCACTCCGCTTCGACGGCCGTGCGAGCATCGTCGTCGTCGACCAGCTGGTAGCCCGGCAGGACGTTCGGCATCGCGCCGACGTCGCAGGTTCCCTGGACGTTGTTCTGGCCGCGCAGCGGGTTGACGCCGGTGCCGGGACGGCCGAGATTCCCCGTGATCAGCGCCAGGTTGATCTCGTTTTGCACGTTGTCGACGCCGCAGGCGTGCTGGCTCATCCCCATCCCGGTGAAGATGGCTGCGTTGTCCGCCGTCGCGTACTTTTCCGCGGCGAGTTCGATCTCCTCGAGATCGAGGCCGCACTCCTCCGCGGCGGCCTTCTTATCGAAGTCCCGAAGCGTCCGTTTCAGGTGTTCGAACCCCTCAGTGCGCTCCTCGATGAACTCCTCGTCGATCCAGTCCGCGTCGGGGTTCTCCTCGTGTCTCTCGAGGATCGTCTTGATGACGACGTTCAGCAGCGGGATGTCGGTCCCCGGATTCAACTGGAGGTGCTGGTGCCGATCGGTGTCGTCGATCTGGAACGATCGGGTCGTCTTGTTCGCGTGGGGGTCGACCTGGATGACGGTCGCGCCCTCGAGCACCGCCTGCCGGAAGTACTGGCTGTTGGCGATCGGGTGCTGTTCGCCCGGGTTCGCCCCCTGGATCCAGAAGACGTCGGCCTCCTCGCGGAGGTCCTGCATGCTGTTGGTCATCGCGCCCGCGCCCAGGCTCGTCCGCAGCGCCCAGACCGTCGAGGCGTGGCACATCCGCGTGCAGTTGTCGACGTTGTTGGTGCCGTACCGGCGGGCGAGTTTCTGGAGGAGGTAGTTCTCCTCGTTCATCGTCTTCGAGGAGCCGAAAAAGCCCGTCGCGTCGGGGCCGTACTCCTCGCGGATCCGCTCGAGTTCGCCGACGATGCGATCGTAGGCCTCTTCCCAGGTCGCCTCGCGGAACTCGCCGTCTTCCTTGATTAGGGGCTCGGTGAGGCGGTCTTCGTGGTCGACGACCTCCGTCGCCGCGCCGCCTTTGATGCAGATCCGCCCCTCGTTGACCGGCGCGTCGCCCCACGGCATAAACTGTACGTCGCCCGGTTCCTCGCCCTGCTGGATCTGGATGCCGCACCCGACCCCGCAGTACGGACAGATCGTCTTGACCGGATCGCGCTTGTCACTGGACATTGTTCTGATTTACTAGGTGTGTTACCGCGGCCGACTGACACCTGTACCGTCTTCCTCCACGTGTATGAGTCTTTCTAGCACGCGCCCTCCCGAACTGATGCGAGTTCCCGGCGCGACGTGCGAGACGGGTCGCCGAACGGAGTGACGTCGGCGGTTTATCGCAGGGAAACGCTCACGCCCCGTCACCGCGAAGGACACGAACGATGGGGCTGACTCGATCGATCGTCACCGAAAAAGCCGCTGACTATCGAGCAGAAGAGCCGCTGTACCCCGTCGAGCAGGAGCAGATCGAAACCCTCCCGAAGGCCTTCGCGGCGGGCGAGTTCGGTTGGCGAGACGCCGAGTGGGTCGTCCAGTGGCACTACCGGCGGTTTCTCGGCGCGGTGCCGAACGACGAGCGTCGGGAACGCGAGAAGCGGTTCGGTCGGAACGACTTCACGGACGTCCGAGACGCGATCGTCGCGGTCGCGGGCGCGCCGGACCCGGCCGATCGGCTCGATCGGCTGACGGCTCTCGAGGGGGTCGACGTGCCGGTCGGCTCGGCGTTCCTGCAGTTTTCCGATCCCGAGGCGTGTCTCGCGGTCGGCGAGCGGGAGTGGTCGGCGCTTTGCGAGCACGGAGAACTGGCCGACCCCTATCCCGATCCGCCGTCGATCGCGGCCTACGAGTCGTACCTCGACGCCTGCCGATCGGCGTGCGGTCGCCTCGATTGCGACGCGTGGACGCTGTACCGGGCGCTCTGGCGGCTCTGGAAGGACTGAGAATCCCGTGTAACCGGCACCGGTCGATCGCGGCGTCGGCCGCCATCGGACGGCGCGCCGGCACTACCGAACCGACAATCCCGATCCGTCGCGCGACTCGGTGAACTCGACCTCGACCTCGAGTTCGCGCTCGCGCTGGCTCGTGAACTCGATCTCGACCTCGATCGGATCGCGGTACTCGAAGGGGATTTCCCACTCGTCGCCCGCGATCGTCACCGACGTATCGGCCTCGATCTGATCGGCGAGATCACGGAGGAAGGCGGCCGTTTCCTGCCGGGAGAGGTACACCTCCCGTTCGAAGAAGCCGTCGGTGATCGTCCGGCGGTCGCGATCGCGGTCCTCCGGGAGCGTAACTCGATCGGACATGCCACTCGGTAGCACGCGTACGAGCATAAACCTGGACCAACGTTCGTCGAATCCTGTATGTACGGGGTCCGTACCTGCGAAATCCTTCTTGCGCCGGGCGCCCACTGTGTGCACATGTCACTGATCGAGGTGCTAGGGAACGGGACGCGGCTCGAAATCCTTCGTGAACTCTCCCGCGGGCCGCGGTACGTCTCCGAACTCGCGGAGTCGACGGGGATGGACGGCGCGACCGCGGTTCACCACCTCTCGACGCTCGAGGACGCCGACCTCGTCGAGTGGTACATGCGCGGCAACCGCAAGTACTACCGACTCACCAGGTCCCTCGAGTTGCGGATCGCGCCGCCGCCGGAGCGGACGTTCCTCCTCCAGGCCGATCCGATCGACGGAAGCGGCGACTCGGGAGAGTCGTGAGCGGGCGCTCGAGGCAGCCCGTCTCGGTGGATCGGACTAGTTATTTAAGGTATATGAGTTTGGTCGGGACAAATGTTTAACTAACTCTCTGATATTGCCCTGAACGTCATCGATGATCGAGAATAAGGAGACGTTCATCTATTCGGAGCAGGATCGTACCGGCCGGCCGTTCCTCACGGACGAGAGAGCGCTCGATGAAATCCGGGCGCGAATTTGCGCCGGCGTTCGATCGCTCGTCGCCGACGCGAACGCGGACGGCGTCGTCGTGGCGATGAGCGGCGGGATCGACTCGACCGTGACGGCGGCGCTGGCGGTCGAGGCGCTCGGCGTCGATCGCGTGCTCGGCCTCGGTCTCCCGTGTCACAAGGCCGAGCAGGCCGACGTGAGCGACGCTCGAACGATCGCCGCGGGATTGGGGATCGAGTTCGAAGAACTGCAGTTACGCCCGGTTTTCGAGGCGTTTCGGCGGACGATCGTCGACGAACTCGGGACCGAGGCGTCCGGGAACGAACGAGTGCGATCGGCGGGGGCGCCGATCGAGGTCGGGAACGCGGTCGCGCGATTGCGAATGTGCTGTGCGTACTACGCGGCGAACAGCCGATCCCGACTGGTACTCGGAACTGCGAACCGATCGGAGCTGTTGCTCGGCTACTTCACGAAGTACGGGGACGGCGCCACCGACGCGTATCCGATCGGCGACCTGTACAAGGCCGAGGTTCGCGCGCTCGCCAACCACCTCGGGATTCCCCGTCGGATCGTTCACAAGGAGCCGACCGCGGGATTCTGGGCCGACCAGACCGACGCCGACGAACTGGGGACGGCGGAGGGGATCTTCGCCGGCATCGGAAACGCCGGCGCGGGGCTGGGCGCGTACTTCACTTTGCCGCGGATCTTCGGCGAGGGGTACGTCGGGCCCCTGTTCGACGCGAACTGGCGAGCGGCGTTCTTCTACACGGGCGTCCTCGCGATCGTCCTCGGCGTCGTGTACGTCGTCTTCGGCGACGCCGCAAAGAGCGCCGAAAAGCGGGAGTCGACGAAAGCCGGCGTGAGCTTCGAACGGTGGTGTTACATCGCCACCCGTTACGGCGCGGTCGTGCTCTCGGTGGCCTACGTCATGTCGTTCGGCCTCGAACTCGCGATGAACGGCTGGCTGGGAACCTACTATCGCGAGGCGTTCGGCCAGGGCGACATCGTCGTCGCGGCCACGTTCGCCGCGACGTTCTCCGTCGCGGCCGGATTCCTCCGTCCGATCGGCGGCTACGTCAGCGATCTCGTCGCGCGGAAGGAGCGGAACCTCCTCCCGTGGTTCGAGGGCCGCTATCGCGAGCAGTGGACCTTCGCGACGCTCGTGTTCGTCGTGCTCGCCATGCTCGGGATGACGGCCGCCGGGATGACCGGCAACGTCTACGCCGCCGTCGTCGCCGGGTTCCTCGTCGGCACGGGGTGTGCATTCGCCGAGGGCGCGATCTTCGCCCAGGTTCCCGCGATGTTCCCGAACGATTCGGGCGCGGTCGCCGGCGTCGTCGGCGGCATCGGCTCTTCCGGCGGGTCGATCTACCCGCTGCTCTTCGCCGCACCGTTTCTGCCGACCCTCCACGCGGGATACGCGGTCGTCGCGGTCACGATGATCCCGATCCTGGCGGTGAGCGCCTGGGTGTTCCAACCCGACGTGGCCGAGGAGGCCACCACCGGCGGATGGCTCGTCGACGAACCGACGGGTCAGACGGCGACCGCCGTCGCGGACGATTAGCCGGCCCCGTCGACGAGTCGGCCGGCGATCGGTCCGGCTACTCGTCGACGGAGCCGAAACGGATCTCGATTGCGCGCCGGTCGTCGCTCGCCGGGACGATCGCGTGTATAGTTTTCCACCGGAATTCTCTATCTGACATGATAGTTATATGGTGGCATTCAACATGGTATGGCCCATGATCGAGGACCTCGTCGAGGGTGCTATCGAGGGACAGGGGACGTGGCTCGCGTACGCCGTTCTCGTCGGCGGTGCGATCGTGCTCACCTACAGCGTCGAGAAACTAATCAGTTATCTTACCAGAACGGCGATCGGTCTCGGCGTCTCGATCTTCGCGCTCGCGCTCGTCCTGACGGGGTTCGAGTTCGACGACACCGCCGTCGCGCTGGTGTTCGGGGCGGGCGGACTCGAAGGGGTCGCGCTCGGGACCGCGCTCGGGACCGCACTCGCGATCACCGGCATCCCCCTGGCCGTCGCGGCGATCGTCCGGCCGTTTCCCGTCGACGTTCCGCGCGATTATCTGCTGCTGTTCGTGCTCTCCCCGTTCGTCCTCGTCCCCTTCGTCCTCGCTGGGACGCTCACCGCCGTCCACGGTGCCCTCCTCGTCGGAATGTTCTTCGTTCTCCTCGGCTACATCGTCGTCCGGGAGGTCCAGCGTGACGTCCCCGTGTTCCGGGATTCGGAGATCGCGGAGCGGATCGAGGCCGACGGGGGCGTCCCGCTCGAACGCCTGAGCCTCGCGGACGTCGATCGCGCCACGGTCCTCGAGGAGATCC